>JBOGZD010000005.1:0-48374 GCA_050697155.1 Solirubrobacterales bacterium | reverse complement strand
GGGAGTTGCGTAGCCATGCCAAGAAGATCATCGGCAAGCCGTGTGCGGGAAAACCGCACGCACGGATTGAAAGGGGAACGGGGAAACAGGCCCGCTCGGGTACTGCGCCCCTGACTACCAATGGCGATCGAGCCCGAGGCGCGGCGCCGCGCGCATCAGTGGCGCGACGAGGTCTACGCGCGCCAGCGCGAGCGCGAGGCGCTCTTCGAGACGATCTCCGGCCAGCCGATCGATCCGCTCTACACCCCCGAGAGCATCGACGAGCTCGACTCCGACCGCGACCTCGGCTTCCCCGGCGAGCACCCCTACACCCGCGGCGCCTATCCGTCGATGTACCGGGGACGGCTGTGGACGATGCGCCAGTTCGCCGGCTTCGGCACCGCCGAGGAGACGAACGAGCGCTTCCGCTACCTGCTCGACCACGGCCAGACCGGGCTATCGACCGCCTTCGACATGCCCACCCTGATGGGCCTCGACTCAGACCACGCGCGCTCGTTGGGCGAGGTCGGCGTCGAGGGGGTCGCGCTGGACACGGTCGACGACATGGAGACGCTGTTCGCCGGCATCCCGCTCGACGAGGTCACCGTCTCGATGACGATCAACGCGCCGGCGGCGATCCTGCTCGCCTTCTACGTCGTCGCCGCGGAGGAGAACGCGATCCCCCCCGAGCGGCTCGGCGGCACGATCCAGACCGACATCCTCAAGGAGTACATCGCCCAGAAGGAGTGGTGCTTCCCGATCGAGCCGGCGATGCGCCTGTGCACCGACATGATCGACTGGTGCACCACCGCGATGCCGCGCTGGCACCCGATCTCGATCTCCGGCTACCACATCCGCGAGGCCGGCTCGACCGCCCAGCAGGAGCTCGCGTTCACGCTCAAGGACGGCTTTACCTACGTCGAGCAGGCGATCGGGCGCGGCATGGACCCCGACGACTTCGCCCCGCGGCTCTCGTTCTTCTTTAACGCCCACGTCGACTTCTTCGAGGAGATCGCCAAGTACCGCGCGGCGCGGCGGATCTGGGCTCGCGAGATGCGCGACACCTACGGCGCCAAGCGCCCCGAATCGCAGCGGATGCGCTTCCACACCCAGACCGCCGGCGTCTCGCTCACCGCCCAGCAGCCGCTCGTCAACATCGTCCGGACGACGATCGAGGCGCTCGCCGGGGTGCTCGGCGGAACCCAGTCGCTGCACACCAACTCCTACGACGAGGCGCTCGCGCTGCCGACCGAGGAGGCGGTGCGGCTCGCGCTCCGAACCCAGCAGGTGATCGCCCACGAGTCCGGGGTCACCAACACGATCGATCCGCTTGGCGGCTCGTACTTCGTCGAGAAGCTGACGGACGAGATGGAGGCGGCGGCCTACGAGTACTTCGCCCGCATCGACGAGCTCGGCGGGATGATCGAGGCGATCAAGCGCGGCTTCCCGCAGCGCGAGATCGCCGACGCCGCGTTCCGCTACCAGCGCGAGGTCGACTCCAAGCAGCGGATCGTGGTCGGCGTCAACGACTACCGCCAAGAGGACGAGGTGCAGATCCCGATCCTGCGCATCGACCCCGAGCTCGAGCGTAAGCAGGCCCGCCGCCTGGCCGCCACCCGCGCTCGCCGCGACTCCCCCCGCGTCGAGGCGACCCTGGCGGCGCTGAAGCAGGCCGCGGCCACCGACGTGAACCTGATGCCGGCGATCCTCGACGCCGCCCGCGCTCGCGCTTCGGAGGGCGAGATGGTCGCGGCGATGCAGGAGGTCTTCGGGACCTTCACCGAGCAGCCGCAGTTCTAGCCGCTCGTGGGTCGCTACGGGGATCGGCTGCGGCTGTTGCTCGACACGTTCAACGAGCGTGGGCCAGGGATGTATGACGATCCCGAGGTGCTCGCACTGACACGCGAGTGGGTGGATCCGCAGGTGGAGTGCGTATCGGCCGGAGGCGTGCAGGGCGGCGCCTATCGAGGTATCGACGGCTTGATCGAGATGGTCACCGACTTCACCTCCGCCTTTTCCGAGCTTCGCACCGAGGCGGAGAAGATCACTGAGACCGAGGACAGCCTCGTCGCCACCGTCCGCTACCGAGGTCGGGGCGCGAGCAGCGGTGCACCGATTGACGAGACCTACGTGTGGGCGCAGCGGTTCGAGAACGGGAAGACGGTCAGCTACGCGATCGGCCGCGACCGCGAGGAGGCGATCCGCGCCGCCGGCCTCGAGCCGTAGCCCATTGGCGCTCTACTCTCGCTATGCGGGAAGAAGGCGCCATTCACAGGCCTGCGCGCAACCGTTTCCCGCCTGAACGGGCCGGGTATCGCCCATGCGATGGCACTGAAGGTGATGCCGAGCGAGGTCGACGGCTGGGATGTCGTCCGCGAGGACGAGGGCGTCGCGCTGTCGAACCACCCCACCCGCGAGAGCGCCGAGGAGGCGGCGCGGATCCGCGCCAACGAGGAGCGGCTGAGCGAGGAGGGCGGCGAGCCGGTTGTCGTCGATGAGCGCCACGTCCACGCGGTCGACGACACGCGGCAGGGGGATGAAGCCGGCGTTCCTGGCGCTCGGCGGGCTGCTGCTCGGGGTCGCGCTGCTGATCGCGATCCTGTCGCTGACAGGTGCCCTGACCGGATTCGGCTCCTAGTGCCCCATCCAGTAAGTGACCCTCGGTTCTGACCGAGGGTTTCTGCGGTCCAGGTCGAACCCCTTCCTCGTCAGCGAGTGAGGGAGGATCCCATGGTGTTCGTCCGCCCGATCAGCCCTGCCGAGGGGCAGCGTCTGCAGCGCCTCGCCCGCCGCAGCCGCGACGCCTGCACCTCCCGACGAGCGGCGATCGTGCTCTGTTCGGCGCAGGAGATGTCGGTGCCCCAGATCGCCGGCACGGTGTTCGCCGACCCCGGCCACATCCGCTCGGTGCTCAAGGACTTCAACGAGCGCGGCTTCGACGCGCTCGTGGCTGGCAAGCCGAGCGGGCGACCGCGGCGCTTTAGCGACGAGGTGCGAGAGCGGATCGTCGAGGTCGCGCTCTCCAAGCCCAAGGAGCTCGGCAAGCCGTTCACCCACTGGTCGCTCGCGAAGCTGCGAGAGCATCTGATCGAGACCGGCGTGGTCCCCTCGATCTCGCCCGAGACCGTGCGCAAGATCCTCGCCGAGCGCGGTATCTCCTTCCAGCGCACCAAGACCTGGAAGGAGTCTTCCGATCCCGACTTCGAGCTAAAAAAAACCGCGTTCTGAGGCTCTACCGGCACCGCCCGGCGCGGGCTCGCCGCCTTTGCGTCGATGAGTTCGGGCCGCTGCAGGTGAAGCCGCAGGCGGGCTCCTCGTGGGCGCCCCAAGGCAAACCCGACCGGTTGCGCGCCACCTACACCCGCCCGCACGGGATCGGCTACCTCTTCGGTGCCTACGACCTCGAGGACGATCTGCTGCGCGGCGCCTACCGGCGGCGGCGCGGGGGCCGCGAGTTCCTCGAGCAGCTGCGCTACCTGCGCCGCTGCTATCCGCTCGACGAGCGGCTGATGGTGGTCTGCGACAACCTCTCCACCCACACCACGCCCAAGATCGCCGAGTGGCTGCCCGAGCACAACGCCGAGCTCGTCCTGCTGCCGACCTACAGCTCCTGGCTGAATCGGATCGAGGGCCACTTCGCCGCGCTGCGCAGCTTCGCGATCGCGGGCTCGGACTACCCCGACCACGCGGCGATCGAGCGGGCGCTGCACCGCTACCTTCGCTGGCGCAACGCTCACCGCAACGACTCCGGCCTACGGCGCGCCGAGAAACGGGGGTGCTTTAGCTGATGGGGCACTAGAGGCCTAGCGACCGACGCAGCCCCCCCGCGCCCCGCGCGAGCGGCGCTCGACTACGCTCTTTCGCGATGAACGAAGAGCGGAAGATCCGCGTCGTCGTCGCGAAGCCCGGGCTCGACGGGCACGACCGCGGCGCGAAGATCATCGCCCGGGCGCTGCGCGACGCGGGCATGGAGGTGATCTACACGGGCCTTCACCAGACCCCCGAGCAGATCGCCGCCACGGTGATCCAGGAGGACGCGGACGCGATCGGGCTCTCGATTCTCTCCGGCGCCCACATGACCCTGGTGCCCCGCGTGGTCGAGCTGCTGCGCGAGCAGGGGGCCGAGGACGTCGTGCTCACCGTCGGCGGCACGATCCCCGCCGACGACGTCCCCGGGCTCAAGAAGCTGGGCGTCGCCGAGGTCTTCACCCCGGGGGCCTCGACCGACGAGATCGTCGACTTCATCCGCGACGCGGCCGCCTCGCGCTCGGCCGCATAGCGCCTCCGCGGCGCCGTGCTGCCCTGGGGTCGCGAGACGACCGCAGGCCAGCGCAGTGGCCTCGTTCCGTCCCGATTGACTGGTCAGTCAACGGGTAGGAGTTGCCTGTAACATGCCCGCCGCCCCGTGGCCCCGGCGGCCGCGCGGCAGCACCGAGTCCCCGCCTGAGTCCCCGAAGGAGGCCTCGACTTGAAGATTTGCTGTCTCGTCAAGGAGGTTCCGGACGCCGCCGTGCAGAAGCGGATCGATCCGGGCACCAAGCGGCTTGACCGCAGCGGCGAGAAGAACCTGAACCCGTTCGACACCCACGGGATCGAAGCGGCGATGCAGATCCGCGAGGGCGGCAACGCCTCCGTCGACGAGATCGTCGCCGTCACCATGGGCCCCGAGTCGGCGGTGCGCGCGCTGCACAAGGCGGTCGCGCTCGGCGCCGACCGCTCTGTCCACCTCACCGACGCGGCGCTCGAGGGCTCCGACGTCTGCGCGACCGGCTATGCGCTCGCCAGGGTGCTCGAGTCCGAGCAGCCCGACCTCGTCCTGCTCGGCCAGCAGTCCGACGACGGCGAGTGCTACACGATCGGCGCCGTTGTCGCCGACCACCTGAAGATGCCCTCGCTGACCCAGGTGATCAAGATCGAGGTCGAGGACGGAAAGCTCGTCTGCGAGCGCCAGGCCGAGTACGGCTACGACACCGTCGAGGTCGACCTGCCGGCGGTGATCTCGGTCGGCGACGCGATCAACGAGCCCCGCTACCCGTCGCTGAAGGCGATCATGGGGGCGAAGAAGAAGCCGCTCGACACCAAGGCCACCGGCGACGTCGGGATCGAGGGCGACCGAGTCGGTGAGAGCGGCTCGAAGACCCAGGTGCTCGAGATCAACCCGCCGCCGGAGAAGGAGGCGGGGGAGGTCTTCGAGGACGAGGACACGGCGGAGACGGTCGAGAAGATCGTCGCGTGGCTCGACGAAAGGAAGCTGATCTAGCGCCCATGACCGCCGAAAGGAGACACTGATGGCAGGCGGAATCCTGGTCTACGCACTCCACGACGACGAGGGCAACTTCAACAAGAACTCGCTCGGGGCGATCTCCGAGGCGGCCCGCCTGGCCGGCGGGCTGGGTAGCGAGGCGGCCGCGGTGGTCGTCGGCGAGGTCGGCGACGACGCCTGCGCCGGGCTCGGCGCCTACGGCGCGAAGCGGGTCTTCCGCGCCAAGTCGGCGCCGGAGGGGCTCGCGCAGCCGATCGTCGACGTCATGGCGAAGGTGATCGGCGACGAGGGCTTCTCCTACGCGCTGTTCGGCGGCGGCCTGCTCGGCTTCGAGATCGGCGCCGGGCTCACCGCCCGCCTCAACGCCGGGGTGACGATGGAGGTGACCGCGGTCAAGGTCGCCGACGGCAAGCTGGTCGCCGAGCGCCCGGTGCTCCAGGACTCGGCCGTGGTCGACGTCGGCTACGTCGACGAGCCGGGGATCATCATCGGCCGGCTGAACGCGTTCGACGCCGACGAGGGCGGGGGCGGGCGGGCCGAGGTCGTCGACACGGAGGTCGAGCTCTCGGACTGGTCGACGAGGGCGCGGATGCGCGAGCGCGGCGAGCAGCGCGGCGAGGACGTCAACATCGAGGACGCGGAGATCCTCGTCGGCGGCGGCCGCGGGCTGGGCGAGAAGGACAACTTCAAGCTCGCGGAGGAGCTCGCCGACGCGCTCGGCGGCGCGGTCGCGGCGACCCGCGCGGTGGTCGACGCGGGCTGGTACCCGTACGCGGCCCAGATCGGCCAGACGGGCAAGACGGTGGCGCCGAAGCTCTACCTCGCGGTCGGGATCTCGGGCGCGATCCAGCACAAGGTCGGCATGCAGAGCTCCGAGAGCATCCTCGCGATCAACAAGGACCAGAATGCGCCGATCTTCGAGTTCTGCGACCTCGGCGTGGTCGGCGACCTGCACAAGATCATGCCCAAGCTGACGGAAGCGGTGAAGGCGAAGAAGGGCGGCTGAACGAGTCGCCGGTCGCCAGTCGCCAGCTGTCGAGTCACGGCCTGGCGACTGGCGTCAGGCGACTGGAGACCCATATGGCAGTCCAACCGAAGGCATACCCACCCCCCTTCGACGCGGGTGAGCTGATCGCCGAGCCCACCGATCCCGAGGACGAGCGGATCGAGGTCGGGGTCGCGATCGTCGGCGGCGGCCCCGCCGGGCTCGCCTGCGCCAATCGGCTCCTCGACCTGCTCGCCGACGAGCCCGAGCTCTCCGAGAAGCTCGGCGAGGTGCCCGTGGCCGTGCTCGAGAAGGGCAAGGTCGCGGGCGCGCACGAGCTCTCCGGCGCGAACCTGCGCCCGCAGGTGATGCGCGAGCTGTTCCCGGACCTCGAGCCGGACGACTGGCCGTTCGCCTACCAGAAGGTGACCAAGGACGCCGTCTACCTGCTCACCAAGCGGATGGCGCTGCCCCTGAAGCCAATGCCGCCCAACTTCCGCAACCACGGCAACTACGTGATCTCGGTCGCGAAGCTGTCGCGCTTCCTCGCCGAGCAGGCCGAGGAGAAGGGCGCCTACCTTCTCGCCGAGACGGTCGCCGACAAGCTGCTCGTCTCCGACCGGATCGTGAGGGGGATCCGCTCCGGCGACCGCGGCCGCGGCAGGGACGGCGAGGAGCTTCCCAACTTCGAGCCCGGCTCCGACGTGGTCGCACGGGCGACCGTGCTCGCCGAGGGCACGCTCGGGCACCTGACCCAGGCCGCGATCGAGCACTTCGACCTCCACGGCTCGCTGCCGGTTCGCTGGGAGCTCGGCGTGAAGGAGGTCTGGGAGGTCGAGAAGCCGCTCGACCGGGTGATCCACACGATGGGCTGGCCGCTGCGCAAGCGGGCGAAGTGGAATGAGTTCGGCGGCAGCTTCATCTACCCGATGGGCGAGGACAAGATCTCGATCGGGATCGTGGTCGGGCTCGACTACACCGACTCCACCCTTTCCTGCCACGACCTGCTCCAGGAGCTGAAGACCCACCCATTCGTCAGCAAGATGCTCGAGGGGGGCAAGCGCGTCGCCTGGGGCGCGAAGACGATCCCCTCCGGCGGCTACTACTCGATGCCGCGCAGCCTCACGGTGCCCGGGATGGCGATCGCCGGCGATGCCGCGAGCATGGTCAACGTGCCGCAGCTGAAGGGCATTCACTACGCGATGTACGCGGGTAAGTACGCCGCCGAGGCGATCTTCGAGGCGCTGAAGCGCGACGAGGTCAGCCTCCACGGCTACGACGAGCGCGTGCGCAGGTCGGCGATCGAGGCGGACATGTTCCGGTCCCGCAACATGCGTCAGCCCCTGTCGAAGGGCTTCTTCCTCGGCGGCGCGATCGTCAGTGCGATGGAGGTCACCCAAGGCCTGTTTCCCGGCGGCAAGTGGAAGCACGAGCCCGACACCGAGATCGAGATGGCCGACGGCGGCGCCTCGGAGCGCTATCCGGAGCCCGACAACGAGCTCACCTTCAACAAGCTCGACTCGGTCTTCCTCTCGGGCAACGCGACCCGGGATGACGCACCCAACCACGTCCGGGTCCAGAGCCACGTCCCGCGCGAGCTGGCGAAGACCTGGGTCAACCTCTGCCCCGCCCAGGTCTACGAGATCCCCGAGGACCAGCTCGCCGACGGGGCGGCGGAGGTCGACGTCCACGTCACCGCCTCGAACTGCGTCCAGTGCGGCGCGATCAACGCCAAGGGCGGCCGCCTGACGATGCCCGAGGGCGGCGACGGGCCGCTGTACCAGGAGACCTGAGACAGTCCGGCCGTGGCACTCGGAGCGAGCGGCTCGGACGAGGTGCGGCTCGCGCTCCGCGACGGCTCGACCGTCGTCGTCCGTCAGATCACGGCCGGCGATCGGGAGGGGGTGCGGCGCGGATTCGAGCGGCTGAGCGAGCAGTCGCGCTACCAGCGGTTCCTGACCGGGATCGGCGAGCTGTCGGATAGCCAGCTCGCCTACCTGACCGAGGTCGACCACCACGACCACGAGGCCTTGATCGCCTACGAGGCGGACGGGGGCACCACCGGTGTCGGGGTGGCGCGCTTCGTCCGCCTCGCCGACGGCGTCAGCGCCGAGGCGGCGGTGACGGTGGTCGACGACTGGCAGGGCCGCGGGCTCGGCACCGCGCTGTGCACGCTGCTCGCCGAGCGAGCGCGCGAGGAGGACGTCGAGCGCTTCACGGCACTCCTGCTGGCCTCCAACGAGCAGATGCTCGACGTCCTCGCCGCACTCGGCCCGGTGCGGACCGTCTCTCGCGAGAGCGGTATGGTCGAGGTCGAGGTAGAGCTTCCCCGAGCGGGCATCGGCGAGCAGATGGCCGGCGTCCTGCGCGTCGCCGCCGGCGGCACGGTCGAGCTCGCGACCCCGCCCTGGGGTTTGCGCCAGACGCCCTCTTAGCCGGGCGCCGTCGGCCCGCACTGAGCGACCGATGAACGGTTGACGACTTATGGGTGCTATAGCGCCATTAAGTCGTCAACCGAGCTCGTATCGTTACTGGCCGCCTGTCGCGGATGCGCGCGCGGACTGCGGCTGGGACCGCACGAACTCCGCGATTGCCTCGGCGACGGCATCGGGGCGGTCAAGCTGGACGAAGGTCTTCGCCCCCGGGATCTCGACGATTCGGGTGTCGGGGAGCGCGCCTGCCAACCGCTCGGCGTGGGAGAGCTTGAAGAACCGGTCCGCCGTCCCCCAGGGGAAGAGGACCGGGCGCTCGAACCCGCCCAGGCGCTCGGCGGCCTCGAGGGTGTAGCGCTTGTGCAGGCCGACGGTGAACTTCTGCGTATCGCGCTTGATCGCCGGGTCGGCGAGCGACGGCTCCATCCACGAGTCGACCAGCTCGGGATCGATCCTCTCGGCCGCGAACAGCCCGTAGGTCGCGCGGCGCAGCGGGCCGAGCCGGAACGGGAGCGAGAGCGCGGTCATCGCGCCGGGGAGGCGCGCCGCCGAGACCATCAGGGTGAACGGGAACGGCGGGAAGTGCTCGTAGGTGTCGCAGTTGGTCAGCACCAGGCGCTCGACCCGATCGGGGTGGGTCGCGGTGAAGATCTGCGAGATCGCTCCGCCGCTGTCGTTGCCGACCACCGTCACCCGCTCGAGGCCGAGCGCGTCGAGGAAGCCGGCGATGGTGGCGACGATTCCGGGCGGGGTGAGGTCAGCGTCGGGGTCCATCGCCACCCGGTGCGAGCCCATCGGCCAGTCGGGGACGATGCAGCTGAAGTCGGGCGCGAGGCGCTCGGCGACGCCGTCCCAGATCCGGCCGTCGACCAGGTAGCCGTGGACGAAGACGATCGGCTCGCCCGAGCCGAATGCCCGGTAGCGGACCCTGCCATGGGGAACGTCGACCGTGGAGGGAGCGGTGCCATCGGTGCTCATCAGTTGCCTTTCGTTCGGTATTGGAACAGCTGCGTTGCCTGCAGGCGAAGGAACTTCGGCCAGGCGCGCGGCCGGGTGGCGACCGCCCGCAGGATCGAGGTGGGGTCGAAGTACGCGCGGCGCTCGGCCGCAAGGCCCTCGCGGAGGACGATCCGGTCGACGCACGGCCAGCTCACGCGGTTGCCGCCGATCGTGCCCTCGAGTGTGAACGAGATGAAGATCACGTCGCCGCTTGCCGCCCAGTCATGCACGGTCGCGTGGATGTCGGGGATGAGCTCGAACAGCGGCCGAACGAAGCGCTCGCGAAACGCCCGCTTGCCGACGATCGTCGGCATCTGCGGCTGGATCATCCGCACGTCATCGGCGCAGACGCGCTCGAAGTGATCGGCGAACGCGTCCGCGCTCGACGGCGCCCGCCAGCCCTCGATGAACTCGCCGACCCAGGCCTCGACCTGCGCGTCGGTGCTCGTGGCCGCTGCCGGGTCCGCGATGCCGCTCGCCTCGCTCACGTGAGACCGAGCTGCTCGAGCGCCGCCGCCCAATCGAGGTAGGTGTGCTTCGCGTCGAGCCTGCCGGCGGACGCGGTGATCACGTCGACGGCGTCGATCGCGAACGACCCGCCTGCCTCGGCGACCCGGTCGCCGATCGGGAACGGCTGCGCCAGGGTGCCGCTCATCGTCCAGCGGACGGTCCAGCCCCAGGGGGCGGGGAGGAGCTCCTGCTCGGTGAAGGTGAGGTCCGGGAACTGCGCGAGGAAGCCGGCGAAGGTGTCGCGGATCGCCTCGCGCCCGCGGACAGGCTCGCCGCCGGAATGGAGCTGGAAGATGCCGTCGTCGGCGTGAAACGAGGCGATCAGGTCGGCGTCTCGCGCCGCCCAGGCCTCGCCGTAGCGCTGGATGAGCTCCTCGAGCTGGGCGGGGTCGGTGGTTGCTTGGGCGGTCGGGTTCATCGGCTCCTCTCCGGCGTTTGGTGGGCCGAGTTCACTACCTATGCGGTAGTAAATCCGGCCCAGCGGTTAACGTGCAGGCTGTACGTTTGTAACATACATACTGTCTGAATGTCAACTGCCCCCTCGAAATCCGGCGACCGCTCGGGGACCGGGACGCGCCGCACCCAGGCCGAGCGCTCGGAAGCCACCCGCGCGGCGCTGATCGCCGCCGCCCGGGCGCTGTTCGCCGAGCACGGCTACGCGGGCGTCGGCACCGAGGAGATCGTCAAGCGCGCCGGGGTCACCCGTGGCGCCCTCTACCACCACTTCGGCGGCAAGCGCGAGCTGCTGCGCGCGGTCTACGAGCAGATGGAGACCGAGTTCATGGAGCGGATCGCCGCCGCGGCCTCGCCGGGGGCCGGCGCGGTGGAGACGATGCGCGCCGGCGCCGAGATGTTCCTCGACCACTGCCTCGAGCCGGAGGTGCAGCGGATCGTCCTGCTCGACGCGCCCGCCGTGCTCGGCTGGGACGAGTGGCGCGAGATCGGCGCCGACTACGGCCTCGGCCTGATCAAGGGCCTGCTCGCGACCGGGATCGACTCGGGCGAGATCCGGCGCCAGCCGATCGAGCCGCTGGCCCACCTGCTGCTCGGCGCTCTCGACGAGCTCGCCATGGTCGTGGCTCGGGCCGCGGACCCGAGGAGGGCCCGGATCGAGGCAGGCGAGGCGCTTGGCACCCTGGTGGACGCGCTTCGGTCCTGACCGAAGCGCGTCGACCCGCCGCTAGAATCGGTCGGGATGAAGGCCGGGATCCACCCCGAGTACGTGCTCGCTCACGTCCATTGCTCGTGCGGGAACGAGTTCTACACCCGCTCGACCAAGCCCGAGCTGCACGTCGAGATCTGCTCCGCCTGCCATCCCTTCTACACCGGCAAGCAGAAGCTGGTCGACACCGGGGGCCGGGTCGAGCGCTTCAAGCGCCGGGCGGCGCGCAGCCGGCGCGGCTGACCCGGGCGCGCGCCTCACTTTGAGCGAAAAGGGTCAGCTGAGCGCCGACGGCCGCCCCGACTTGGACGGGGCTCGGATGCCGGACGGGATGCCGGTCGCCGGGCGCGACGCGCCGATCGGAGGCCAGGCGGTGCTCGAGGGCGTGATGATGCGCGGCGTCTCGACGTGGGCGGTGGCCGTGCGGGTGCCCGAGGGCGAGGTCGAGGTCACCTCGGAGCCGCTGGTCTCGTGGGCGAAGCGCCACCGGGTGCTGCGCTGGCCGGTGATCCGCGGGGTTGTCGCGCTCGGCGAGTCGCTGAAGATCGGGTTCCGGGCGCTCGCGATCTCGGCCAACGCCCAGCTCGAGGAGGACGAGGACGGCGTCAAGGACGAGATCGGCGGATGGATGTGGGGGCTGACGATCGCGATGTCGCTCGCGCTCGCGATCGGCCTCTTCTTCGTCGTCCCGGTCAGCGCCACCAGCCTGATCAAGGACTGGCTCGGCTCCGCCTGGCTGTTCTGGCTCGTCGAGGGGATCCTGCGGACGGCGATCTTCATCGGCTACATCGTCGCAATCAGCCGCCTGCGCGATCTGCGCCGGGTGTTCGAGTACCACGGGGCCGAGCACAAGACGATCTCCTGCTACGAGGCCGGCGACCGGCTGACCCCGGCCCGCGCCGAGCTCTACTCGCGCCTGCACCCGCGGTGCGGCACCAGCTTCCTGCTGATCGTGATGGTGCTGGCGATCTTCGTCTTCGCCCCGATCGGGCTCCCCGAGTGGTACTGGCTGGTGCTCTCGCGGATCCTCGGCATCCCGCTGATCGCCGGGCTCTCCTACGAGGTGATCAAGTGGGCCGGCAAGAACCGCCGCAAGCGCTGGGTGCGGGCGGTGATGTGGCCGGGCCTGATGCTCCAGAACCTGACCACCCGCGAGCCCGACCGCGAGCAGCTCGCGGTCGCGATCGCCGCGCTCGAGGCGGTGCTGGCGGTCGAGAGCCCCGAGGAAGCTGCGAAGGACGCCGAGCCGATCGAGATCGTCGCGTAGGCGCGGCAGACCTGCTCAGGCGTGGCCGGCGGGCACGTGCGGGCGATCGCGCCCCGAGTCGCGCAGCCAGCGCTCGAGCTCGGGCCACCAGGGAGGCTCGGGCTCCGGCTCGCCCCCCCGGCGCCAATCGTCCCCGCGGCCGGGCGCGCGCAGGGCGAAGAAGGCGCACAGGCTGACCATCCAGGCGATCCACAGCAGCACCAGCACCGCCGGGGTCGTGACCTGGAGCGGCCAGTCGTGGGCGGCGGCCACGACGCCGAGGTCGAAGCCGAGCGCGGCGATCGCCAGGTACGTGCCCATGGGCACATGATCCCGCTTCCGGCGTGCACGTCAAACTTTGTTTCGTGATCGAGAGGCTCGTAGAGCAGATCGAGGGCCGCTTCGGCGAGCTCGAGCGCCAGATGGCCGATCCGCAGGTGATCGCCGACCGCGAGCGCTACGCGGACGTCGGGCGCGAGTATCGCGAGCTGGAGCCGGCGCGCGAGCTCGCGCGCCGCTGGCGCACCCTGCGCGACGACCTCGAGGGCGCCCGCGAGCTGCTCGCCGAGGACGGCGACGACTCGGAGCTGCGCAGCGTGGTCGCCGACGCCCCGGAGCAGCTGCGCGAGCTCGAGGACGAGCTCCGGCTGGCGACGGTCGAGCGCGACCCGAACGACGCCAAGAACGTGATCGTCGAGATCCGCGCCGGCACCGGCGGCGACGAGGCGGCGCTGTTCGCCGGCGACCTCCACAAGATGCTCACCCGCTACGCCGAGGAGCGCGGCTTCCGCACGGCGCTGCTGTCGTCCTCGCCGGCCGAGGTGGGCGGCTTCAAGGAGGTGACCTTCGAGATCCAGGGCGAGGGCGCCTACTCGGTGTTCAAGTACGAGGGCGGCACCCACCGCGTGCAGCGGGTGCCGAAGACGGAGTCGCAGGGGCGGATCCACACCTCGACCGCGACCGTCGCCGTCCTTCCGGAGGCCGAGGAGGTCGAGGTCGCGATCGCCCCCGAGGATCTCCAGATCGACGTCTACCGCTCCTCCGGCCCCGGCGGCCAGTCGGTGAACACGACCGACTCCGCGGTCCGCATCACCCACGGGCCGAGCGGGATCGTGGTCTCGATGCAGGACGAGAAGTCCCAGCTTCAGAACCGCGAGAGGGCGATGCGGGTGCTGCGGGCGCGCCTCTACGAGCGGGCGCTCGCCGAGCAGCGGGCCGAGATCGCGGCCGAGCGCCGCTCCCAGGTCGGAAGCGGGGAGCGCTCGGAGAAGATCCGCACCTACAACTTCCCCCAGGGCCGGGTCACCGACCACCGGATCAAGCTCACCTCCCACGACCTCGCCGGGGTCCTCGCCGGCGACCTGCGCGAGTTCACCGATGCCCTGGCCGGCGAGGAGAGGCGGGCGCGGCTGGAGGCGCAGACGGCCGACACCGCGTCGTGATCGGGGCGATTGGCGCTTTCCTCTCGCATAGCGAGAGAAAAGCGCCATCCGCCGGATCGGTCGGGGAAGCGCTGGGCGCGGCAACCGATGCGCTGCGCGCCGCGGGCGTGGATACGCCGCGCCTGGATGCGGAGCTGCTGTTGGCCGAGGCCACCGGGCTGGATCGCGGACGGCTGCTCGCCGAGCCCGAGCTCGGGGTCGGCGCCCCCGCGGCCCGGGCCTTCGGCGCCATGGTCCGGCGCCGCGTCGCCCGTGAGCCGGTCGCCTACATCCTGGGGCGGAAGGGATTTCGCCGGATCGAGGTCGCGGTCGACCCCCGGGTCCTGATCCCGCGGCCCGAGACCGAGCTCCTGGTCGAGCTGGCGCTCGAGCTCGAGCCTCGAACGGTGCTCGACGTCGGCACCGGGTCGGGCGCCGTCGCGCTGGCGGTCGCCGACGAGCTGCCCGCGGCGACGGTGGTGGGCACCGACACCTCGGCCGCGGCGCTCGAGCTCGCCCGGGCCAACGCCGAGCGGTTGGGGCTGGCCGACCGGGTGCGATTCGCGCACGGCATGAGGCCCAACGCCTCCGCCGACGGGGCCTTCGAACTCCTGCTGGCCAACCTCCCCTACGTGACCGAGGCGGAATGGAGCACGCTCTTCCCCGAGATCACCGAGTACGAGCCGCGCTCCGCCCTCGTCTCGGGCCCGACCGGCCTCGAGGCGATCGAAGCCCTGCTCGGGGAGCTCGCCACCGGCGCGGCGCAAGCGCGAGCGATCGGGCTCGAGATCGGCGCCGGCCAGGCGCGGACCGTGGGCGACCTGGTGCGCCGGTCGGGCTACGAACGCGTCGAGGTCCGGCCCGACCTCACGGGAATCGAGCGGTTAGTGGTGGGCGCGAATGGCGCCTAATTGCCGCATAGCCGCAAGAAAGCGCCAGTCGTGACCGAGATCGTCTCGATCGACCGCGACGGCGCCGCGGCCGCCCGCGCGGCGCTGGAGCGCACCGTGCGCGCCGGCGGGATCGCGCTGTTCCCCGCCGACACCCTGTACGGGCTCGCCTGCGACCCCCTGAACGCGACCGCGATCGAGCGCATCCACGCGCTCAAGGGTCGCGACGAGGGCAAGCCCTCGGCGGTGATGTTCTTCTCGCCGCTGTCGATGCGCGAGCTGGTCGCGGCGCTCGGCCCCCGAACCCGCGACGCGCTCGCCGCCCTGCTGCCCGGCGCGGTGACGCTCGTGGTCGCCAACCCCGAGCGCCGCTACCCGCTCGCCTGCCGCGAGGACCCGGAGCGGCTCGGCATGCGCCTGATCGACGGCCCGCTGGCCGGCGCGGACCTCGCGGTCCTTCAGACCTCGGCCAACCGCTCCGGCGAGCCCGCCCCGAGCCGGTTCGCCACCGTCGACGAGCGCATCGTCGCCGGCGTCGACGTGGCGATCGACGGCGGCGAGCTCGGCGGCCGGCCCTCGACGGTGGTCGACCTCACCGCGATCGAGGCGGGCGGCGGCTGGACGGTGCTGCGGGAGGGCGCGATCGCCCGCGAGGAGATCGAGACGCGCCTCGCGGGGGCTGGCTAACCGGACTCCGCGGCCTCGCGCGCCTCCTCCTCGGTCGGGAAGAGCTCCAGTCGCACGGCCTGGCCGTCGCGTATGTGCCAGAGCTGGAACCCGCGTTGCTCTGCTTCGATCCCGGTCGAGCGTCCTCGGGCGCGAAGCGTGAAGTCGACCAGGACCCGCTCGCCGACCTCCTCGAACGAGTGGGGGATGAACTCGATCCGGTCCATCGCCTCGTAGAACGAGTCGAAGTAGCGGCGCACGCCCTCCGGGCCGACGTACGTGTCGGGCTCGGAGGCCAGCGACGGCGGCGTCGTCACCACGAAGTCGTCGGCGATCAGCGAGATCAGCGCCTCGGGTCCGCCCTTGTCTAGCGCGTCGAAGCCCTCGCGTACGAGCCTCGTGTTCTCGCTCTCCATGCCCGCAATGTAGCCACGCCGCCCTCGGCCCCCCACCGACCCGTTGATATCGTCGATCGCGAATGCGGATCGCGGTCGGATCCGACCACGCGGGCTATGCGCTCAAGGAGCGGGTGAGGCCGCTGCTCGAAGCCGCCGGGCACGAGGTCGTCGACGTCGGCACCGAGTCCGACGAGTCGACCGACTATCCGCGCTACGCCGCTCAGGCGGCGCGCCTCGTGGCCGACGGCGAGACAGACCGCGCGGTACTCGCCTGCGGCTCGGGGGTCGGCGTCTCGATCGTCGCCAACAAGGTCGACGGCGTGCGGGCGGTGAACGCCCACGACCCCGAGGAGGCGGAGCTGAGCCGCCTCCACAACGACGCCAATGTGCTCGCGCTCGCGGGCCGCCGGCTCGCCGAGGGCGACGTGGAGGAGATCGTCGAGCGCTTCCTGGCGACCGACTTCGAGGGCGGCCGCCACGGGCGGCGGGTGGGTCAGATCGGCGAGGTCGAGCGTGGGGAGGTCCCGTAGCCGCCCGCCCGCCTCTCCGCCCGCCGCGGGAGGCACGATGAGGCGTCCCCAGACCCAGTACGCCCGGGCCGGCGACCTCTCGATCGCCTACCAGGTCGTCGGCGACGGTCCCACCGACCTCGTCCTGGTCCCCGGCTTCGCCACCCATCTCGAGCTCGAGTGGGAGACGCCGCCCTACGAGCGATTCCTCGAGCGCCTGGTCTCCTTCTCGCGCCTGATCATCTTCGACAAGCGCGGGACCGGGCTCTCGGATCCGGTGAACGACGTGCCGACACTCGAGCAGCGGATGGACGACGTCCGCGCGGTGATGGATGCGGCGGGGTCGGAGCGAGCGGCGCTGCTCGGGATCTCGGAGGGCGGGCCGATGTGCGTCGTGTTCGCGGCCACGCACCCCGAGCGGGCCTCGGCCCTGGTCCTGTACGGGGCAATGGCGCGGACGACGGAGGCGCCCGACTACCCGTGGGCGTCGCCGGCCGAGGCGCTTCGCGAGTCGGCCGCCGAGTTCATCGCTCCCTACTGGGGGCAGCAGGGCGAGGTGGGGCTCGAGCTCTTCGCCCCGAGCCTCGCCGGCGACCCGCAGGCGGCCGAGTTCGCCGCCCGCCTGCAGCGAAACGCCGCCAGCCCCGCGATGGTCGGGAAGATCTTCGAGATGTTCCTCGACATCGACGTGCGGGCGGTGCTGCCGGCGATCCACGTGCCGACCCTGGTCCTCCACCGCCGCGGCGACCGCGTCGTCAACCGCCGCGCCGGCGAACACCTCGCGGCGCTGATCCCGGACGCTCGGTACGTGGAGGTGCCGGGTATCGACCATCTGCCGTGGGCCGGCGACGCCGAGGCGCTGGCGGGCGAGGTCGAGGAGTTCCTGACCGGCGCCCGTTCGGCTCCAGAGCCCGATCGCGTGCTCGCGACGGTGATGTTCACCGACATCGTCGGCTCGACGGAGCGAGCCGCGGAGCTCGGGGACGCGCGCTGGCGCGCGCTGCTCTCCGAGCACCAATCCGCGGTGCGCGGCGAGGTCGAGCGCTTCGGCGGCCGCGAGGTGAAGACCTTGGGTGATGGCTGCCTCGCGACCTTCGACGGCCCCGCGCGCGCGATCCGCTGCGGGCGGGCGATCGAGGAGGTCAGCCGCGCCCTCGGCCTCGAGGTCCGGGTCGGCCTGCACACCGGCGAGGTCGAGGTCATGGGCGACGACGTTGGCGGGATCGGGGTGCACATCGCCGCCCGCGTAGGCGCGCTCGCAAGCCCCGGCGAGGTGCTCGTCTCGAGCACCGTCAAGGACCTGGTCGCGGGAGCCGGGATCGAATTCGAGGACCGCGGCGCGCAGCGGCTCAAGGGGATCTCCGACGAGTGGCGACTCTTCTCGGCGAGCCCTTGACGCTCATTTCCGGCGCCGAGCGCGGTCTCTAGTTCATGGCAGCGACTTCAACCTCGATCAAGCGCATCTACTACTCGCTCGAGCTGGGGAACACCCTGGCGGCGTCGCTGATCTGGGGCATCAACACGATCTTCCTGCTCGACGCGGGGCTGTCGAACCTGGAGGCGTTCGCCGCGAACGCGTTCTTCACCGCCGGAATGATGGTGTTCGAGATCCCGACAGGGATCGTCGCCGACATGTGGGGGCGGCGGTACTCGTTCCTGCTCGGCACGGTCACCCTCGCGGTGACGACGGGGCTCTACGTGCTGCTGTGGCAGATCGAGGCCCCGTTCGTGGCCTGGGCGGCGGTCTCGCTGTTCCTCGGCCTCGGCTTCACCTTCTTCTCGGGAGCGACCGAGGCGTGGCTCGTCGACGCGCTCGACGCCACCCGGTTCGAGGGTCAGCTGGAGTCGGTCTACGCCCGCGGACAGATCGTCGGCGGGGTCGCGATGCTGACCGGCTCGGTCGGCGGCGGCTACCTCGCCCAGGTCTTCAGCCTCGGGTTTCCATTCGTCGTCCGGGCGGTGATCCTGGCGCTGATGTTCGCGGTGGCCTTCGCCCTCATGCGCGACATCGGCTTCGCGCCGAAGCGCGACGGCCGCCCGCTGGAGGAGATGAGGGGGATCGCGTCTGCCTCGATCGAGTACGGCTGGCGGGTGCGCCCGGTCAAGTACCTGATGCTTTCCTCCGTGTTCACCGGCGGGGTCGGGATCTACGTCTTCTACGCGCTGCAGCCTTACCTGCTCGATCTCTACGGCGATTCGGAGGCCTACGGGATCGCCGGGCTGGTCGCGGCGATCGTCGCCGGCGCTCAGATCCTCGGGGGCCTCGCGACCCCGCTGATTCGCAACCTGTTCGCGCGCCGCACGTCCGCGTTGCTGGCTGCCGAGGCGATCAGCGTGGTCAGCCTGGTGCTCATCGGGCTGATCGAGAGCTTCTGGGCGGCGATCGGCCTGATCGTCCTCTGGGGGCTGCTGTTCGCCGCGTCGATGCCCATTCGCCAGGCCTACCTCAACGGGCTGATCCCCTCGCAGCAGCGCGCCACGATCCTCTCCTTCGACTCGCTGATGTCCTCGAGCGGCGGGGTCTGGGCCCAGCCGATCCTCGGTCGCGCCGCCGACGTCTGGGGCTATCCCAGCTCGTACGTGATCTCCGCAGGGATCTCGGCCGTCTCGCTGCCGTTCATCGCCAGGGCTCGCGGCGAGAGGGCGCCGGCCGACACCGATCCCCTCGCCCGCGCTCCCGGCGAGGTGGCGGTCGAGGCCTCCGTCGGCTCGGGCTCGTAACGGTGTGGGCCGTGAGGCTCAGGCGCGTCAGGCCGGCGCGCCCGGGATCGGGAACGCGCTCGTGAACTCGCGCACCTCGGCCGCGATCGCGTCGAGCGCGTCCCCGTCCTCGGTCTTGGCCGCCTCGACGGCGGCGTCGAGCCAGCCCGCGATCGGATCCATGTGCTCGGCGGTCATGCCGCGCGTGGTGACCGCGGGGGTCCCGAGCCGGATCCCGGAGGGGTCGAACGGCTTGCGCGGGTCGTAGGGGACCGTGTTGTAGTTGAGCTCGATTCCCGCGCGATCCAGGGCCTGGGCCGCCGGCTTCCCGCCGATTCCCTTGCTCGTCAGGTCGACCAGGATCAGATGGTTGTCCGTTCCGCCCGAGACGAGGTCGAAGTCGCGCCCCTTGAGCGAGTCCGCGAGCGCCTCGGCGTTCTCGACGATCTGCGCGGCGTAGGTCCGGAACTCGTCGGTTGCGGCCTCCTTCAGGGCGACGGCGATTGCCGCGGTCGTGTGGTTGTGCGGGCCGCCCTGGAGGCCCGGGAACACGGCGCGATCGAGGGCCGAACCGTGCTCCTCGCGCGACATCAGCATCGCCCCCCGCGGTCCGCGCAGGGTCTTGTGCGTGGTGGTCGAGATCACGTCGGCGTGCGGCGCCGGAGAAGGGTGGGCGCCACCCGCTACGAGCCCGGCGATGTGCGCGATGTCGGCGCAGAGGATCGCCTCCACCTCGCGGGCGATTGCGGCGAAACCCTCGAAGTCGATCAGGCGCGGGATCGCCGTGCCGCCGCAGAAGATCAGCTTCGGCCGCTCGGCGAGCGCCAGCTCACGGACGTGGTCGAGGTCGACGCGCCCGGTATCGCGACCCACCTCGTATTGCACCGGCCGGAACCACTTGCCGGTGATCGAAACGTTCCAGCCGTGCGTGAGGTGACCGCCCATGGGCAGCGCCATGCCCATGACCGTGTCGCCCGGCTCGAGGAATGCGAGGTAGACCGCGAGGTTTGCCGGCGACCCGGAGTACGGCTGGACGTTTGCGTGCTCGACCTCGAACACCGCCTTGGCGCGGTCGATCGCAACGCTCTCGACCTGATCGATGAGCTGCTGACCCTCGTAGTAGCGCTTCCCCGGGTAGCCCTCGGAGTACTTGTTCGTGAGCAGCGTCCCCGAGGCCTCGAGCACAGCTCGGGACACGTAGTTCTCGCTCGGGATCAGCCTGATCTTCTCGGCCTGGCGTCGAGCCTCGGCGTCGACCAGCTCGGCGATCTCGGCGTCGGCCTCCGCAAGCCGCGCGTCGAGCGCCCTGATCGCATCGGTCGCGGAGGCGAGATCGGCCACGGTGAGAGCCTACCTCGCGCCTCTGATCGACCGCGATTGAGCGCCCGGGGGGTCCATGGACCCCCTAAGCGCTCAACCGCTTCCTTCGGTCGCCGCGGATGGGGTTAGCCGATCACCCCCGCCCAGAGGCCCGTGTTGGTGAACGTCCCGGTGCCGCCGCCGGCGACGCTGTAGAAGAGCGAGAACGTGTAGCGGCCCTTGTCGGCCGGGAACACGATCCACCCGCCCCGCGCCAGGTTGGGGGTCCCGTCGACCATGCCCACGCCGGGCGTGCTGATCCGAAGCTGCGGGTCGGGGGAGTCGAACTCGAGCACCCGGGGCGCGTTCGGGAGCAGCCTCGGCTCGAACAGGTGGACCTGCGCGCGCGCGTTCTCGCCGCCGCCGTCGATCTCCCCGGTGCCGCGGGCGTAGATCGCGACCAACCCGGTGTGGGGCACGTTCACGGTCACCGACGGCCCGCCGAGGTCGGTCGCCGGGATCGATGCGGTGGGCAGCGGGCCGGCCTCCCCGTCGACCTTGATCAGGTCGAGCTTGTGCGGCTTCACCGCTCCGGTGGCGATGTCCCTGCCCTTGACCGCGCCGGGGGCGATGTCGTTCGACTTGACGGAGTTCTTGCCCGGGAGCGCCAGCGCGGCACCTGACATCGCGAGCACGAGCGCGATCACGGCGACGATCATCGCCGGTGAGGGGAGCCGGTTCCTGCGAGCCTTTCGCATGAGGGATACCTCCTGGTTCGAGGATGTGTTTCGTCCCCCCGCCACCCCAACCCGCCGGCCGGGCCGTAAGTTTCGCTTCGCATGAGGATCAGCCCATGAGGGTCTGGGTGGATTGCACCGCGGCCGCGCACCCCCTGGTCCTGCGCCCGATCGTCGAGCGGCTGGCAGAGCGCGGCCACGAGGTTGCGGTCACCGCCCGCGAGTACGGCCAGACGCTGGGCGTCCTCGACCGGCTCTCGATTCCCTACGAGCGCTTCGGCGCCCATGCCTCGTCGACCCCCGGCAAGGCGGCCGCCCTGGCGCGGCGCAGCGCGGCGCTGGCCCGCTGGGCCCGCAAGCGCGACTTCGACCTCGCCCTCGCACACGGATCGGTCGACCTCGCGGTCGTCGGCGCCCTGCTGCGCCTGCCGATGGTGCAGATGCAGGACTACGAGCACGCCGGCCTACAGCGCCAGCTCGCCTTCCGGGCCGCCCGGCGGGTGCTCGTCCCCGACGCGATCCCCACCGAGGCGATGCGCCGCGCCGGCGCGGCGCCGGACAAGCTGTTTCGCTACCCGGGCCTCAAGGAGGACTACTACCTCGCCGACTTCGAGCCCGACCGCGCGGTGCTCGGCGAGCTCGGGGTCGAGGACGCCGGCGTGCTCGCGGTCGTCCGCCCGCCGCCCGAGACTTCCGCCTATCACGCCCCGAACAGCCTCTACGCGCGGGTCCTGGACCGACTCGCGGCGGCCGAGGACACGGTCGCCGCGGTGATCCCGCGCACTCCCGAGCAGGCGCGCGAGGTGCGCGAGCGCGGCGACCCGTCGCTGATCGTGCCCGAGCGCGCGATCGACGCGCAGAGCCTGATCGCCTTCGCCGACCTGGTGGTCAGCGCCGGGGGGACGATGAACCGCGAGGCGGTCGCGCTCG
This sequence comes from Solirubrobacterales bacterium, assembly GCA_050697155.1. GTDB lineage: Bacteria > Actinomycetota > Thermoleophilia > Solirubrobacterales > 70-9 > JBOGZD01. Next base: position 26,248 of record JBOGZD010000005.1, on the reverse strand, counting down.
GGACGCCGGTCTACTCGATCTTCAGCGGCCGCGCCGGCGCCGTCGATGAGCGGCTGATCGCCGAGGGGCGGCTGGTGGCGCTCGACGATCCGGCGGCGCTGCGTCTGGACCCGCGCTCGAGCCCGCCCGGGCCCCGCAACCCGCGCGACCCCGCGCCGCTGGTCGACGCGGTGCTGGGAGCGGTGGAGCGCTAGCGGATGTTCGTCGACGGCCGCCCGGAGACGATCTACGCGCTGTTCGCGTTCGCCGTCGCGGCGATCTGTGCCTGGCTGCTGGTCCCGGTCGCCGAGCGCTTTGCCTGGCGGATCGGCGCCGTGGACCGTCCCAAGGAGCGCAGCCTGCACGAGAAGCCGACGCCGAAGCTCGGCGGCCTTGCGATCTTCGTCGGGATCGCGGCGGCGCTCGTCCTGTTCCTGCCCTGGGCGCCCCAGACCCAGGCGCTGCTCGCCGGGGCGGCGGTGATCACCGCCGTCGGCGTGGCCGACGACCTCCTCGAGCTGCCGGCCCTGGCGAAGCTCGCCGGGCAGACCGTCGCCGCGGCGATCCCGGTCTTCAACGGGGTCAACGCGAGCGTGTTCACGCTCCCGTTCGTCGGCGGGGTCGACCTGCGCACCGTCGAGCTGTTCGACGTCGGCCTGGTGGGTCCGGGCGAGGTCCATCTCGGGCACCTGCTGACGATCGTCGGGATCGTCGCGGTGATCAACGTGATCAACCTGATCGACGGCGTCGACGGGCTCGCAGCCGGGGTCTGCGTGATCTCCGCCGGGGCCCTGTCGGTGATCGCGCTCTCGCTCGACCGGGTGGGCGCCGGCGTGCTGGCGGCGCTGACCGCGGGCGGTGCGCTCGGCTTCCTGCGCCACGGGTTCCCGCCCGCCTCGAGCTTCATGGGGGACACCGGGTCCAACCTGCTCGGCTACCTGCTCGGCGCGATCGCCGTCCAGGGGGCGCTGAAGACCAACGCGGTGGTCGCCCTGTTCTTCCCGCTGGTGATCCTCGCGGTGCCGATCCTCGACACCGGGTTCGTGGTGGCCAAGCGGATCAAGTACAGGCGCCCCCCCTGGCGTGCCGACACCTCCCACTTCCACCACCGGATGGCGAACATCGGCTTCTCCCAGCGGCGCACGCTCGCCTACCTGTACGGGTGGGCCGCGGTGATGGCCGGGCTCGCGCTGGCGTTGCGCTTCGTCCCCTACTCGGACGACGCCGGCAACTTCGACCCGCTCTGGACCGCGGTGATGGCCGCCTGCCTGCTCGCCACGGCGGCGGCGAGCATCTACCTCGTGATCACGCTCGAGATCCTGAAGCTGCGGCGGGCGCGGTTCCGCGACCTGCTCGGCGCCCGCGGCGAGGCGCCGCCCGGGGCAGAGGTCGACGAGGGCGTCGCCCGCGAGCTCGAGACCGGGACGTTCGCCGCGGTCAACCCGGAAACCGGCGAGTTCGAGGCGATAGACCCCGAGACGGGCGAGTTCGAGGCCATCGAGCCCGACTCGTAAGCGCTCCCAGCCGCTAGGCTGCGCTTGCTCTTGCCTGGCCCGGATTTCAGCGATTTCGATGAGCGACGACCCCTGGACGCGGGCGGATGCCGCGACGGCGGGCGGGCTGGTCGTGGGGGCGATGGTCGCGGGGGCGGCCGCCGGGTACGGGCTCGGCTCTCTTGTGGGGATCGCGGTCCCGTTCGGGCTGCTCGGCCTGTTCGCGGGAGTCGCCGCGGGTTTTGCGCTTGTCTACGCTCGCTTTAGAAGGCTCTGAGCAACCCGCGGCTGGCGCCGGCGCGCCCGCCGCGGACGCTGCGGGCGGCGCTACAGCAGGCGCGGCGCGCTACGCAGACCTCGTCGTGCTCGCGCTCGCGGCCCCGGTGTTCGCGATCGCCGACCTGCCGCTGCTCGGCTACGCCGTGGCGGCCGCCGCCTGGCTCGCCCAGCATGCGGTGTTCAGGGTCGCCGAGCGACGCTCGGTGGCCGCGCTTCGCGCCGGGAACCGAACCGGCGCCGTCGGGTCGATCGCCGTCGCCACCTTCGTCCGGCTGTGGATCGTCACCGGCGCGATCCTGCTCGTCGGGCTGCTCGTCGACCGCGATGACGGGCTCGCCGCCGCGATCCTGAGCGCCGTCCTGGTCACCGTCCACCTCGCCGGGCAGGCGCTTGCGCGGGTCCTCGCCCCGAGGGGGCCGCGATGACCACGAAGCGCAAGGTCCTGCTCGGGCTGGCGCTCTACCTCGGGATCACGATCCTGCTGGTGGCCATCGTCGGCAGCGAGGGCAAGAACGAGGAGTTCCAGCCCCAGAACGAGTTCAGGCTCGAGCCCTGGATCGAGATCTCGATCGCAGGCATCGACATCTCGATCACCCGCGCCGTCTTCTACCTCGTGCTCGCCAGCGCCGCGACGATCGCGGCGATGACGTTCATCGCCCGGCGCATGCAGCGCGAGCCGAACCGCGTCCAGATGGCGGTCGAGCTCCTCTACGACCTGGTTCGCGACAACATCACGCGTGGCAACATCCCCGACGAGAAGCTGGCTCGGCGCTGGTTCCCCTACCTATCGGGACTGTTCTTCTTCATCTGGTTCTCGAACCTGCTCGGCTATCTGCCGCTGCCGACGAACACCGAGCACACGGTGGCCATCTTCGGCCTCGAGGTGCCGACGCTGGCGATCTACGCGGCGACCGCGAACATCTCCATCCCGCTCGTGCTCGCGCTGATCTCGACCGCCTCCTATCACGTGGAGGGCATCCGCGAGCAAGGCGTGATCGCCTACTTCCGAAGCTGGCTGCCCGCCGGGCTCGAGGACATGAACCCGGTCGGCAAGGGGCTGATCTTCGTGATCGAGGCCGTCTCGCACATGGTCCGCCCGCTCTCGCTGTCGGTGCGGCTGTTCGCGAACGTCCTCGCCGGGCACCTGCTGATCCTGTTCATGGCCGGGGGCCTGGCGGTGCTGCTCGGCCTCGCGGCGCTCGGCGTGCTCACCCTGCCGCTGGCCTTCGCCTTCTTCGTCTTCGAGATCGTCTTGATCGCCACCCTGCAGGCGTTCATCTTCTCGACCTTGACCGCGATCTACATCGGCGGCGCGACCGCCGAAAGCCACTAACCGGACCCGAAAAAGGAGATATCTGATGGATGTATTGCTTCCGATCGCCCAGGCCGCAGAGGGGGTCACCGACGACGGCCTGAAGTCGATCGCGCTCGGGATCGGCGCCGGGCTCGGCTCGATCGGAGCCGGGATCGGCATCGGGATCATCTTCGGCAAGGAGATCGAGTCCGTCGCCCGCCAGCCCGAGCTCAAGGACGAGCTGCAGCAGATCCGCTGGCTAGGCTTCGCGCTCACCGAGGCGGTCGCCTTCTACACCTTCATCTTCGGGCTGATCGCCTTCTTCCTCTAGGCCTGTGGAGGTTCTCGGAGACATCGGCGCGTTCCTGATCGCCCAGGCCGAGCCCGCGGCCGAGGAGGAGGAGGGCGGCAGCTTCCTCGTCGAGCCCGCGCTCGGGCTCATGTTCTGGACGGTGCTCGCGTTCCTGATCACGATGTACGTGCTCAACCGGGTCGCCTTCCCGCGCATCGGCGAAGCGCTTGAGAAGCGCGCCAACGCGATCCGCGACAACATCGCGGCGTCGGAGAAGCAGCGCGAGGAGGCCGACAAGCTGCTCGAGGAGTACCGCCATCGCCTGCGCGAGGCTCGCGAGCAGGCGGAGGACATCGTCGCGCGCTCGCGCAAGGCGGCCGAGGCCGCCGAGGCGCAGGCCGCTGCCGACGGCAGGGCCAAGCGCGAGGAGCTGGTCTCCGCGGCGCGCAAGGACATCGAGACCGAGACCCGGCGCTCGCTGGAGCGGATTCGCAAGGAGGTCGCCGACCTGACCGTGCTCGCGACCGAGAAGGTGACCCGCAAGTCGCTCGACTCCGCCGATCACAAGCGGCTCGTCGAGGAGGCGCTCGCCGAGGTCGACTTCTCCGCCCTGGCGGGGGAGTCCACGTCGAATGGCGGCGATCGGAGCTGACGTGACTGGCGACTGGCGACTGGCGACTGGCGACTGATGGAAGAGATCGCCCGCGTCTACTCCGAGTCCCTGTTCGCGGTCGCGCGCGAGCACGACAAGCTCGACGCGGTCCGCGAGCAGCTCGGCGAGTTCGCTGACGCGGTCGACGGCAACCGCGATCTGCAGATGTTCCTGTTCAGCCCCTACTTCTCCTCGGCCGAGAAGCGCGAAGGGATCTCGGGCGCAGTCTCAGGCGCCGAGCCGGCGCTGCTCAACTTCCTCGAGCTGCTGGCCGAGAAGCATCGGATGCCGGCGATCTTTCGCATCCGGCGGCGCTTCGAGGATCTCTGGGCTGAGGCGAACAAGCGCCTCGAGGTCGAGCTGGTGAGCGCGGTCGAGCTGGACGAGGGGGTGGTCGCGCACGTCGGCTCGGAGATCGAGCGGCAGACCGATCGCACGATCGAGCTGCGCAGCGAGGTCGATCCCGAGATCCTCGGCGGCCTCGTCCTGCGAGTCGGCAACATGGTGCTCGACGCGAGCCTGCGCAGCAAGCTGGAGAGACTGAGAAAGGAAGTCGCCGCGGCGACTTAGACAAGACCGGATGACGAACGGCCGCCATCAAAGGAGACACTGACCAAGTGGAGATCAAGCCAGACGAGATCGCGAAGATCCTGAGGCAGCGGATCGAGGGCCTCGAGACCGAGGCCGCGGACCTGTCCGAGGTCGGGACGGTGCTCTCGGTCGCCGACGGGATCGCGCGTGTGCACGGGCTCGACAACTGCATGTCGCTGGAGATGCTCGAGCTGCCGCACGACGTCACCGGTCTTGCGCTCAACCTCGAGCAGGACAACGTCGGCGTGGTGCTGTTCGGCGAGTGGGACAAGGTGGTCGAGGGCGACACCGTCAAGCGCACCGGCCGCCTGCTCGAGATCCCGGTTGGCGACGCGTTGCTCGGCCGGATGGTCGACCCGCTAGGGCGCCCGCTCGACGACAAGGGCGACGTCAACACCACCGAGACCCGACCGGCGGAGTTCAAGGCGCCCGGCGTGGTCCAGCGCCAGCCGGTCAACACGCCCGTGCAGACCGGGCTCAAGGCGATCGACGGGATGATCCCGATCGGCCGCGGCCAGCGCGAGCTGATCATCGGCGACCGCCAGACGGGGAAGACGGCGATCGCCATCGACACGATCATCAGCAACCGCGACAAGGACCTGATCTGCATCTACGTCGCCATCGGCCAGCGGCTCTCGACCATGGTCCAGGTCGCCCAGACCCTCGAGGAGAACGGAGCGCTCGACAACACGATCATCGTCGCCGCGCCCGCCGACGAGGCGGCGCCGATCAAGTTCATGGCGCCCTATGCCGGCTGCGCGATGGGCGAGCACTTCCTCTATGCGGGCAAGGACGCCCTCTGCGTCTACGACGACCTGACCAAGCACGCCTTCGCCTATCGACAGATGTCGCTGCTGCTGCGGCGGCCGCCCGGGCGCGAGGCCTACCCCGGCGACGTCTTCTACCTGCACTCGCGGCTGCTCGAGCGGGCGGTGCGGCTCAACGACGACCTCGGCGGCGGCTCGCTGACCGCGCTGCCGGTGATCGAGACCCAGGCCAACGACGTCTCGGCCTACATCCCGACGAACGTCATCTCGATCACCGACGGGCAGATCTTCCTCGAGGCCGATCTCTTCTACAAGGGCGTGCGCCCGGCGATCAACGTCGGGATCTCGGTCTCGCGGGTGGGCGGCAACGCGCAGACCAAGGCGATGAAGAAGGTCGCCGGAAAGCTGCGGCTCGACCTCTCCCAGTACCGCGACCTCGAGGCGTTCGCCCAGTTCGGATCCGAGCTCGACCCCGATACCCAGCGCCAGCTTGCGCGCGGCGAGCGGCTGGTCGAGATGCTCAACCAGAACGAGCGCAAGCCGCTCTCGGTCGGCGAGCAGGTGGCCTCGATCCACGCGGGCACCGGCGGCTTCCTGGACCGGATCAAGGTCGAACGGGTCCAGGACTTCCTCGCCGACCTGCTCGGTCGCCTGAAGGCCGAGAACGCCGACCTGATGGATCGGATCGACGCCGGCGACCTCTCCGACGAAGACGAGGAGACGCTCGGCGCGGCGATCGGCGAGATGGTCGACGACTTCGGCCCCGATTTCGACGCCGAGGGCCAGCCGCTCGAGGAGGGTGAGTCCGACCGGGTCCGCGCCGAGGAGGAGCGGGAGCGGCCAGGGCGCACGGCCGAGGAGGCAGAGACGGAGCGCGAAGCGGAGGCGGAGGCCGAGCGCGCCGAGGAGGCCGTCGAGGAGGTCACCGCATAGCCACCCAGAAAGAGGTCAAGAACCGCATCGCCTCGGTCAAGAACATCCACAAGATCACCCGGGCGATGGAGATGGTCGCGGCGGCGCGGCTGCGCCGCGCCGAGCAGCGGATCGACGCGATGCGCCCCTACGCGCAGGCGATCCGCAAGATGACCCGGCAGGTGGCCGAGGCCTCGCAGGACGCGATCGCGCGCGTGAAGCTGCTCCAACAGCGCGAGAGCGAACGCCGGGTCGGGATCGTGCTGGTCACCGGCGACCGCGGGCTCGCCGGCGCCTTCAACACCAACATCGTCCGCGAGGGGACCCGCCTGCGGCGCGAGTTCGAAGGCAACGGAGAGGAGGTGTCGTACTACGTGGTCGGCCGTCGCGGCACCTCGACGATGGGCTTTCGCGGCGAGAACGTGACCAAGAGCTACGTCGGCTTCACGGAGCGGCCCGCGTTCACCGACGCCCGCGGGATCTCACGCGACCTGGTCGCCGGCTACGTCGACGAGGAGCTCGACCGGGTCGAGCTGGTCTACAACCGCTACGTCTCGCCGCTGACCCAGTACGTGCGCCGCCAGACGCTGCTGCCGCTCCAGGAGGCAGAGGTCTTCGGCGAGGGGATCCCGGAGCCCGAGCAGCCCGCCGACGAGGAGCTCGCCGAGGCGCACCGGCGCGCCTTCTGGGACTACGAGCCCGACCCCGAGCTGCTGCTGCCGCAGCTGTTCGAGGAGTACGTCGACCTCTCGGTCTACAGGGCGCTGCTCGAGTCCTCAGCGTCCGAGCTGGGGGCTCGGATGACGGCGATGCGCAGCGCCTCGGAGAACGCACAGGACATGATCGGCGACCTGACCCTGGAGATGAACCGAGTCCGCCAGTCGGAGATCACGCAGGAGATATTGGAGGTAGTTGCCGGGGCCGAGGGGCTTGGATAGTCGTTCGTCGTTCGTCGTTCGAAAGACGAAAGACGAACGACGGAATTGAAGGAGACAAATGGCTGACAGCAACGGAAACGCAAGCGGCAAGGTTGGACGCGTAGAGCAGGTGACCGGCGTCGTCGTCGACGCCGTCTTCCCCGGCCATCTGCCCGAGATCTACCACGCGCTCAAGATCGAGGTCCCCGAGGGCGACGGGCGCCCGGCGATGGACCTCGTCCTGGAGGTGCAGCAGCACCTCGGCGACGACCGGGTCCGTGCCGTGGCGATGGACTCGACCGACGGCCTCCGCCGGGGCCAGGAGGTGGTCGACACCGGAAGCCCGATCACCGTCCCGGTAGGCCGGGCGACGCTGGGGCGGATCTTCAACCTGCTCGGCGAGCCGATCGACCTCGGTGACCCGGTCGAGGGGGATGACCGCTGGCCGATCCACCGCCCGGCGCCCGAGGTCGAGGACCTGACCCCGAGCCAGGAGATCCTCGAGACCGGGATCAAGGTCGTCGACCTGCTCGCCCCCTACGCGAAGGGCGGCAAGGTGGGCCTGTTCGGCGGCGCCGGGGTCGGCAAGACGGTGCTGATCCAGGAGCTGATCCGCAACATCGCCGAGGAGCACGAGGGCCTGTCGGCGTTCTGCGGCGTCGGCGAGCGCTCGCGGGAGGGCAACGACCTCTGGCTCGAGATGAAGGAGTCCGGGGTGCTCGACAAGACGATGCTCGTCTTCGGGCAGATGAACGAGCCGCCGGGCGCCCGCCTGCGCGTCGGGCTCACCGGGCTGACCATGGCCGAGTACTTCCGCGAGCAGGGAGGCCAGGACGTGCTCCTGTTCATCGACAACATCTTCCGCTTCGTCCAGGCGGGCTCGGAGGTCTCGGCGCTGCTCGGGCGGATGCCGTCGGCGGTCGGCTACCAGCCCACGCTGGAGACCGAGATGGGCGAGCTCCAGGAGCGGATCACCTCGACCCATCAGGGGTCGGTGACCTCGGTGCAGGCGATCTACGTGCCCGCCGACGACCTCACCGATCCGGCGCCCGCGTCGGTGTTCGCCCACCTGAACGCGACCACCGTGCTCTCGCGGACGATCTCCGAGAAGGGGATCTACCCGGCGGTCGACCCGCTCGACTCGACCTCCACCATCCTCAAGCCCGACATCCTCGGCGAGGACCACTACCGCACCGCGACCGAGGTCCAGGAGGTGCTCCAGCGCTACAAGGAGCTCCAGGACATCATCGCCATTCTCGGGATCGACGAGCTGTCGGACGAGGACAAGCTGGCGGTCAACCGGGCGCGGAAGATCGAGCGCTTCCTCTCGCAGCCGTTCTTCGTCGCCGAGGCGTTCACCGGCCGCGAGGGCGAGTACGTGCCGGTCGCCCAGACGGTGTCGAGCTTCCGCGAGATCCTCGACGGCAAGCACGACGACCTGCCCGAGTCGGCCTTCTACATGAAGGGCTCGATCGAGCAGGTGCGGGACGGCGGCGCGGAGAAGCCGGAGAAGGACGAGGGCGTCGAGCGCGAGCGCGCCGAGTCGGAGGAGCAGGAGCGCGAAACGGAGGAGGCGACCGCTTGAGTCGCCAGTCGCCAGCAGCCAGTCGCCAGGCTTCGGTCCGGTGACTGGCGACTGGCGACTGACGACTGGCGACTGACATGGCCGACGGTCACGAAAAGCTGGAGGCTCAGGTTCTGACGCCCGAGGGCGAGGTGTTCTCGGGCGAGTTGACCCAGCTCTCGACCAAGACCACCGTTGGCGAGGTCGGCATCCTCGCCCGCCACATCCCGATGATCGCCCGGCTGGTACCCGCCGAGCTGCGGCTGCACAAGTCCGAGTCGGAGGTCGAGACCTACGCCCAGGGCGAGGGCTGGCTGGAGGTGTTCGCCAACCGGGCCCGGGTGCTGATCGCCGAGGCGATTCCCCCCGACCGGCTCGATGCCGGCGACCTGCGCCAGCGGCTCGAGGACGCCGAGACGCGGCTGCGGGAGGCCGAGGACGGAAGCGCCGCCGCCGAGCAGGCCGAGCGCGACCGCGCCCGCGCCGAGGCGTTCATCCAGATCGCCGAATCGGGCTAGGCGACCTAAGCTGACAGGCCGCCCCCGGCGGCTTCGCCCATGGACGAACGGCTGCTGACAGAGAAGCTGATCGCCTACGACTCCTCGCACGACGAGGGGATCAAGCTCTGCGCGGGGTTCGTGAAGGGCTGGCTCGACGCACGAGACATCCAGAGCCGCCAGGTCGGCATCCGCGGGCTTCCCGTGACGCTTGCCGAGGTCGGTTCGCAGGAGGCACCGGTCACGGTCCTCCTGCACGGACACGTGGACGTGGTCCCGGGGCTGCCGGAGCAGTTCGAGCCTCGGATCGAGGGCGAGAGGCTGCTCGGGCGGGGCTCCTATGACATGAAGGGCGCGCTTGCGTGCATGCTGCTGGCGCTCGTCGACCTGCGCGACCAGGACGCGGTCCGGGTCCGCCTCGGGATCGTCCCCGACGAGGAGTCCGAGGAGGAGCTCGACCGCGGCGGCGACCTGATCGTCGACGAGGGGTTCGTGGGCGATTTCGCGATCACCGGCGAGCCCACCGACATGCACGTCGGCGTCGCCGCCAAGGGGGTGGTGGCGATGCGAGTCCGCGTCGACGGCCGCGCAGCGCACGGGGCGACCCCGTGGCTGGGCGAGAACGCGATCCTGCGCGCGGTGGACGTGTTCCGCGCGATCCAGTCGCTACCGTTCTCGTCACAGAGCTCGGAGCTCTTCGACCGCCCGTCGATCAATCTCGGCCGCATCCTCGGCGGCGACGCCCTCAACAAGGTGCCCGACACTTGCTTCATCGACGTCGACGTCCGCTACCTGCCCGAGCAGGACCCCGACGCGATCCTCGACGAGGTCCGCGGGATCCCGGGCGCGACCGTCGTCTCCAGCTTCAAGCGCCCGCCGGTGATGGTCGATCCCGAGTCGGCGTTCGTGCAGGCGCTGTGCGAGGCAGCCGCCCCCCATCACGCCGGCGAGGTGACCAGCGTCGGGCGTGACGGCGCGTCGGATGCGGTCTCGTTCCTGCGCGCCGGCGTACCGGCGGTCGAGTTCGGCCCGCTCGGCGCCGGCCACCACGGGCCGGAGGAATGGGTGTCGGTCCCTTCGCTGGCGAGCTACCGGCGCGCGATCGTCGACTTCGTCTCTGACCTGCCGCAGCGACTCGCCGCCGGCGCCGACGGCGACCGGGCGTGAGGCACGACGACGACGAGCTCCGGCCGCCGCCCGAGGAGGGAGCGGAGGGGAGCGAGGAGCAGGCGACCCCGGACCCCGAGGCGCCCTCCCCCGCGACCTGGGCCGGGCGCGAGCGCGCCGGGGCCAACCCGCCCGAGGACGGGGAAGTGGACGAGGCCGCGGAGGTCGACGCCGCGGCCGCGGATGTCGACGCCGACGCCCCCGCGCCCGAGTTCACCGAGGAGTTCGACGAGGTCGGCCGCGACCTCGACGGCGAGTTCGACCAGCTCGATGAGGAGGAGCCCCCGGAGCCTGAGCAGGCTGCGCCGGAGCCGGCCGAGGAGGACGAGGGGGTGCTCGACCTGGACGAGCCCGGCACCGAGCTGGACGAGCAGCCACAGCAGGCCGAGGCCGAGGCCGAGGTGCCGGAGTCCGCCGAGCCCGAGGCCGAGGTGCCCGAGCAGACCGAGTCCGAGGAGGCCGTGGAAGCCGACGACGAGCCCGCCTCACCCGGCGAGACGGTGGAGGCGGAGACCGTCGGACTGGCCGACCGCGCCGAGGCGGAGGAGGCGGCGATGGCCGGGCTGCGCAAGCGAGCTGCGGCGGCGCCACAGCCGCCCGCCGCCCCCGCTGCCGAGGAGCAGGCGCCGGAGGAGCCGGCGCCCCCGGAGCCGGCGACGGCGGCCGAGGACGGGGACGGCCAGCCGCCGCGGGCGAAGCCGATCTGGGCGCGTTTTCTCGCCGCGTCGCTGCTGATCGTGATCTCGATGGCGACTGCGACCTCGGTCTCCCTGCTCGTCTACCTCACCGACATCGCCGCGGGGCTGGGCGACAACGACGCCCTGGCGCCGCTGCGCGACCAGCTCGAGGAGGTCGACGGCGGCGCTCCGCAGACGATCCTGATCATCGGCTCGGACAAGCGGCTCAGCGAGCCGGGCGTCCCCGGGCGCTCCGACACCACGATCCTGCTGCGGGTCGACCCCGAAAAGGACGCGATCGCGCTGCTGTCGATCCCGCGCGACCTGAAGGTGAACATTCCGAAGGTGGGGATAGGCAAGTTCAACCTCGCCTACACCACCGGCGGCCCCGGGCGCACGCTCGACGTGGTCAAGCAGCTCACCGGGCTCGACATCAACCACGTCGTCAACATCAACTTCACCGGCTTCGCCGACGCGGTGAACGCGATCGACTGCGTCTACATCGACGTCGATCGCCGCTACTTCATCCCCGAGGAGTCGAACTACTCGGCGATCGACATCGAGGCCGGCTATCAGCGCCTCTGCGGCTTCAAGGCGCTCCAGTACGTCCGCTACCGGTTCGACGACAACGACCTCGTGCGCTCGGCCCGCCAGCAGGACTTCCTCCGCGAGGCGCGTCAGAAGCTGCCCGCCGGGACCCTGATCCGCGACCGCAACGAGCTGCTGGACATCTTCACCGAGTACACGACCTCGGACATTGGCGAGGCGGTGCCGCTGCTGGAGCTGCTGAAGACGTTCATCGGCGTCCAGGACGCCCCGGTGAGCGAGGTCCACTTCCCGGCCCAGCTGGGCGACGCCACGTCGGAGTACGTGACCCACGACGACGAGGCCCTCCAGAAAGCGGTTGATCAGTTCCTCGGAGTCGAGGGGACCCCCGGCGCCCGCCCCGCCGGCAAGCCCGACCGCCCGCCCGAGGACGAGGGCGAGAAGAGACCGAAGGAGAAGAAGCCCGCGGGGGAGCCCGAAGGCCCGCCGATGATCGACGCCACCGCCGCCGGGCAGCAGTACGCGCAGGCGATCGAGAACGCGGAGACCAAGGGCGGCGACCCGATGGTCAGGTTCCCGGTCTTCTTCCCGACCCGGCTCACCCCGGAGTCGGCGATCAGCGACGCCTCGCGGGCGTTCCCGATCGACGGCCCCGACAAGGAGAAGTACTACGGCTACAAGATGGTCGTCAGCGTCCCCGGCCCGTCCGGGTTCTCGGAGTACTACGGGGTCTCGGGCACGAATTGGGAGGACGTCCCGATCCTCGAGAACCCGAGCGAGACCCGGGAGATCGACGGTCGCGACTACCGGCTGTTCTACGACGGGGACCGGCTGCGGCTGATCGGCTGGAAGACCGGCAAGGCCTCCTACTGGGTCAGCAACAGCCTCCTGCAGAGCGTCGAGGATGGCGAGATGGTCTCGATCGCGACCTCGATGCGGGAGCTGGGCGGGTAGCGCCACGGTGCCCGAGCAGCAGACGATAGGGGTGATCGGGGTCGGCTGGGTCGGCCTGGTCACGGCGAGCTGTTTCGCCGAGCTCGGCCACCCGGTGTACGCAATGGACGTCGACGAGCAGAAGATCGACGCGCTCGCCGGGGGCGAGGTGCCGATCCACGAGCCCGGCCTGCCCGAGCTGGTCGAGCGAAACCGCGACCGCCTCCATTTCACGACCCGGATGGCCGACGTGCTCGACCGCGCGACGCTGCTCTTCTGCTGCGTCGACACCCCGCCGACCTACTCCGGCGACGCCGATCTCTCGCGGGTCCGCGCCGTGGTCTCCGCTCTACCGGAGGGCTCCGAGCACGCGCTGGTGATGAAGAGCACCGTCCCCTCGGGCACCGGCGCGGCGATCCGCCGCGAGAAGCCCGACCTCGCCTACGTGTCCTGCCCCGAGTTCCTCAAGGAGGGCTCGGCGGTCGACGACTTCATGCACCCCGACCGAGTCGTGGTCGGCGCCGACCCCGGCGACGAGGCCCACGCCGACGCCGTCGCCGAGATCTACGAGCCGGTCGGCGGCGAGCTGGTCCGCACCGACGTCGCCTCTGCGGAGATGATCAAGCTCGCCTCCAACGCCTTCCTGGCCACCAAGATCTCGTTCATCAACGAGATCGCCAACGTCTGCGAGGAGGTCGGCGCCGACGTAAGCGAGGTCGCGCGCGGCATGGGCCTGGACGAGCGGATCGGACCGAGCTTTCTGCGGGCCGGAATTGGCTACGGCGGAAGCTGCTTTCCGAAGGACACCGAGGCGCTCAAACAGCTCGCCGGGAATACCGGCTACCACTTCCAACTCCTCACCTCGGTGATCGAGGTCAACGAGCTGCAGAAGCGGCGGGTGATCGGCAAGCTCGAGAAGCGGCTGGGCTCCCTGGTCGGCAAGCGGGTTGCGCTGCTGGGTCTCGCGTTCAAGCCGAACACCGATGACATGCGGGAGGCGTCGAGTCTGGTTCTCGCTGCCCGGTTGCAAGGGGAGGGCGCACAGGTCGTGGCGTACGACCCGATCGCGGAGCGACCTGCTCGCGAGCTTCTGCCCGAGGTCGAGCTGTGTGAATCCGTCGGCGCCGCGCTCCAGGACGCCCATGCGGCCGTTCTGGTCACCGAGTGGTCCGAGTTCGCCGGGCTGGACTGGAAGGAGCTCGCCGCAACCATGGCGAGCCCGGTGCTCATCGACGGTCGCAACTACCTCGATCCCGAGGCGATGCGCGAGGCCGGGTTCGAATACGACAGCATCGGGCGCCCGCCGGCGGACTCCAGGGCGGCCGTAGAGCTTTCGGCAAGCGAGGACTGATGCAGGCGGTGGTGCTGGTCGGGGGGGAGGGGACCCGGCTGCGGCCCTTGACGCTGGATGTGCCGAAGCCGGCGCTGACGCTGGTCGATCGGCCGTTCGTGCGCTTCGTGGTCGACTGGCTCGGCGGGCACGGGGTCGACGAGGTGGTGATGGCGTGCGGCTTCAAGGCCGACGACCTGCGCGCGGCGCTCGGGGACGAGGTGCCGGGCGGACCGCGTATTCGGTATCTGGAAGAGCCCGCGCCGCTCGGGACCGGCGGGCCGCTGCGGCTCGCCGCCGACCGGGGGGTGCTCGCCGACCGCTTCCTGGCGCTGAACGGCGACGTGCTCGCCGACCTCGACCTCGGGGCGCTGATCGAGCTCCACGAGGCGCGCGACGCGGCGGCGACGCTGGCGCTCTACCCGGTCGAGGATCCGTCCGCCTACGGGCTCGTCCGCCGCGCCGAGGACGGCGAGGTGCGTGGCTTCCTCGAGAAGCCGGACCCGGGCGAGATCGACACCGACGAGATCAACGCCGGCGCCTATGTGCTCGAGCGCTCGGTGATCGACCTGATCCCGGCCGGGCGGGCGGTCTCGATCGAGCGCGAGGTGTTCCCGCCGATGGTCGGCCAGGGGCTGTACGGGCGGCGGCTCGAGGGTTACTGGATGGACATCGGGACCCCGGAGCGGTACCTCCGGTCGAGCTGGGACATCCTCGAGGGGCGGGTGGAGACGGCGGTCGAGGCCACGGGGCCGGGATTGCTGGTCGCTCCCGAGGCGCGGGTGGCCGAGGGGGCCGAGATCGGGCCGCGGGCGGTGGTGCGGGGCGGGTGCGAGATCGCAGAGGGGGCGCGGGTTGCGGAGTCGGTAGTGCTGGATGGGTGTGTGGTTGGCGAGCGGGCGGTGGTCGAGGGCGCGATCCTTGCGGAGGATGTGAGCGTGGGGGAGGACGCAGAGATCACCAAAGGGGCCGTGATCGGAGCCGGTGCCTCGATAGGGCCCGGCGCAGCCGTGGCCCCCGGTGTCCGGATCCAGCCGGGGGAATCCGTCGAGGCGGAAGCGTTGGCGCCGTGAGCCCAATCACCAGCGCCAGTGGCGCTTTCCTCTCGCATAGCGAGAGGAACGCGCCAATCACCGGTGGCATATTTGAAGAGGATTGGGCTTGAGCGACTCACTCGATCGCATCCGCGAGGTCGACTCCGAGGATCAGCTCGACGACGTGCTGGCGCTGCCCGATCACCTGCGCGACGCCGTGTGGCGGTTCGAGTCGGCCGGGATCGAGGAGCAGGATGCCAGCGGGCTGATCGTCTGCGGGATGGGGGGGTCGGCGATCGGCGGGATGCTTAGCCGCGCCGCGCTCGGCGATCGGCTGCTGCGGCCATTGCACGTCTTTCGCGACTACCACCTGCCGCCGTGGACCGAGCCCGAGCGGGCGATCCTATGCACCAGCTACTCGGGGAACACCGAGGAGACCCTCGCCTGCTTCGAGGCGGCCGAGGCGATCGGCGCGCCGCGGATCGTCGCCACCACCGGTGGCGCGCTGGCCGATGCCGCCCGCACCGCGGGCGTCCCGGTGATCGGGATACCCGCCGGGCTTCGGCCTCGCGCGGCGGTCGGCTACATGGTCGCGATCACCTGCGAGGTGGCCGCGGCCGTCGGCGCCGCCCCGGTGATCCACACCGACATCGACCTCGCCGCCGCCTTCCTCGAGGAGCAGCGCGAGGCGCTGGTCGAGCGGGCCGCGGAGATCGCGGCGGCGATCGGGGACGCGATCCCCGCGATCTACGGCTGCGACCTGACCGTCCCGGTCGCCTACCGCTGGAAGACGCAGGTGAACGAGAACGCCAAGCGCCACGCGTTCACGCACCAGCTCCCCGAGCTCGACCACAACGAGATCGTCGCCTGGGCGCCCGACGGCGGGCGCCCCGCGTTCGCGGCGATCTTCCTCGAGGACCGCGACCAGCACCCGCGCGAGCGCGAGCGCGCCGAGCTGACCGCGAAGCTGATCGCGGACGCGGCGACCGCGGTGATCCGAGTCGAGACCGAGGGCGGGAGCCGCGTCGCCCGGATGCTCTGGGCGGTGATGCTCGGCGACCTGGTCTCGCTCCACCTCGCCGCCGACCGCGGCGTCGACCCCTCGCCGGTGCCGGTGATCGAGCGACTCAAGGACGAGCTCGGCCGCCCCTAGGCGTCACACAGCGGCTCCCGCCCATTCGTCACACTTTTCAACCATGAGCCCGCTGCTCGACGATCTCGCGGCGCGGGTGCGCGACGGCGTCGGCCGCGCCGGCGAGGCGCTGATCGCGCTGTCGCGAAACGGCGCCCGCGCCGAGCCTGAGATCGAGGCCGAGGCGGCGGCGAAGCCGCCCGCCCCGCCGGTGCTGGTGGCCCGCGACCTCGCCAAGGTCTACGGCGAGGGCGCCGCCGCGGTGCGGGCGCTCGACGGCGCCTCGCTCGAGGTCGGCCGCGGCGAGATGGTGGCGATCATGGGCCCGTCGGGGTCGGGCAAGAGCACCCTGCTGCACCTGCTGGGCGCGCTCGAGACCCCGACCGGGGGCGAGATCAGCCTCGGCGGCGAGCGCTACGACGGACTCGACGACGCCGGGCTCACCCGGGTGCGGCGCGACCGAATCGGGTTCGTGTTCCAGTTCTTCAACCTGCTGCCCTCGCTGACCGCGGAGGAGAACGTGCTGCTGCCGGGCCTGATCGCAGGCGAGGGCGACGAGGCCACCCGCGCCCGCGCCCGGGAGCTGCTGGAGGGCGTCGGACTCTCCCAGCGCACCACCCACCTGCCCGGCGAGCTGTCGGGCGGCGAGCAGCAGCGGGTCTCGATCGCCCGGGCGCTGCTTCGCGAGCCCGAGCTGGTGCTCGCCGACGAGCCGACCGGGAACCTCGACAGCCGCTCCAGCGCCGAGGTGCTGGAGTTGCTGCGCGGCCTGAGCGAGTCCGAGGGCCAGACCCTGGTCATGGTCACCCACGACCCCGGCGTCGCCGCGATCGCCGGGCGGATCGTCTTCCTGCGCGACGGACGGGTCGCGGGCGAGATCGAGGGCGGGTCCAGCGAGCGGGCCGCCGCCACCTTCGCCTCGCTGGAATAAGCGACCCGGCATGCGCTCGTTCGCCTCGCTCGCCCTGCGCCAGGTGCGCGCGCGGCGCGCCCGCGCCCTGCTGACCTCGGCGGGGATCGTGCTCGGCGTCGGGATGATCCTGGGCGTCCTGCTGCTGAGCGCGACGATCAGCCGCACCTTCACCGACCTCTACGACTCGGTGTATGGCAAGACCGACCTGGTCGTTTCCGGGTCCGGCGAGGACTCGCTGCGCGGCTCGACCCTCGGGGAGGTGCGGCGCACCGCCGGCGTCGACGAGGCGGTGGGCCGGATCCTCAGCGTCTTCACCCTCGTCGACGACGAGGGCGGCGCGAGCGGCGATGCGAGCTCGCAGCTCAACGTCGCCGGCGAGGACCCCGACGCCGAGAACCTCACCGACTCGCAGACCGTCGCCGGGCGCGACCCGCGGCGCGGGCGCGAGATCGCGGTGCAGGAGAGCTGGGCGGACGCGAACGGGATCGGGGTCGGCGAGCGGGTCTCGCTCGCCACCCCCGACGGCGAGCGGCGGTTCGAGGTGGTCGGCCTGTTCCAGTTCTCGACCGGCCTCGAGTTCGGGGGCGAGGGCTTCGCGCTGATGCCGATCGAGCCGGCTCGCGACCTGATGGACAAGCGCCGCGTCCTCGACGAGGTCGACGTGGTCGTCGAAGGAGGCGACCAGACGATCGCCGAAGTTCGTCACCGGCTCGACCGCCGGCTTTCGAAGGGCGTCGAGGTCGAGACCCCCGACTCGAAGAGCGACGAGATCGAGTCGCAGCTCCAAGCCTTCAACGCGATTCTCTACTTCTTCGCCGCCATGGCGCTGTTCGTCGGCGGCTTC
This sequence comes from Solirubrobacterales bacterium, assembly GCA_050697155.1. Lineage (GTDB taxonomy): Bacteria > Actinomycetota > Thermoleophilia > Solirubrobacterales > 70-9 > JBOGZD01. The sequence continues at coordinate 8,435 of JBOGZD010000005.1, read as the reverse complement.
CTGATCTTCAACAGCTTCAACATGACCGTGCTCCAGCGGACCAGGGAGATCGGCATGTTGCGCACCCTCGGCGCCCCCCGGGACCGGATCACGGGATCGGTGCTGCGCGAGGCGCTGCTGCTGGGCGCCGTCGGGGCGGTGCTCGGGCTCGGCCTCGGGGTGGGACTCGCCTACGCCCTGATCGAGCTGATGAAGGCGATCGACTTCCCGGTCGGCAAGCTCGTGTTCACCTGGATCGCCCCGGTCGCGGCCGTCGTCACCGGGCTGCTCACCGCCGGCCTCGGCGCGCTCCACCCGGCTCGGCGCGCTGGGCGCACGTCGCCGATTCGCGCCGTGCTCGGCACCGAGGGCCTCCGCCAGCGCCCACGGCCCAGACGGGCGCTGATCGGCGCCGGGCTGATCCTGGCAGGGCTCGCGGGGGCGTTCTGGCTCGGGGCCGCCGACCAGACGACGACGCTCGTCGCCGCCGCCGGGATGACCGGGACGATCGCGATCTTCTTCGGGATCGCGATCGTCGCCCCGTTCGTGGTCCGGCCGCTCGTGCGGGTGCTCTCCTGGCCGGTGCGGGTGGTGTTTCCGGTCGAGGGGCGGCTCGCCGCCGACGCCGCCGGCTCGGACCCCGGACGCACCGCCTCGACCGCAACCGCGCTGCTGATCGGGCTCGCGCTCGTGGTCGCGGTCAACAGCCTCGGCTCGAGCTTCCTCTCGACGATCTCCGACGAGTTCGACCAGGCGTTCGCCCGCGACCTGACCGTGCAGCCGAACGGCTTTCGTCCCGGGCAGGGGCCGCAGCAGAAGATCGCCAAGGGGCTGCGCGACCGGCTCGCCCGGATCCCCGAGGCCGAGGTCGTCGCCCGGGAGCGGTTCGTGTTCACCCCCGACCTGCCGGGGCCGAAGGGCAAGACCGAGTCCGACGGCCTGCTGATCGCCTTCGACCCGTCGCAGTACGAGCAGGTCGACACGACCGAGGTCGAGGGCACCCCGCGCGAGCAGGTCTTCGAGCGCATGGAGCGCGGCGAGGTCACGGTCGGCAAGGGGTTTGCCGACGAGGAGGACCTCGCGCCCGGCGATCGGCTGCGGCTCGAGGGACCGTCGGGCTCGCGGCGCGCGCGGATCGTCGGCATCGTGCAGACGGTGATCTTCGGCGGCCAGACCGTGGGCATGTCGCTGGAGACGCTGCGGGACGTCTACGGCGTCACCGCCGACTCAGAGCTTGCCCTGAAGGCAACCTCCGAGGACGCCCGCCCGGTGCTGGCGCGCAAGGTAAAGCGGATCGTCGAGCGCGACTACCCGAACCTCGCCGTGCTCTCCAACGAGGAGCTCAAGGGCACGGTCGAGGACCAGGTCAACGAGCAGTTCGGGATCTTCTACGCGATCGTCGGCGTGGCGATCTTCGCCAGCCTGTTCGGGATCGTCAACACGCTGACCATGTCGGTGATCGAGCGCACTCGCGAGATCGGCGTCCTGCGCGCGCTCGGAGCCTCGCGCTGGCAGGTCCGCCGCCAGGTCGCCAACGAGAGCCTCGTGATCGGCCTGATCGGCGCGCTGCTGGGAATCGCGGTCGGCGCCGGGCTCGGCTACGCGCTGCTTCAGGGCCTGGCCGCGGGGGTGCCCGGCGTGGAGTACCGCCCACCGCTCTCGACGATGCTCTGGGTTACGCTCGCCGGCCTCGCCCTCGGCCTGATCGCCTCGATCCTGCCCGCCCGCCGCGCCGCCCGCCTGGACGTGATCCGGGCGATCAGCTACGAGTGAGGCCTGGCCGTGTCAGGTGCGGCCGACGTCGAGCACCGCGACCTCGTAGCGGCTGATCTCGGCATCGGCTGTCGCGATGGTCAACCCTTCGAGCCGGGCCTGCGCGACCAGGAGTCGGTCGAACGGGTCGCCGTGGTGGCGCGGCAGCTCGGCGACCGCGAGCGCATGCCGGAAGGTCACCGGGAGCTCCTCGAAGCCCGAGCTCTCGATCAGCTCGAGCAGGTTCTCGGGGACAGACAGTCGACCGGCCGAGACCTTGATCGCGGCCTCCCACAGGCTCGCGGCACTCACCAGAACCTCATCGGCGCGCTCCGCGATCGATCGCCTCGCCCGCTCGGAGAGGCTCTCCTCTCCGCCGAGCGCCCAGAGAAGGACGCGCGTATCGAGCAGCAGTCTCAGTCGCCTTCGCCCTCGAAGTACTTCTGGATCTCCCACGGGAGCGGGTCGTCGAAGTCATCGCTGATCCAGATCTTTCCTTTGGCGAGTCCGAGCTTGCGCGGCTTCGGCTCCTCGATCGGGACCAGCTTCGCAAGCGGCTGCCCGTTCCGCGCGATCACGATCTCCTCCCCGTTCGCCGCGCGTTCGGCCAGCCGGGAGAGGTGCGTCTTGGCCTGGTGCATGTTGTATGTCTGGCCCATGACTTAGTCCAGCTTAGCAATCACCTCGCGCTTAGCAATCACCTCGCGCTGTCACAGGCGAGGTCACCATCTCGTCCCTTGGGGTGGAACACACGAAAGGAGATGCCATGAAGGTCTTCGTCGCGGGCGCCACGGGGGCGCTCGGCAAGCAGCTCGTGCCGCGGCTGGTCGCCGGCGGTCACGAGGTGGTCGGGATGACCCGCAACGCCTCCAAGCAGGACGCCGTGCGCGTGCTCGGCGCGACCCCGGCGGTGGCCGACGGGCTCGACCCCGACGCGGTCGCCAGGGCGGTCGCCGATGCGGAGCCCGAGGCGATCGTGCACCAGCTCACCGCGCTTGCGGGGTCGGTGGACATGCGCCACATCGATCGCTACTTCGCCCAGACCAATCGCCTGCGGACCGAGGGGACCGACCATCTGCTGTCCGCGGGCCGCGCGGTGGGGGTCCGGCGATTCGTCGCCCAGAGCTTCGCCGGCTGGCCATTCGCCCGCGCCGGCGGGCCGGTAAAGAGCGAGGACGACCCGCTCGACCCCGAACCGGCGGAGGCGATGCGCCCCATCCTGGACGCGATCCGCCACCTCGAGCAGGCGGTCACCGGCGCCGACTGGACCGAGGGCGTGGTCCTGCGCTACGGCGGCTTCTACGGTCCGGGCACTTCGCTGCGCCGCGACGGCGGCGAGCTCATCGAGGCCATCCACGGCCGCAAGTTCCCGCTGGTGGGCGCCGGCGGCGGGATCTGGTCATTCATCCACATCGAGGACGCGGCCGAGGCGACCGTGGCTGCGCTCGAGCGAGGGTCGCGCGGCATCTACAACGTCGTCGACGACGAGCCCGCGCCGGTGGCCGAGTGGCTGCCCGCGGTGGCTGCCGCGATCGGAGCGAAGCCGCCCCGTCGGGTGCCGCGCTGGCTCGGGCGCCTGCTCGCCGGCGAAGCGGCGACGGTCATGATGACGGAGGTGCGAGGCGCGTCGAATGCCAAGGCGAAGCGGGAGCTGGGGTGGCGGCCCAGCCACCCGAGCTGGCGCGAGGGACTGGCGAGCGCGGCATGACCACGACCGACCAGGAGCTGCTGGAGGAGCTTCGTCCGGCCGCCTTCGCGATCGCCTACCGGATGCTCAGCAGCGCCGCCGCAGCGGAGGACATCGTCCAGGAGGCGCTGCTGCGCCTGCACAACGCACTCGAGGATGGAGAGCGGATCGAGTCTCCCCGCGCCTACGTGGCTACCGTGGTCACCCGTCTGGCGATCGACGAGCTGCGCTCGGCGCGAGTCCGGCGCGAGACCTACGTCGGCGAGTGGCTACCGGAGCCGCTCGTCACCGACGCCGCCGACGATCCCGCGCACCACGCGGAGATGGCCGACTCGCTCTCGCTCGCCTTCCTCGTCTTGCTCGAGAGCCTGTCGCCAGAGCAGCGCGCCGCGCTTCTGCTCCACGACGTGTTCGACTACGGCTATGCCGAGATCGCCGGGATCATCGGCAAGAGCGAGGCCAACGCCCGCCAGCTCGCCGCTCGGGCGCGCCGGCACGTCGAGGCCCGTAAGCCGCGCTTCGAGACCTCTCGCGAGCAGCGCGAGAGGCTGGCACAGCGCTTCTTCGCAGCGGCGCAGGAGGGTGACCTCGGCGCGCTCGAGGCGCTGCTCGCCGACGACGTCGAGCTGCACGGTGACGGCGGCGGCAAGGCACCCGCCCTCGCGCGCCCGCTCCACGGACGCAGCCGGGTCGCGCGCACCTTCCTGGCCTGGATGCGACAGGGCGCTCTGATCCCCGGCGTAGAGATCCGTCGGACCGAGGTGAATGGCCAGCCCGGCGCGCTGGTCCTCGACGGCGACGGAAAGCTGATCGGCGTGATGGCGCTCGACATCGCCGTCGGACGGGTCCAGGGCATCAGGTCGATCGTCAACCCCGACAAGCTGCGGCGCCTAGGCCCGGTGGGAGACGTACGTGCGCTGCTCAAGCGCCGCCGAGCGGCGCGATGAATTCGGTATCACCCGCCGGTCTTAGAGACAGCCACTAGCCACCACGCGCCGGCCACCGGCGCGGAAAGGAAGAGAGAACATGGGACAGCCCGTCGTCCACTTCGAGGTCATCGGCAAGGACGCGCAGAAGCTCCACAGCTACTACTCCGAGCTGTTCGGCTGGGAGATCGACGCCGACAACCCGATGAACTATGGGACCGTGCAGCGGGAGGACAACACGAACGCCGAAGGCGCCGGCATCGGCGGCGGCATCGGCGTCGGACCGGACCAGGACTACCCCGGCCACGTCACCTTCTACGTCGAGGTGGCCGACGTCGAGGAGGCCCTGGCCAAGGCCGAGAGCCTCGGCGGCACGCGGCTGTTCGGTCCCGACGAGGTCCCCGGTACAGGCGTCGTCCTCGGCCACTTCACCGACCCGGAGGGCCACCTGCTCGGGGTCGTCAAGGCCGCTTCGTAGCGGCCGCTACTCGACCGGCGGTCGCCGCCGCTCGCGCTTGAGCTGCGAGCGGCGGCGCTTGCTCTCCAGCCGCCGCTCGCGTGCGGCCCGGTGCGGCTTGGTAGCGCGGCGGCGCTTTCGCGGCCGCAGCGCGGCCGCGATCCGCTCCCGCAGGCGGTCGAGCGCCAGCTCGCGGTTGCGGGCCTGGCTGCGCGCGTCCTGGGCCACCGCGGTGACGCGGGCGCCGAACCGGGCCCGTAGGCGGCGCTTCTGCTCGTCGGTGAGCGCCTGCGAGCGGTCGATCTCGAACACCGCCACGATCCGCGAGGCGGTCACGTTGGCGTGCTGGCCGCCCGGGCCCGAGGAGCGGCTCGCGCGCAGCTCGACCTCGGACTCGGGGACCTCGGGCGTCAGTAGCGGTACTTCTCCGACTTGTACGGGCCCTCGACCGGCACGCCGATGTAGGCGGCCTGCTCGGCGGTGAGCTCGGTGAGGCTGACCCCGAGCGCGTCGAGGTGAAGTCGCGCCACCTTCTCGTCGAGGTGCTTCGGCAGCACGTAGACCTGCCTCTCGTAGGCGTCGTTCTTTCCGAACAGCTCGACCTGGGCGATCACCTGGTTGGTGAACGAGTTCGACATCACGAACGACGGGTGGCCGGTCGCGTTGCCGAGGTTGAGCAGCCGCCCCTCGGAGAGCACGATGATCGAGTGGCCGTCGGCGAAGGTCCATTTGTCGACCTGGGGCTTGATGTTCTGCTTTTCTGCCTCCGGCACCTGCGCCAGCCCGGCCATGTCGATCTCGTTGTCGAAGTGGCCGATGTTGCCGACGATCGCCTGGTCCTTCATCCGGCCCATGTCGTCGGCGGTGATCACGTCGCGGTTGCCGGTCGCGGTGACGAAGATGTCGGCGGTCTCGACGACCTCGTCGAGCGCGCGCACCTCGAACCCCTCCATCGCCGCCTGCAGGGCGCAGATCGGGTCGATCTCGGTGATCACGACGCGGGCGCCCTGGCCCTTGAGCGAGTCGGCGCAGCCCTTGCCGACGTCGCCGTAGCCGCAGACGACCGCGACCTTGCCGCCGATCATCACGTCGGTGGCGCGGTTGATGCCGTCGATCAGGGAGTGGCGGCAGCCGTAGATGTTGTCGAACTTCGACTTGGTCACCGAGTCGTTGACGTTGATCGCCGGGAACAGCAGGTCCCCGGTGGCGGCGAGCTGGTAGAGCCGCAGGACGCCGGTGGTCGTCTCCTCGGTGACCCCCTTGATGCCGTCGGCGATCCGGGTCCAGCGCTGGGGGTCGCGGTCGAGCGAGCGCTGAAGCGCCTCGAGCACGATCCGCGACTCCTCCGAGTCGGCCGTCTGGGGATCGGGAACCGCGCCTGCGCGCTCGAACTCGACTCCCTTGTGGACGAGCAGGGTGGCGTCGCCGCCGTCGTCGAGGATCATGTTCGGCCCCTCGCCCTCGCCCGCGTTCGGCCAGGAGAGGGCCTGCTCGGTGCACCACCAGTACTCCTCGAGCGTCTCGCCCTTCCAGGCGAAGACCGGGATCCCCTGGGCGGCGATCGCCGCCGCGGCGTGGTCCTGGGTCGAGAAGATGTTGCAGGACGCCCAACGGACCTCGGCGCCGAGCGCGACCAGGGTCTCGATCAGGACCGCGGTCTGGACGGTCATGTGCAGCGAGCCGGTGATCCGGGCGCCCGCCAGCGGCTGGGCCTGCGCGTACTCCTCGCGGGTCTTCATCAGGCCGGGCATCTCGTGCTCGGCGAGGGTGATCTCCTTGCGGCCGAACTCGGCGAGCCCGAGATCGGCGACCTTGTGGTCCTGGGTGGCGACTGTGGTCATGCTTCTCCTGCGTCTATAGCCTGGGTGGGATGAAGGCCATGGTAATGGCGGCGGGGCTGGGCACGCGCCTGCGCCCGCTCACTTACGAGGTGGCCAAGCCGATGGTGCCGGTGGTCAACCGGCCGATCATGGAGCACATCCTGCGCCTGCTCGCCCGGCATGGCTTCGGCGAGCTGATCGCCAACCTGCACTGGTTCCCGGAGCCGATCCGCGGGCACTTCGGCGACGGCTCGGCGTTCGGGGTGAAGCTGCGCTTCGAGTTCGAGGACGAGCTGCTGGGGACCGCGGGCGGGGTGCGCAACGTGCGCGACTTCTTCGGCGACGATCCGTTCCTGGTGATGGCCGCCGACGCGCTCACCGACGTCGACCTCGCCGCGCTCGCCGGCGCGCACGCGGAGCACGATGGGATCGCGACCCTGGCCGTCAAGCGGGTCCCGAACGTGAGCCAGTTCGGGGTCGTGATCACCGGCGACGACGGTCGCGTGCAGGGCTTTCAGGAGAAGCCCGACCCGGCCGAGGCGCTCTCCGACCTCGCCAACTGCATGATCTACGTGCTCGATCCCGAGGTGTTCGACTACTTCCCCGACCGTGCGGAGGTCGACTTCGCCCTCGACGTCTTCCCGGCGCTGCTCGAGCACGACGTCCCCTTCTGCGTCCACGTCACCGACGCCTACTGGAACGATGTCGGCTCGCTGCCCGAGTACCTGCAGGGCAACCTCGACGCGCTCACCGGCGCCGTCGCGGTCGAGCCCGCGGGCGAGATCCTGAACGGCGACGGCTCCGGCCTGGGTGCCGGGATCGAGCTCTCCGACACGGTCCTCGTCGGCGACGGCGTCCGGGTCGGCGACGGCGCGCGCATCGACGGCCCCGCGGTCCTCGGCCCGGGGTCGCGCATCGGCGCCGGTGCGGTGATCAAGGAGTCCGTCCTCCTGCCACAGGCCGAGGTCCCCGCCGAGGCGCTGCTCGCCGGCTCGATCGCCGGCCGCCGCGGCGCCTTGGCTCTCTAACGTCCGCCCGCCTTCGAGGACCGGGTGTATGGTCGGGCGGAGCCGCGACCCGCGGCTGACGACTCCGGACGGATGGAGGAGCCATGTACGCAAGCGTGCGCAAGTACAGCGTCGAGGCCGAGCGCGTCGATGAGCTCATGCACCGGGTCGACCAGAAGTTCGCGGCCCGGTTGGAGCAGATGCCCGGCTTCGTCGCCTGCCAGGCGATCGACGCGGGCGTCGACAGGTCGGGTGAGGGCAGGCTGTTCACGGTGACCCTCTGCCACGATCGAGAAGCGGCCGATCGATCGACCGAGATCGCGGCCGAGTTCGTCCGCGACGAGCTCGGGGATATGGACATCGAGCGTCTGGAGGCAGCCACCGGAGCGGTGAGCGTGAGCCGCGCCGTGTCCGAGGTGCTCGAGGCCGAGCACGCATAGGAACGTTCGGCGGGCGCGACCCCCGGGCGCCGGCGTACCGTCGCGATCGGCTCAGCCCATCGACCGCTCTTCGATTACCTCGAAGATGCCGTCCACGCCTACCGACTCGACGAACTCGTCGGCGGCCCCGCGGCGTTCTTCGTAGCCGCCCTCGGCCTGGCCGGCGCGCAGCTCCTCCAGAGTGCCGTCGAAGAACCCGGCTCCCTCTGGATGATCTCACCCGCCTCTCTAGGCTGAAGTCATGTTGCGCCACGAAGGTTGGCCCAGTCCAGCGGGTGAGAGTCCCGTCCGGGTAAGCGCCCAAGCGCCCGGTAGCAGGCCCCAGTTCACCGCCGAGAGGCGGCGGGCCGAGCGGGGCGTCGAAAGC
>JBOGZD010000004.1:0-52277 GCA_050697155.1 Solirubrobacterales bacterium | reverse complement strand
GCCGGGCTCGAAGCCCATCGCGCATAAAACGGCCTGTCCAACCTGCGTTCTCCAGGAAGCCCCTGTTCCGGTCAGCCGACCGTAGGTCTGAGATCGGACGTCAGCTTCCGGGGCGCATTTTCATGCCCCGAGAAGCGGCTGCCGCCGGGTCCGTGCCGCGCCTACACGGAGCTCAGCGAGCGTGGAAAAGAGGCCAGGGCCAGGAGGACCAAAGTTCGCGCGCCGGGAGGCACGGGAACATCGCGCCAGAGCCCGGTGTTCGGGTATGGCCGGTCTCGCCCCGGCGCCCAGTGAACCTGCTGCTCGCCCAGCGGGCGCGAGCGGGCGTGATTTAGGTCCGCGAGGCCAGCCTCTTCGAGCAGGCGGACCATCTCCTCCTCGCTGAACGCGGCCTTCTCGCTCTCGATCGCGTCGCTGTGGACCACGGGCCCGGGCCAGTTCACCAAGGTGCAAAACGCGGGCCAGGTGCCAGGATTTCGCAGCCGCGCGAAGTCGAAGATCCACAGTGCGCACCCGGAGCGCTGCCTCACCCGGGCGATCGCCTCGAGGCAGCGACGCGTGTGCTCCTCATCGGGCATGTGGTGAAGGGCGAAGCTGCAGCTGACGACGTCCGGGGTCTCGCCGAGCTCGGCGTCGAAGCTCGTGATGTCGGCGCGGCGCAACTGCACCCTTTCGCTGAGGCCCTCTCGCTCCAAGTTCTGGCGCCCCGTCTCGAGCATCGGCTCGGAGAGATCGAACCCGATGATCGTCGCGTCCGGGCGGCCGCGTGCGAGGCGCGAAAGCAGCCGTCCGGAGCCGCAGCCGAGATCCACGCACGTCCCGCCCTCGGGCAACAGCCGGCTGATCGCCCGCGCGGAGAACGTATGGACGCCGGTCTCGCCACCGGTCCCGAACTCGTCGTACTCCTTTACCCCCTGCGGCTCGTCCATGATCGCCGGCTCACCACCGACCTCCCGCGGGCGGTCGCCCCGCGCGAGCTTCTCCCGGGCCACGATCAGGGGCATCAGCGGGAGCCTCGAGAACCTCACGAGCGCCATCGACCCCAAGCCTAATCCGACGGCCCGTTCAACCCCGGTCGGGAACAGGCTCGCGACTGACGAATTTCGACGGCTCCTGCTCCGCGCGAGGAGCGGCAGTGAGACTTCGCTCTACTCCTGTGATCCGAAACGACTGGGTGAGTCGTCGCGACGACGAGTCTTTGCTGCAACGCGAGCGTCGTTACGGGCGGCCCTAGTACGTCAGCGTCGAGTCGGCCTCCGTCGCCAGCTCGACGAGCTTCTGCGGCGGCACGAGTTCCACGGCCTCGGCGGTACCCGCGTCGACACCACGCGCCTTGCTCGACATGCCCGACAGAAAGATCGAAACCCCAGCTTCGCGCAGGGCGGCCCAGTGCTCAGCGACACTCCCGGTCCCGATGCCCTGCGTAGCGCCCGCCGTCTCAGCACGTGCCAGCTGCACGGCGTCACCGGCCAGAAAAACGGCGACCTCGTGCCCCTCCTCGGCGGCGGTCTTCGCGACAAGGAACGCGAGTGCCGCACGAGTCGGGTTCTCCGGTCCGGTCGCCAGATGGACGAGCAGCTTCGCGACCAGGTCAGGATCTCACCACTCGAGCGCCCCGAGCGGACGCCCGAACTCCTGCCGCTGCTCCTACCTACGCCGGCTCGGGCAGGAGCCGGTCGACCAGCTCGAGGGAGGGGCGCCCCTCGAACAGCGGCAGGACGTCGGGGCGGTAGAGGATCAGCGCCAGGCTGGGCGCGACCATGAAGTCCGCGGCGTTCAGCTGCGCTCCTCCGAGGATCCCATCGGCGATCCAGGTGTCGATCCGGTCGAGCATCGCGGGGAGGTCGGCGATGAGCTCGCGGTCCGCGGCTGGGTGGACGGCGAACGCAAAGCGGGCAATCAGCGGGATGATCAGGCGCCGCGCGAGCGGGCGGCGGTAAAGGAGATAGCCCATCCGGCCGTTGGCGCCTGAGCGGCCGAGCGCCGAGGGGTCACTTACCGCCCACGCCGCCGCGATCCGGCGGGCGGCCATCTGAAACGTGTCGTTCGCCCAGCGCTCGATCTCCTCGACCGCCCGCCGATGCTCGGGGTTGGCGGGGAACAGCGACGGCTCGGAGTGGCGATCGTCCAGGAAGCGGGCGATCTCGCGGTTGGTCGAGACCCGCTCGCCGTCGAAGGCGAGCGCCGGCACGGTCCCGAGGCGATCGCCGAGGCGGAGGGGAAGCGGGCGGCGCGCCCCGGCGACCCGCGTCTCCCCGCTCGCGCGGCAACCGTGCAGCCGGACCGCCAGCGGATGCAGGAGGGTGACCACGTCGATGCGTCGATAGGGCACCTGCTTGTGCTCGACCATGAGAATCGCCGAGCGGCAGGCGTGCGAGCCGGGAATCACGTAGAGCATATACATACTGACTAGTCAGTCGGTACACTAACACGGTGGCCGCAAACGCGAGGCGCACACCGAGCATGCATCGCAGGTCGGGCAAGGCGGCTGGAGTGCGCCTTGATCGGCGGACCCGGGCCGCTCGCGCTCAGGGCCGTGAGGCTCGCGACGAGCTCCTGGCGGCGGCGCTCCGGGTCTTCGCCCGCCGGGGCTACCGGCAGGCCGGGGTCGACGAGATCGCCGCCGCGGCGGGCTACTCAAAGGGGGCGCTCTACTGGCACTTCTCCGGCAAGGAGGACCTCCTCCTGGCGCTGCTGGAGGAGCGCATCGACGCGCCGACGCGCGAGATGGTCGCGCTGCTCGAATCGGCGCCGCCCGAACGCGACATGGCGGTCGAAGCAAGCGGGGAGTTCGCTCGGCGGCTCAGCGAGCAGCGCGATGCCGTGCTGCTCGAGCGCGAGTACTGGAGCCTCGCGATTCGCGATCCCGAGCTCCGCGCCCACTACGCCGAGCGCCAGACGGAGCTTCGCCGCGCCCTCGCCAGCGCGATCGAGGCGCGCGCGCGGCACCTCGGGACACCCGACCTCCCGATAACGGCGGAGGATGTCGCTCGCATCGTGATGAGCGTCATCGGCGGCCTCGCAGTCGACGAGCTGATCGAACCGGGATCGGTTAACCCCGAGCTCCTCGGCGAGACTTTGGCCGTCGTCTACGCCGGCCTCGTGGCGCGCGCGCAGGGGCGGGCTCGGATCGCGGAGGGCTCGGCGTGAACGTCCCGCTGATCCTCGCCGGATGCCTCTCCATCCTCGGCGCCGCCATCCACGGAGCGGGAGGCGAGGTCCTCGTGGTGAGAAAGCTGTCGCCCGGAATGCTGCCATCCAGTCCGTTCGGTGGTCCGGTGATGACCAAGGCGATGGTGCATGTCACGTGGCACATGACGACCATCGCCTTTCTCACCGTCGGATTCGGGCTCCTCCTGGCAGGCTCGGTCCTCCACGGCGATGCAGCCCGGGGGATCGGCCTGCTCGCCGCCGGCGCGTCCACCGGCTTCGCGGGGCTCGCGGTGGGGCTCGGGGCTGCCTACACGCGACCCCCTCGATCCCTGTTCCGCCACCCCGGTCCCGCCGTGCTCACGGCTACCGCGGCCCTGGCATGGTGGGGAGCGCTTTGAAGAAGGGTGACATGGGATGGCTCAGGCTCGAGCGGTCAGGGCGATCGTCGATTCGGACTCCGGCGAGAGCTCGCCGGAGGGCCGATCAGGATCAGGCGCCCGCCGTCGCCCGCTGACGTGAGCCGCGGCCGGGTCGAGGCCCAGGCTCGCCGACCGCCTCGCTCAGCTCCGCGATCGACGCCTCGAGGTCCTCGGCGAGCATCTCGAGGTCGCCCATGGCGTCGTAGTCGCCGATGAGGCCGAAGTTGACCTGGCCGTTGTAGCTGAAGATCCCGAAGCAGACCGCCTGGCGCTTGGCCAGCGGGACCATCGGGAAGATCGCCTCGAGCTCGCGGCCCATCAGGTAGAGCGGGTGCTGCGGGCCGGGAATGTTGGTGACGACGAGGTTGAAGAACCGCTGGCGCGCCTGCAGCCGGGCCGCCTGGCTGGCGACGGTCGGTGGGGCGAAGTCGGTGAGGTCGGTCAGCAGCGTCGCGCCGACGGCCTGCTTTGACTGCTTGAGGTCGCCCATCGTCGAGCCCACCTCGCGAAGCCGCTCCAGCGGGTCCTCGCACCAGACGGGCAGCGGAGCCATGAACGACGACACCCGGTTGCCGAGCGCGCCCTCCTCGTCGGCGCTGCGGACGCTGATCGGGACCATCGCCCGCAGCTCGAGCTCGTGGGTGGAATGGCCGCGTGAGCGCAGATAGCGGCCGAGGGCTCCGGCCACCGCCGCGAGGACGACGTCGTTGACGGTCCCGCCAGCGGCGTTCTTTACCCGCTTCAGCTCGCCGAGGTCGGCGCGCACCCAGGCGAAGCGCCGGTAGGGGCTGATGTCGACGTTGAAGGGAGAGGGAGGAGCCGCGAGGCCGGCGCGGGCGAAGGTGCCCGCCGCCTCGAGCGCATCGACCACCGCGCGCGCGGCCTGCCGGGGGGCGCGAAAGACGGCCCGGGCGCCGCGGACGATCTCGGCGGGGTCGGTCGCCCGCTCGATCAGCGCCTCGCCCAGGAGCTGGACGCCGCTCGGCTCGGGGGAAGGCGCCCAGTCATCGCCCGCGCCCGGCGCGCTCGCAGCGTCCGCCGGCTCGCGGTCGGCGTCGAACAGGACCGTGGTCAGGTCCATGCCCGAGACGCCGTCGACGAGGCAGTGGTGGCTCTTGGCGACGACGGCGAAGCGGCCTTCCTCGACACCGTCCACGAGCCAGATCTCCCACAACGGCTTCGAGCGGTCGAGTCGCTGGGAGAAGATCCGCGCCGCGAGCGTGCGCAGCTGACGCTCGTCGCCGGGCTCGGGCAGCGCGGTGTGGCGGACGTGGTAGCCGGGGTTGAAGTGCGGGTCGTCGACCCACCGCGGGCGCCCCTGGTTGAGCGGGACGAAGCGCAGCTTCTGACGGAACCGGGGAACCAGGTCCAGGCGCGACTCGATCTGGTCGCAGAGCTCGTCGTACGCGGGAGCCGTGCCCTCGAACAGGAGGGTCGAGCCGACGTGCATGTGGGCGGCGCCGCGCTCGAGGTGCAGGAACGAGGAGTCGAGCCCGGTGAGTCGATCGGAGTTCACGCTCGTGCGCAATGTTCTCAACAAAACGCGAGAAGCGTGACCGGAGTCACACACAGAACACACGTTCGCACCTAGCGTGGCCGGCGAGAACGAACGCTGAGACAGCGACCAGCCGCCGAGCCTGAAGGGGCGCGGCAGGGCCCCCGCCGGCGGCCGAAAGGAAGGACTCCAGTGCGACGCTTCCGCGAGCGGCGGAAGCGGCTTGCAGCCCGCACGCTGCTGCCGTTCGCCGCGCTCACGACGACGACCATGCTCACCGCGATCGCCGGCACGCCGGCGTCGTCCGCGAACGCCCGCATCGACGCCTCGGCGCGCAGCGTCACCTATGGCGAGAGGGTGGCCCTGCGTGGCTCCTTCGCCGGCGCCGCCGACGCGCCGATCGAGCTCCATCACCGCGCCAAGGGCTCACAGGCCTGGCGGCTGGTCCGCCACGCGCGCACCGGCGCCGAGGGCCGCTACTCGGTCCGGGTCAAGCCGCGTGCGAGCGGGTACTGGCGCGCCACCCTCGGCGAGCAGCCGGTCACCCAGGCCGCCGGCGACGGCGAGGCGGCGCCGAGTCCGACCGCCGATCGCAGCTCGGGCGACACCCGGATCGTGGTTCGCTCCCGCACGCGTGCCTCGATCGCCGGCAAGCACGCCACGGTCGGCGACACGGTCAAGGTCCGCGGCAGGGTCGCCCCGACCGGCGCCGAGCGTCGCGTCGTCGTCCGGGTCGGCGGCTCGAAGGAATCGACCACCGCCCGCGCCGACGGGCGGTTCGCGGTCTCCTGGCGCGCCGGCTCGACCGGCACCCGGAAGGTGAAGGTGGTCGCCGGGGCCAACCGGGTCGCGGCCGGAAGCCGGACGAAGGCCGGCCGGGTGACCGTCTACCGGCGCGCCGCCGCATCCTGGTACGGGCCCGGCCTGTACGGCAACCGGACCGCCTGCGGCGGCACCCTGACGCCCTCCACGCTCGGCGTCGCCCACAAGTCGATGCCCTGCGGGACCAAGCTGCGGCTTCGCTATGGCGGCCGTTCGACCGCGGTGCGGGTGATCGACCGCGGTCCGTATTCGGGCAACCGCGAGTTCGACCTCACCGCGGCGACCAAGCAGAAGCTCGGCTTCCCCGACACCGGCACGGTGTTGACGTCGAAGTAAGATCGGCCGCGTGAGTGCGGAGGCCAAGAACCTCGAGGCGATCGCCAAGGCGATCGACCAGCACAACTCGAACTGCCCGTTCCCCGCCTCCGAGGTCCGGATGAACCCGTTCGAGGTCGAACGCCTGGGCTGGGAGGAGATCCGCGGCCTGCCGGTGGTTCCCGACCCCGCGATCGGCACCGGGCGCTTTCGGATCGTCTGCTCGCGCGAGGGGGACGATGCTGGGCTCGAGGAGACCGAGGCGATCGGAACGCCGATCGAGGTCGGCGTCGGTGCGGACGAGCCGCCCGAGCGCCCGCCGGTCTAGAGGTTCAGGCCGAGGTCGCTCGTGAGCTTCTGCGCCTCGATGTTGAGGCGGAAGAACTCCCCGGTCACGAACAGCACTCCCATCGCGATCAGGATCACTCCGCCGACCCCGATCACCGCTGCGTAGTGACGCTTGACGAACCCGAACGCCGCCGCCATGCGCGAGAAGGCGATCGCCGTGAGAAGGAACGGGATCCCGAGCCCGGCAGAGTAGACCGCCAGCAGGAACGCGCCCTCGCCGGGGGTGTCCTCGATCGCCGCCAGGGTCAGGATCGACCCCAGGGTGGGGCCGACGCACGGTGACCAGGCGATCGAGAACGCGAGCCCGGCGATCACCGGCCCACCCTGGCCGGCGCGCTCCATCAACGCGTCGACCCGCCACTCGCGGTTTAGGCGCGGCAGGAAGAAGCTGCCGACGAACAGGAGGCCCATGAGGATCATCACCACGCCGCCGATCTCGGTGAGCGTCTGCTGGTTCTCACGCAGCCCCTGCCCGATCCCCGTCGCGGCGAGACCGAGCAGGATGAACACGAGCGAGAACGAGGCGATGAAGACCAGGGCGGGCGCCGCCACCCGGCGCCAATCGCCGCGGCCGAGCTCTGTCGGGCCCACGCCGCTGACCGCCGACAGGTAGCCGGGGACGAGCGGCAGTACGCACGGCGAGAGGAACGAGACCAGGCCCGCCCCGAACGCGGCGAAGAGCCCGACGCCTGCGGGATCGCCTTCCACGACCCCGATTGTCCTAGGTCAGCGTCGCGGCCAGCCGGCGGCGGTGCTCGCGCGCCAGCGGGTCGTCGGCGCCGAGCTCGGTGAAGATCGCGACCATCGCCTGGCGGATCAGATCGCGGCGGCCGGAGTCGGTCTCGGCGGCGACCGCCTCCTGGAGGTGCTCCAGGGCAGCGGCGTGGTCGCCCTCGTCCCAGGCGGCGAAGGCGGCGTTTCCATCGAGGTCTCCGAGCCGGGCCCGGGCGACCAGCCCCTCGGCGAGGAAGTCGCCGCGGAAGCGGTCGAGGAGCTCGATCGCCTCGTCGCTGTCGCCGCGGGCGACCAGGATGCGGCCGAGCTTGGTCGCCGCAGGCGCGTGACGGGGGTCGAGCTCGAGCGCCTGGCGCAGCGACGCCTCGTCCTCGTCCTCGGCAAGGCGATCGGCGGGCGAGGGGACGATCCGGTCGAGCCAGGCCTCGATCTGCGCCGGCGGGATCGCGCCGACGAACTCGTCGACCACCTTGGCGTCCTTGAACGCCTTGACCGCCGGGATCCCGCGGATCCCGAAGCCGGCGGCAAGCGTCTGGTTGGAGTCGGTGTCCACCTTGACCAGCTCGACCTCGCCCCCGCGGCGGCTGACGGCGTCCTCGAGCGCGGGGCCGAGCTGCCGGCAGGGGGCGCACCACTCGGCCCAGAAGTCGACGACGACGGGCAGCTCGCGCGAGCGCTCGAGCACCTCGGCCTCGAACTGGGCTTCGCTTACGTCCTTGACCATCCCATCGAGGTTAGCGACGCCCGAAACCGCGAGAATGGGCCGGTGGACGACAGCCTGCGCGGGAAGCTGCTGATCGCCTCCCCGGCGCTCGCCGACCCGAACTTCGCCCGCTCGGTGGTGCTGATCACGGAGCATGGGGAGGAGGGGGCAATGGGGGTCGTGCTCAACCGCCCCTCGGAGACGGAGGTGACCGAGGTCGCGCCGGAGCTCGGCGAGATCGTCGAGCCCGGGCCGGTGTTCATCGGCGGACCGGTGCAGCCGCAGGCGCTCGTCGTCCTCGCCGAGTTCGCCGATCCGGCGGCGGCTGCGTGGATCGTGGCCGCGGACGTCGGCTTCGTCAGCGCCGAGTCCGAGCGCGACGACCTCGAGAGCGCGATCCGGCGGGGGCGGGTTTACGCCGGTTATTCGGGCTGGGGCGCGGGCCAGCTCGAGGCCGAGCTGGACGAGGACGCCTGGATCGTCGAGGCGCCGCTCCCGGCCGAGCTGTTCCCGGAGGATCCGAACGCGCTCTGGCAGGACGTGCTCGCGCGCAAGGGAGGTCAGTACGCGCTGATCGCGCGAATGCCCGAGGATCCATCGCAGAACTGATGGCTTACTCCGAGCGAGTGTGCGTGATCGGCGCCGGATCGTCGGGGATCGCCTCGTGCCAGGTGCTGCACGCGCGGGGGATCCCGTTCGACTGCTTCGAGCAGGGATCGGCGGTGGGCGGCAACTGGCGCTACCGCAACGACAACGGCATGTCGTCGGCCTATCGCTCGCTGCACATCAACACCTCGCGGCGGACGATGGCCTACGCGACCTTCCCGATGCCCGAGGACTACCCGGACTACCCCGATCACTTCCAGATCGCCGAGTACTTCGACTCCTACGTCGACCACTTCGGCTTCCGCGACCGGATCCGGTTTCGGACCGAGGTGACCCGGGTCGAGCCGGCGGGGGAGGGGGAGGGGCGCTGGCGAGTGAGCTGGCGGGAGCGCGACTCCGGCGCCGAGGGCTCGGGGGTCTACCGGGCCGTGTTCGTCGCCAACGGACACCACTGGGACGCGCGCTGGCCGGAGCCGCCTTACCCGGGCCAGGAGGAGTTCGAGGGCGAGCAGCTTCACGTCCACGACTACAAGACGCCGGACGTGCTGGCGGGCAAGCGCGTGCTGGTGCTGGGGATCGGCAACTCAGCGACCGACATCGCGGTCGAGGCGTCGCGAAACGCCGCGCTGACGCTGCTGGCGATGCGCCGCAGCGCCTGGATCATCCCCAAGTACCTCAAGGGGCGGCCGACGGACGAGCTGGCGAGCCCGATCGTCACTCGGCTGCCGCTGGGGATGTTCCGCGCCCTCTACAAGCGGACGCTCCGCCTTGCCTCGGGCCATCCGACCGATTTCGGGATGCCCGAGCCCGACCACAAGCTGGGTGAGGCGCATCCGACGATCTCCTCGGACCTGCTGCCGCGAATCGGCCACGGCGACATCGCCGTGAAGCCGAACATCGACTCCTTCCCCGGAGGGCGCACGGTGCGGTTCGTCGACGGCTCGGAGGAGGAGATCGACCTGGTGATCTGGTGTACCGGCTACAAGATCACGTTCCCGTTCTTCGACCCGGCGCTGATCGCCGCGCCCGACAACGAGATCCCGCTCTATCTGCGGGTGGTCTCGCCCGAGCATCCGGGCCTCTACTTCATCGGGCTCCTGCAGCCGCTGGGAGCCATCATGCCCCTCGCCGAGGCGCAGTCGGAGTGGATCGCCGACGTGCTCACCGGAAGGGTGGCGCTGCCGCGCCCCGAGCGCATGCGGCGGGCGATCGAGCGCGACCGCGAGAAGATGCGCAAGCGCTACGTGGCGTCGAAGCGGCACACGATCCAGGTCGACTTCTTCCCGTATCTGCGCGGCCTCGGGCGCGAGCGCGCGCGCGGCAGGCGCAGAATGCTCATGGGCCGGGGCCGCGGCGCCGATTCAAGAGGCGATGAACGCGCTCGCGTCACCCAGCCGCCTCCGGCGGCGGCGTCCGGGCCCGATCGGGCTGGCGATGACCGTCGCGACGGTCGGCCTGCTCGCGAGCCCGCCGGCCGCGCCGGCGAGCGCGGCGGCTGAGGCGCCCGCGCCCGGGACGTACAAGGCGAAGACGGCCGGCGGCAAGGTCCGGATCACGGTCGCTGACTCGCTGAAGGCGACGCTGCGCTACCGCCTGCGAAGCGACTGCGGTCGGCTGGCGGGGAGGCTGGCGCTGGGCAGGCTCCGCGGCGGCTTTGCCAAGCGCGACAGCGGCGGCGGCGAGACGGCCCGGACACGGGGTCGGGTGGCCGCCGGCGGCACGAAGATCAAGGGGCGGCTGGCGGTGAGCGGCGAGTCGGGCGACGAGTCGTGCAGCGAGCGACGGCGTTTCGTCGCCAAGCGCGAGGGCAGCTCCGCCCTGGGCCCGGCCGATGCCGGGCCCTACGAGGGCGCGACCAGCGAGGGCCTGCCGTTCGGGTTCGAGCTCGCGGTCGACGGCGGCCGGGGGAGGATCTCGAACCTCGCCTACGCGGTCCACGCCAATTGCTGGGGCGTCGCCGACGAGGAGCTCGAGCGGACACTGGTGGCCAAGGTGACCGGGATCGCGGGCCCGGTGGACGGGAACGGCGACTTCGAGGTCGGCGTCTCCGCCGACCCCGACCCCGAGAGCGACGACGACGACGTCGAGTACGGCGCCTACGGCCGCGTCCGCCACGACGAGGCGTGGGGCGAGCTCGAGCTCGGCTCGGCGCTGTTCAACGGCCTCGGCCTGCTCGACCCCGCGGGGCTGCTCCAGTGCGAGGAGGCCTCGTTCGACTTCATCACCTTCCGCGCCTACCGGGCCGGGTCAGGACGTAGTCGGTAGGCGGGACGCGGAGCAGACGGAACACACGTTCAGCCGGAAGAACTGCTCGGCCGACAAGCGCGCGGGAATAGGGGTTATGGATAGTGACCGCCTGAGCGCTCCCACGGTGCCTTCTATGCTCCCTCCCAGGGTCTAGGAAGGGCTGAGTGGCCATCAGGCGACTATCTCCGTTGGATGCGGCGTGGCTCGTGCTCGAGTCGCGGGATACGCCCATGCATGTCGGCGGGCTGTTCGAGTTCACCCTGCCCCCGGAGGCGTCCGAGGACTTCCTCCACGAGGCGTTCGAGGAGATGCGCGAGGTGCGCGCCGTGCCGCCGCCTTGGAACCTGAAGCTGGTCGAGGCGCCGGTTGCCGGCAGCCTGCCGCTGCTCCAGGAGGAGCGCGATGTTGACATCGATTATCACTTTCGCCACTCGGCGCTGCCGGCGCCGGGCGGGCAGCGCGAGCTGGGGATCCTGGTCTCGCGCCTGCACAGCAACCAGCTCGACCTGCACCGGCCGTTGTGGGAGATGCACCTGATCGAGGGGCTCGAGGGCGACCGCTTCGCCGTCTACCTGAAGATGCACCACTCGCTGATCGACGGGATCAGCGGCATGCGGTTGATGCTGCGCACGCTGTCCACCGATCCCGACGTGCGCGGCACGCCGCCGTTCTGGGCCGTCGGAGCCGGGCGCCGCGAGCGGCCGAGCGCCCGCGCGGATGAGGCGGACGACGAGCCGGCAGCCGAGCGCGGGCGAGCCGGCGGGCTGTTACACGATGCGCTCAGCGCCGCCGGCGCCGGCGCCGAGGTCGCCGGCGGACTCGGCCGCGCCGCATTCCGCCTCTCGCAGGCCCGCGTCAACGGCGGCCCGCTCAAGGCGCCCTACAGCGGGCCCCGCTCAGCCCTCAGCGTCCAGCTCACCGGCCAGCGGCGGTTCGCCACCCAGCAGTACGAGCTCGACCGGATCAAGCGGCTGGCGAAGGCGGCCGACTGCACCGTCAACGACGTCGTGCTCTGGCTGTGCTCGACCGCGCTGCGCCGTTACCTGCAGGAGCACGGGCGGCTGCCCGACAGCTCGCTGACCGCCGGGATCCCGGTCAACGTGCGCGCCGAGGACGACCAGAGCACCGGCACCGCGATCAGCTTCATCATCGCCGAGCTCGGCACCGACATCGCCGATCCCCGCGAGCGGCTCGACGCGATCAACCGATCAACGCGCGAGGCGAAGCGGATGCTGCGCGAGCTGCCCTCCGAGGCGCTCACGCCCTACACGCTCGCCGTCAACGCTCCCTACATCGCCGGGCTGGTCGTCGGCCTCGGCGGGCGCGCTCCCGCGCCCTTCAGCCTCGGGATGTCGAACGTCCCCGGTCCCCCCGAGCCGCTGTACTTCAACGGCGCCCGCCTCGACGCGCTGTTCCCGCTCTCGCTGCTGCTGCACGGAAACGCGCTCAACATCACCTGTGTCAGCTATGCGGGCACGCTCAACTTCGGTCTCACGGGCGCGCGCGACGCCCTCCCCCACCTCCAGCGCCTTGCGATCTACATGGGCGAGGCGCTGGAAGAGCTCGACCGCCTGCTCGCGTCGCATACTCTGACCCAGCGTGGTTGACGAGACAGGGCAGACGAGGCGCTCGACCGCGGGCCCCCAGCCGCTGGCGCCCGAGGAGGCGCTCGCCGCGGAGATGGACCTCCTGCTGAGGTATCACCGCACCCGCGACGAGGACGCGCGGGAGGAGCTCTGCCGCCGCTTCCTTCCCTTCGCCCGAAGCCTCGCGATGCGCTACTCCGGCGGCGTCGAGCCGACCGAGGACCTGGTCCAGGTGGCCAGCCTCGGGCTCGTCTCGGCGCTCGAGCGCTACGACCCCGACCGCGGCGTGCCGTTCGCCGCCTTCGCCGGCCCGACGATCCTCGGCGAGCTTCGGCGTCACTTCCGCGACCGCGTCTGGACAATGCGGGTGCCGCGGGGGCTCCAGGAGCGCATCCGCGAGGTCGAGTCGGCGATCGCCAAGCTCAGCCATCAGCTGGAGCGTTCCCCGACCGTGGCCGAGATCTCGTCGCTGCTCGACCTCCACCAGTCGGAGGTGCTGGAGGCGTTCGAGGCAACCGCCGCGCGGCGCACCGTCTCGCTCGACCAGCCGGCAGTGATCGGTGACTCCGGCGAGGAGACGACGATGGCCGAGCGGATCGGCGACGAGGACCCCGGCTTCGAGCTGGTCGAGGACCGTGAGGCGATCGGCGCCAGCGCCGGGGTGCTGAACGAGGTCGAGGCCGAAGTGCTGCGACTGCGCTTCGCCGAGGACCAGACGCAGTCGAAGATCGCCGAGCAGGTCGGCTACTCGCAGATGCACGTCTCGCGCATCCTGCGGCGCGCGCTCGGCAAGCTCCGCCGCGCGGCCGACCAGGGCGGAGGGCTGCCCTAGCCCGCTCCGGGCCACGGGCGCCGCTAGTCCGCGACCCCGGTCTCGCTCTCCGCCCGCTGGGCGAGGCGAACGACCAGGTGGTCCGCGCCTTCGCCGGTCTCGACCCGGACCTCGTCGGCGAGGTCCTCGAGGCTCGCGTCGAGCATCGGGATCCTCATCCCGTCGACGAGGCGCTGGCCCGCGCCCGCCGCCAGCGGGCCGACCCTGATCGCGAAAGCGCCCTCCTCCTCGCTGATCGCAAGCCGCGCGGTGCCTCGCGGAAAGCCCTCGGGCCCATGGGCGGAGATCGCGTCGCTCAGCAGCACCGCGTCGGAGAGCTTGTCCACCGAGAAGTCGGCTCGCGCCGCATACATCGAGACCACCCGCGAGAGGATCGGCGCCAGCAGGTCCCCGGCCGGGATCGCGATCCGGGCCTCGCTGCCGGTCTCCACCTCCCCCGCCGCGGCCGCACCGCCGCTCCTGGTCGACGCCTGGCTGATCGGTATCCGCATCGTCACCTCGGTCCCCTCGCCGGGCACGCCCCTGACCTCGAAGCTGACGGTCAGGGCCGCGATCAGCGGCAGGCCGAGCCGCAGGCTGCGGCGATCGATGTCGGCCAGCGGGCGGATGCCGCGGCCGAAGTCGCGGACCCGCACGGTGAACACCTCGCCGTCGGCCCAGGCCGTGATCTCGACCGGGCCGGCGTCGTCGTAGGCGTGGATGACGACGTTCATGCACGCCTCGGTGACGATCGTCTTGAGGTCCGCGACGTCGGACGGGTCCATCCCGAGCTCCTCCGCGAGCCCGGCGAGCGCGTGGCGGACCAGCGGCACGTTGTCGGCGCGGGCCGGAAGCAGGAACTCGACCCTGTCCTCGGGCTCCACCGTGTTCATCTCGCGATCAGACCTTCCCCGACCCGCCCCACGCGTCGTAGATACCCCCCTTCGCGAGCGCTAATCGCGCCTCCAGCCTCCGCCGAAGAGCCGCCCGATGCGGCCGGTCCGGACGTTGGCGCGAAACGACCCGGCGCCCTTCTCGGGCGGCGGCAGCGCCTTCGCCTCGGCCGCGGTCATCGTCAGCGTCACGCCGCGCTCGGCGGTGCGTGCGACCTCGGGCCCGTCGGCGAAGCGGAGGTCACCGTCACCGGTCTTGATCACGATCCCGTCCAGGATGTGCTCGCGGTAGTTGTCCACCACCTGGTCCACCCGCCCGATCTCGACCTCGTCGGCGCCGTAGACCGGCGTTCCGCGGGCGACCGCCGTGTAGTGGATCGCGTTTCCGTCGTCGATCACAGGTCCAAATGCTCGCAGAACGCCGCGATCTCGCGCGACAGGCGACCGCCCTGCCAGGCGAGCGGCGAGGCGCCCTCGGCCTCGCTCACGAGTCGCGCCCGGGGCAGGCGCTCGGCCCAGGCCTCGGCGACCGCGTAGGGATGCTCGGGATCCGCCTCGTCGCGGCTTGCGACCACGAGCGCCGGCCGGTCGACGAACTCGAGCTCGGCGAGGTCCTCGAACGGCCGCGACCGCGGCACCTCGCGCAGCGCCCGCACGACCGCCTCTGGATGCTCGTGCGCGCCCAGGCGGTCGCGCGCGATCCGCAGCTGGGTCTCGCGCCAGCGCGGGTCGATGTCGTCGGTGAACGCCTCGACGAAGCCCTCCGCCCCACCCCGCTCGAGCCCATCCGCGAGCCGGTCCCAGCGCTCCCGCCCCTCGTCGTCGATGGTGGCGCCGGTGAACGACGGGCCGATCAGCACCAGGCCCGCGAGTCGCTCGTCGCCGCCGAGGGCGTAACCGGCGATCGTGTGCGCGCCCATCGACCCGCCGGCGAGCAGGCACCGCCCGTCGCCGACCAGCTGGTCGAGCACCGCGCCCAGGTCGGCGGCCAGCTCGTCGTACGTGTATCCGGCGCCCTCCGGAGCCGGGTCGGAGGCGCCGTGACCGCGGGCGTCATACGCGATCGTCCGGTAGCCGTGCCGGGGCAGGTAGCGCGACCCGTGGACGACGTACCGGCGGTTCGCGGTCAGCCCGTGGAGGAGGACGATCGGCGGACCGCCGCCCAGCGACTCGCCGGCGAGCGCCATCCCATCGCGCTCGACGGTGAACGGCCGCGGCTGGAGATCGGGATCGCTCAAGCCGCGGCCGCGGCCTGAGCCCGGGCTCGCTCCAGTGCCTCGGCGATCGAGCGCACGTCCTTGTAGCGCAGGCCGAGCGTCGCGGCGTGCCGGTAGCGGACGATCCCCTCCGGGTCGACGATGAAGATCGCCCGCCGGACGAGGCCGCCCGGGATCACGACCCCGTAGGCGCGCACCACCTTGCGCTCGGAGTCGGCGAGCAGGGGAACGGTCAGCCCGTACTCGGCTCGGAAGCGCTCGTGGGAGGCGACCGACTGGGGCGAGATCCCGAGCACGACGGCGTCGAGCTCGTCGAGGCGGTCGGCGGCGTCGCGGTAGGAGCAGAACTGGCGCGTGCAGACCGGGGTGAAGTCGCCTGGGTAGAAGGCGAGCACCACCCAGCGCCCGCGCAGATCGGAGAGCCTGTGGCACTCGCCACCGGTCCCCTCGAGCGCGAAATCGGGCGCCGGATCGCCGATCCCGACCATCGCCTAGCCCCGCTCGACGGTCACGCTCTCGATCACCACGGCCTGGGTCGGCTGCTCGGTGGCCGGATCGCCGAGCTCGCCGATGCGCTCGACAACGTCGATCCCCTTGCGCACCTCGCCGAGCAGCGCGTACTGCGGCGGCAGCCCGGCGTCCGCCGGCGCGGTGACGACGAAGAACTGGCTCCCGGACTCGCCCGGCGGCTCGACCGCCGTCTTCGCCATCGCCACCGTCCCGTGCAGGTAGGCGGCGTCGTCCGGCGGCGCCTCATTGACCGAGTAGCCCGGCCCGCCGCTTCCCTCACCGGTCGGATCGCCGCCCTGGATCACGAACCCGGGGGCGATCCGGTGAAAGAGCGTGTCGTCGTAAAGTCCCTCCTCCGCGAGGAACGCGAACGAGTTCGCCGTCTTGGGCGACCCCTTGGTGTCGAGCTCGATCTCGAACTCGCCGCAGCTCGTGTCGACGGCGGCGGTCGCCGGCTCGCCGCGGGACAGCACCTCCTCGGGCCGGTCGAAGCGGGTGTCCTTGGGCGCCGGCGCCTCGACCTCCGCGCACTCTGCCTCCGAGGCCGCTGCCGTCGGTGCTTCCTCCTCGTCGTCGCCGCAGGACGCGAGTACGAGGGCCGCGACGGTGGCGAGTAGCGCGAGCAGGGCCGATGGACGGGCGAGCCGCATGAAGGGGGCAACCCTAGCGGCCGCCGGTGGCTGAGATCATCGGCCCGATGGAGCGCCGCGGCCCTCCGCCCCCCGCCCTGAGACGGCTGATCGGTCGGGCGGTGACCGCGACCACGGCCCGCGCGCCGTGGCTGTGGCCGCTGCTGCGACGCCCCGTCCAGGGCTATTTCGATCGGCTGGCGCCGGACTGGGACCAGCGCTTCGACGCCGGCGGCGTCAAGCACCTCGCGGCCCTGGCCGCGGCGACCGCCTCCGTGTCCCCCGCTCCCGAGCGCGTGCTCGACATCGGCACGGGCACCGGCGAGGCGGCGCTGTTCCTCGCCCGTGAATTTCCCCGCGCGAGCGTCCGCGGCATCGACCTCTCCGACGAGATGATCCGATCGGCTCAAGAGAAGGTGGGCCTGGATCCCGAAGGGAGAATCGCCTTTCGGGTGGCCGATGCGGCGGACCTGCCCTACGGCGAGGAGTCGTTCGACCTCATAACGCTTGTCAACATGCCCGCCTTCTTCGCCGAGATCGCCCGCGTCCTGCGCCCGGGCGGGCACGTGATCGTCGTCGCCAGCGGCGGCCCCGCCACCCCCTTCTACACCCCACCCGCGGTCCTGGCGCGTGGCTTTCGCCGCCACCGGGTCGAGCCCACCAGCGAGGGTGAGGCCGAGGGCGGGATCTGGTGGCTGGGGCGAAAGGCCGGCTGAGCGCCTAGGCCGCGACGGCAAAGAGCCGCCACTCGCCAGGGACGCCCTTGAGCTCGTGCGTGCCGCGGTCGGCGAACTCGATGTCCGAGCCGACGGTGAGGTCCCTCACCGTGCTCGAAACCAGCACCTCCCCCTCCCCCGCCGCCGCCATCACCCGCGCGCCGATGTGGACGGCGATCCCGCCGACGTCGCCGTTGCGAAGCTCGCACTCGCCGGTGTGGACGCCCGCGCGGATCGGCACCCCGAGCCTGCGCAGCTCGTCCGTCGCGGCGGTCGCGCAGCGGATCGCCCGGGCCGGGCCGTCGAAGGTGGCCAGGAACCCGTCGCCGATCGTCTTCACCTCGCGGCCGCGATGGCGCTCCAGCTCTCGCCTGACGACATCCTCGTGCTCGCCAAGCAGCTCGGTCCAGCGCCGGTCGCCGAGCTCTGCGGCGCGGGCAGTCGAGGAGACGATGTCGGTGAACAGGACGGTCGCAAGGACGCGGTCCGGGTCGGGGGTATGCCGGCGACCGGTCAGGAACTCCTCGACGTGGTCGCAGACCTGATCCGGGTCGCCGACCCACGGCCAGTGGTCGTCGCCCTCGAGCTCGACCAGCTGCGCGTTGGGGATCCACTCGGCGATGTAACGCGCGCCCTCGATCGGATTCACGTCTCCGGTTCGATGTAGGAGCAGCGTCGGGACTCGAATGGACCCCAGGATGTCCCTGATGTCCAGGGTCAGGTTGGCGGCCGAGAGCTTGAGCAGGGCGCCGGGACTCATCGATGCGCGCCCGTAGCCTCCCCACCACTCGCGCTCGCGTTCATCGTGGAGGAGGCTCGGCGCGAGGAGCGTCAGCATGATCCCCTCCCCCCAGGCCTCCAGCGCCCCCTCAGTCATCACCGCAATCGTTTCGGCGTCGTACCCCCACGGATAGTCGGGTGGGTCCGGCTGCATTCGCGCGAACGACCCGTAGAGGATGGCGGCATCGACTCGGTCCGGGTACGACGCCGCGAAGTAGGCGCCGAGGGTCGCCCCCTCCGAGCAGCCGAAGACCGCGGCGTGGTCCATGCCTGCGGCATCCATCACGGCCCGCGCGTCGTCTATTCGCTCCTCGATCGTCGGCGGCTCGCTGATGGCGTCCGACAGGCCGCAGCCTCGCTTGTCATACACCGCAACCCGAGCGAACGAGGACAGGTGTCGCATGAACCGGACGTACTTCGGATAGCTCCAGGCGGCGTCGATGTGGGAGACGAGGCCGGGAATGTGGACGAGGTCTATCGGCCCGTCCCCCACGACCTGGTAGGCGATGCTGAGCTCTCCGCTGCGCGCGTATCGAGTCTTGGGCCTCTCCAACCTGTTCCCCCGCTGCGAATGTAACGCCTGACTAGGCTCCGGGCGTGAGCTCGGACACAAGCTACGTCCTGCTGATCAACCCGTCGGCGGGCGCCGGCCGGGCGCTGGAGGTGCTCTCCGACGCAGCAGCAGCGCTGCGCCGACGCGGGATCGAGTATCGCGCCGTGCAGACCACGAGCGCGGAGCACGGCTGCGACGAGGCGCGAGCGGCGGGCGCGGCGGGTGAGGTCCCGGTGGTGATCAGCGGCGACGGGTTGATCGGGCAGGTCGGCGGCGCGCTCGCCGGGTCCGGGTCGGCGCTGGGGATCATCCCCGGTGGACGCGGCAACGACCTCGCTCGGGTGCTGGGGATCCCGACCGACCCCGAGGGCGCGGTCGACGTCCTCGCCGACGGGGTGACGCGCGAGATCGACGTCGGCGAGGTCAACGGCCGGCGCTTTCTGGGGATTGCGAGCTGCGGCTTCGACTCCGACGCCAACCGGATCGCGAACCGGGCGCGGGCCGTCAAGGGGCGCCTGGTCTATGCCTACGCAGCACTGCGCGCGCTCGCCGCGTGGCGCCCGGCGCGGTTCTTGCTCGACCTCGACGGCGAGCGCCGCGAGTTCACCGGCTACTCGGTGGCGGCGGCGAACAGCGCCGCCTTCGGCGGAGGGATGTTCCTCGCCCCCGACGCAAAGCTCGACGACGGACAGCTCGACGTGGTCACCGTCTCCGACGTGAGCAAGCTGCGCTACCTACGCGGGCTGCCGCAGGTCTTCGACGGCAGCCACGTCGACAACGACGAGGTGGACATCGTCCGCGCCCGCGAGGTCGCGATCGAGGCCGACCGCCCGTTCGCGGTTTACGCCGACGGCGACCACCTCGCCGACCTGCCGGCGACCGTGCGCCTGCTGCCGCGGGCGCTGCGGGTGATCGCGCCATGAGCTCGGTGTTTCGCGCCAAGCTCGGCATCGCGCGAGCGGTCGGCCGGATCAGCAGAACCAGCGGCCGCGGGGGCGGGACCACGCTCCCCGGGCGCGTCCTGCTCCGCCTCGCCCCGGACGCGATCCGTCGGCTCGGCGCCGACCTCACCTCCGGGACGACGATCGTCAGCGCGACCAACGGCAAGACCACCACCGCCGGGATGATCGCCTCGGCGCTGCGCGCAGCGGGGCGCGACCCGGTCCACAATCGAGCCGGCTCGAACATGACCTGGGGCGTGGCGACGGCGCTGCTCGAGCAGAGGGGCGCCGAGGGCCTGTTCGAGGTCGACGAGGCCTGGCTGCCCCAGGTGGCCGCCGAGCTCGAGCCCCGGCTGCTGGTCCTCGGCAACCTGTTTCGCGACCAGCTCGACCGCTACGGCGAGCTCGAGCGGCTCGCCGACGACTGGGCCGAGCTGGTCGCGGCGCGGGCCGGGCGCACCGAGTTCGCGCTCAACGCCGACGATCCCCTGATCGCCGACCTGGGCCGCGACCGCGATCTGCGGCGCCGTCCCGGCGTCCTCTACTTCGGGGTCGATGACCCCGACCAGGCGCTGCCCGAGCTCCAGCACGCCCACGATGCCAAGCACTGCCGCCGTTGCGGTGCGCCGTACGACTACGCGCGCGCCTTCGTCGGCCACCTCGGCCACTACGCGTGCCCGAGCTGCAGCGCCGATCGGCCCCGCCCGGACGTGGCCGCGACCCGGATCGAGCTGTTCGGGATGCGGGGCTCTCGAATCGAGGTCAGCACGCCCGAGGGCGAGCTGCGGCTGGCGCTGCCGCTCCCCGGCCTCTACAACGTCTACAACGCCCTCGCCGCGCTCACCGCGGTGCTGCGGCTCGGCATCCCGCTCGACCGCGCCGTCGCCGGGCTCGAGTCGGTCGAGGCGGCGTTCGGGCGGGTGGAGACGATCGCGGTCGGCGGGGTGCCGGTCTCGATCCTGCTGATCAAGAACCCGGCGGGCACGAACGAGGTGCTGCGCACGTTGCGGCTCGAGTCGGCGGGCAACGGCTCGCCCGCGGGCCTCGACCTCTGGGTCGCGCTCAACGACCGGATCGCCGACGGGCGCGACGTCTCGTGGATCTGGGACGCCGACTTCGAGCTGCTCGCCGGCGGGGTGCGCCGGGTGACGTGCGCCGGCACCCGAGCGCCGGAGATCGCCGTGCGGCTCAAGTACGCGGGGGTCGATCCTGGGGCGATCGAGGTCGAGCCGGACATCGACCGGTCCCTCGATCGCGCGCTGGGCGGAGCCGAGCGGCTGTTCGCCCTGCCCACCTACACGGCGCTGATCGAGCTCCGCCGGCTGCTCTCGGGGCGCGGCCTGGCGCCGGAGTACTGGCGGTGAGGCAGAACGCGGAGATCGCCGCCGGAGGACCGCTGAGCGTGATCTGGCACGAGGTCGAGTGCGGCGGGTACGCCGCCGACCTCGCGCTCTGGCGCCAGCTCGCCGGCGAGGCCGGGGGACCGGTGCTCGAGCTCGGCTGCGGCGCCGGCCGGGTGGCGCTCGACCTCGCCCGCGCCGGCCACGAGGTCACCGGCGTCGACGTGCGCCCCGAGCTGCTCGCCGAGCTGCGCAACCGCGCCGCCGCCGTGGGGACCGCGGTCGAGGCGCTCGACGCCGACGCTCGCTCGTTCGAGCTCGGGCGCCGCTTCGCGTTGGTGCTCGCGCCGATGCAGCTCGTCCACCTGCTCCGCGGTGCACACGGCCGGCGGGCGATGCTCGGCTGCGCGCGGCGCCATCTCGCCCCCGGCGGGACGCTCGCGCTCGCCCTCCTCCCCCCCGACATCCCCGCGGCGGCCGGCGGCGACACGCCGCCGACCCCCGACGTGCGCGAGGTCGGCGGCTGGGTCTACTCGAGCCTGCCGCTCCAGATCTGCGAAGTGGACGGCGCGATCGAGGTCAGGCGCCTGCGCCAGGTGGTCGCACCCGACGGCGAGCTGAGCGAGGAGCTCGACGTCGCCCGGCTCGACCTGCTCGACCCGGACACGGTCGCCGCGGAGGCGCGGCGAGCACGCCTCGCCGAGCGCGAGCGCGTCGAGATCGCGGCCACCGCCGACCACGTCGGCTCGACCGTGCTCGTCCTCGAGTCAGCCGAGCGAGGCGGCGGCTGAGATGGAGCTGCGGCTGCTCGCCCTCTACCCCGACCAGATGAACATCTACGCCGACCGCGGCAACGTCATCTTCCTGCGCCGGCGCTGCGAGTGGCGCGGGATCGGGTTCGCGTACGCCGGCGCCGGCCTCGGGGAGCCGATCGACCCGCTCGGGCACGACCTGATCTACATCGGCGGCGGCCAGGACCGAGACCAGCGCCTGGTTGCCGAGGACATGCTGCGCACCAAGCGCGACGCGATCGCGGCGGCGCTCGACGGCGGCGCGGCGGCGCTCGCGGTCTGCGGCGGCTATCAGCTCCTCGGCCACAGCTACCAGCTCGGCGAGGAGCGGATCCCAGGCCTGGGGCTGGTCGACCTCGAGACGGTGCGCGAGCCAGGCCCGCGGCTGATCGGCAACGTGGCGATCGAGGTCGAGCTCGGCGACCGCCCGCGCGAGCTGGCGGGGTTCGAGAACCACGGCGGGCGCACCTACCTCGGCGCCGGCGTCCGGGCGCTGGGGCGGGTGATCAAGGGGTTCGGCAACAACGGCCGTGACGGCGGCGAGGGCGTCCGGCGCGGCAACCTGATCGGCACCTACATCCACGGCCCGCTGCTGCCGAAGAACGCCTGGCTGGCGGATCATCTGATCGCTGTGGCGCTCGCTCGGCGGGAGGGGTCGCCGCCGGTGCTCGAACCTCTCGACGACGCGCTCGAGGCTGCGGCGCACGCGAATGCCCGGGCCGCGGCGAAGCTGCGGTGAGAACGGGCATGTAGGGGGACGGGCTCGGCCGAGTGCCGGGACCGTCCTGCCCTGGGGGTCTATACGACCACTTAGGCAGGACAGCCGGCCCGAGCGTGCGGAGGACAGCCGACCTCAGCGGCCCGAAGAGCCGAACCCGCCTCCCCCACGTGCCGTCGTTTCGAGCTTCTCAACCTCTACGGGCTCCGCGTGGGCGAGCGGCGTCACCAAGAGCTGCGCGATCCGGTCCCCAGGCACGATCTCGAACGCCACCTCGCGGTCGGTGTTCAGCAGCAGCACCCGGATCTCGCCGCGGTAGCCGGCGTCGATCAGGCCCGGCGCGTTGACCAGCGCGATCCCGTGGCGGGCGGCGAGCCCCGAGCGCGGCAGCACCAGCCCGGCGTGCCCGGGCGGGATCTGGACCGCGAGCCCGGTGCCGACGCCCGCTCGCTCCCCGGGGCCGAGGCGGGCGGGCTCGACCGCGTGCAGGTCCAGGCCGGCGTCGCCGTCGTGGGCGCGGCTCGGCAGCACGGCGTCGTCGCGCAGGCGCCGGAACCCAAGCTCCACGGCGCCAGCGTACCGGCGGACTCAGCCGGCTCCGGGGCCTCCGTCCTGTCCGGACACCCCATTGACCGCAAACTCGGCGAACCGGTGGGCGACGCCAGCCGGCACCCTGGCGCGGACGAGCACGCCCTCGGCGCGATCGGTGCGCTCGATCCCGCCCGCGATCGCATGGAGCTCCGAGAGCCGGGCTCCCTCCGAGTACGGGAGCAGGAGCTCGAGGGGGCGCAGGGTCGCCTCGAAGGCCGACTCGACGGCGTCGCGCAGCTCCTCCAGCCCCTCCCCGGTCTGCGCCGAGACGCCGACGGCGTCGGCGTGGCCGACGAGCAGGCCGCTGCGGCCCTCGTCGTCGAGCAGGTCGAGCTTGTTGTAGACCAGCAGCCGGGGGGCGTCGCTCGCGCCGATCTCCTCGAGCGCCACGTCGACCGCGGCGATCGCCTCGCGGCGCGCCGGCTCGGGCTCCGACGCGTCGACGACGTGCAGGACCAGGTCGGCGAGCCGGGTCTCCTCGAGCGTCGCCTTGAACGCCTCGACCAGCTGATGCGGAAGCTTGCGGATGAAGCCGACTGTGTCGGTGACCAGGTAGCGGCGCCCGTTGTGCTCGTAGGCGCGGGTGGTCGGGTCGAGGGTGTGGAAGAGCCTCTCCCCCACCCCGACGCCGGCGCCCGTAAGCGCGTTGAGCAGCGTCGACTTGCCGGCGTTGGTGTAGCCGGCGATCGCGACCGTCGGCACGCTTGCGGCCTCGCGGCGGGCGCGCATCACGCCGCGGTTTCGCTCCAGGCGCTCGAGCCGGCGGCGCAGGGTGGCGATCCGGTCGCGGGCGAGCCGGCGGTCGGTCTCGATCTGGCTCTCGCCCGGGCCCCTGGTGCCGATCCCGCCGTCCATCCTGCCGGCGCCGAGCCGCTCGAGATGGGTCCACAGGCCACGCATGCGCGCGAGG
The DNA here is from genome assembly GCA_050697155.1 of Solirubrobacterales bacterium. Taxonomy (GTDB): domain Bacteria; phylum Actinomycetota; class Thermoleophilia; order Solirubrobacterales; family 70-9; genus JBOGZD01. The sequence continues at coordinate 28,448 of JBOGZD010000004.1, read as the reverse complement.
TTGTACTCGAGCTGGGCGAGCTCGACCTGGAGCTTCCCCTCGGCGCTGTGCGCATGGTCGGCGAAGACGTCGAGGATGATCGCGGTGCGATCGATCACCGGGACGTCGAGCGCGGCCTCGAGGTTGCGCTCCTGGCGCGGGGCGAGCTCGTCGTCGCAGGCGACCAGGTTGGCATCGTGGCGTGCCAGCGCCTGCTTGAGCTCGGCCAGCTTCCCGCGACCGAGGTAGCGGTCGGGGTCGGGCTCCACACGCACCTGGACCAGCTCTCCCGCGGTCGCGACGCCGGCGGTCCGCAGCAGCTCCTTGAGCTCTGCGAGCGGGTCCTCGCCGTCCGCGCGCGGCATCGCCCCGATCGCCAGCGCCCGCTGGCGCGCTCGCCGGTTGCGGACTCCGCCGCCGTTGTCGATCGAAGCGTCGCGGGCCATGGACCAAGTGTAGGTCGCCTCAGGGACAAGCAAGCGGCGGTCGAGGCAGCCTGCGCGCCGTGAGCCCGATGTCGCTCACGTACGGCAGCGCGCCCGCAGAGCACGCGTTGGCGACCGCCTCGTCGCGCGCTGCCAGGTCCCGGGCCCGGGTGTAGTCGGTGGCGGTGACCAGCTTGCCGAGCTCGGCCATCCGGCGCAGCTCGGCCAGGGCGGCACGGGTCCTGCGCTCGGGGTTGCGCACGTAGCGGCGGCGGTCGAAGTCGAAGGTCCAGGTGACGTCCTCGCGGTTCCAGCCGTCGAGCGCGTCGACGAGCCCCAGCCGGCGCAGGCCCCAGGCGCCGTTCTGGGCGAACAGCAGCCGCTCGTCGGCGTGGACGAGCTCTGCCAGCGCCCGCACGAGCTTTCGCATCCCGGGCCGCTGGGCGCGGTGATTGCGGGTCTCGATCATGTCGACGTTGTCCAGGAAGAGCCCGTCGAAGCCCTTGGCGAGGATCTCGGGCGCGATCCGCCGTGCGAGGGCGTGGCGCAGCTTGCCTAGCGAGACGTCGGCGAACCACTCGTCCTTCCAGTCCTGCCAGGCGCGGAGGCGGAAGCGTTTGAGCCGCCCGTACCAGGAGCGCCACTCCTCGATCGTTCCGACGCTGAGGTAGGCGAGCACGATCGCGCCCCGGCCGCGCAGCGCCTCGACCTCCTCGACCCGCGCCAGCTCGCCGTCGACGACGACGAGGTCGAATTCGCCCAGTCGCTCGGCGACCTCCGGTGCGCCGCCGGCGAGCATCCCGTTGCCGATCGCGAAGGCGAAGCTGCGCGGCTGCTCGCCCGCGCCACCGCCCTCGGGCGCGGCGGCGAAGGCGATCGTCCCGGCCGCGATCGCGGCGACCGCGACGAGGGTCCCGAGCCGGGCGGACGGGCGCACGCTCGATCGCATGCGAATAGGCTTGCAGTCCACGATGAGGGTCTTCGTCACTGGGGGCACGGGGTTCATCGGCGGTCAGGTCGCCCGCAAGCTGCGCGAGCGCGGCGACGCGGTCAACGCCCTGGTTCGAAGCCCCGACAAGGCCCAAGCCCTGGGCGAGCTCGGGTGCGAGCTGATCACCGGCGATCTCGATAGCGAGGCGGCCATTCGCGCCGGACTGGAGGGCTGCGACGCAGCGATCCACGGCGCCGCTGTCTATGAGGTCGGAATCCCGAAGTCAGAGCGCCGGCGGATGTTTGAGACGAACGTGCTCGGCACCGAGCGCGTGCTGCGCGCGGCGCTCGAGGCCAAGACGCCGAAGGTGGTCTACATCTCGACGATCGCCGCCTACGGCAACACCCGCGGCCAGGTGGTCGACGAGACCTACGAGCACCCGGGCACCGCCTTTACCTCCTGCTACGAGGAGACGAAGTACGAGGCCCACAAGGTGGCCAGGCGGCTGATCGCCGAAGGCCTGCCGTGCGTGATCGTCCAGCCGGGCGGCGTCTACGGGCCCGACGACCATTCGGCCGTCGGCAAGCAGATGAACGACTTCCTCGCCGGGCGGATGCCGCTGCTCGTCTTCCCCGACCTCGGGTTCAACATGGTCCATGTCGAGGACGCCGCCGAGGGGATCCTGCTCGCGCTCGACAAGGGCAAGCCCGGCGAGTCCTACAACCTCGGCGGCCAGATCACGACGATGCGCGAGCTGATCACGACGCTCGCCGACGTCGCCGGCCGCAAGCGCCCGCGCGGCACGGTGCCGACGGCGATGCTGAAGCTGGTCGCCCCGGCGGGCCCCGTGATCGGCAAGGTGATGGGCCAGCCGCCGAACATGCGCGAGCTGATCAGCTCAGGCGACGGGGTCACCTTCTGGGCCAAGCACGACCGCGCGATCGTCGAGCTCGGCTACTCGCCGCGCGGGCTCGAGCAGGGCCTGCGCGACATGCTGGTCGCCGAGGGAAAGCTCTAGACGGGGCTCAGGCGGTCGCCGCGCGCTGAGTGCCGGGGGCCGGCATCAGCGCTGCGGCGGCGATCACGGCGACGAAAGCCAGCCCGCGCGCCATGCCCTCGACCACGCCGGAGCCGATCGGGTCGCCGAAGACGATGACGCCGCCGAGGATCGCGGCGCAGTTCGATGCGACCGAAGCGGTGGCGATCACCGGGATCGCCTTGGCGAGCTGCATCCCGCGAGCGAGGGCGAAGAAGGCGCCGAGGCCGGCGATCGCCGCGGTTGCGATCCACGGGCTGAGCAGCCCGAACAGCTCCGCGGGTGCGGTCTCCGTCAGCGCCTTGATCGCGACGTTTGCGACGCCGATCAAAAGGCCGGATGCGGCCCCGAGCATGAGTCCATGCTCGGCGCGTCCGTCGCCGATCGCCCCGGAGATGAGCAGGCAGAAGCCGGCGCCGATCATCGCCGACTCGAAGGCGACCAAGCCGCCAATCGAGTAGCCGGGAGCATCGGCGCCGTGGGGAACCGTGACTGCGAGGAAGGCGAGGCCGAAGGCCGCGAGGCCGAGGCCGAGCCACTCGCGACGGCTGAGGGTGTGGCCGAAGTAGCGCTCGGCAGGGAAGCCGAGCATCACGATGCCGCCCGCGATCACGGCCTGGACCAGCGACAGCGGCGCGACCGCGATCGCCGCGACGTGGAGGACCCAGGCGACGGCGGCGACCGCGAACCCGATCGTCCACCAGCGCGAGCGGAACAGCGCGGCCGCGCTCGTGAGCGGGCTGCGCATGCTCACGTCCGGGGCGTGGCAGGCGCCCCTGTGCTTGCAGAGCATGCTGACGTTCGCCAGCGCGGCGCAGCCGAGTGCAAGTCCAATCCCGAGTTCGGTCACAGTCGTTTCATCGGCCGCTCGTGGGCCGGCTTGATCCCCCGAATCCGCCCGCCTCGTTCAGACAGCTCTGAACAGCTTCCGCGACGCCTCGTTCAGACGGTGCTGAACGGTTGCTGAGCGATTCTTAACACGTTCGCCGGCCGACCGTTTCACCCTTCCCCGGGCGCTTGCGCGGATCCGCACACCGATCGTGCCTGGGCGTCAGCCCAGGGCCTCGGAATCTTTAGCCGAGGTGCTCGCGCAGGCGGTCTACGGCCTCGGCGAGCCGGTCGTCGGGCGTGGTCAGCGAGATCCGGAAGAAGCCCTCGCCGCTGGGGCCGTACATCGATCCCGGCGAGATCACGACCGCCGCCTGCTCGAGCACCAGCTCGCAGAACGACGCCGAGGTGTGGCCCTCGGGGACCGGCGCCCAGACGTAGATCGTCGCCTTCGGCGGCTCGATCTCGACCCCGATCCCGCGCAGGGCGGCGATGACGAGGTCGCGGCGGCGGGCATAGATCGCATTCATCCGCTCGATCTCGCCGCGGGGGCCGTCGAGCGCCGCCGCGCCGGCGAGCTGGACCGCCTCGAACAGCCCGGAGTCGACGTTGGTCTTCAGCCGCCAATAGGCGGCGACGGCGTCGGGGTTGCCGAGGATCGCCGCGCAGCGCCAGCCGGTCATGTTGAAGCCCTTCGAGAGCGAGAAGACCTCGACCCCGACCTCCTTCGCCCCCGGCGTGGCGAGGAAGCTCGGGGCGACATACCCGTCGTAGGTCGTCTCCGAGTAGGCGTTGTCGTGGACGGCGAGCACCTGGTGCTCGCGGGCGAGCTCGACCACGCGCTCGAAGAAGCCGTCGGGGACCACCGCCCCGGTGGGGTTGTTGGGGTAGTTGACGAACAGCAGCCGCGCCCGCTCGAGCGCCTCGGGCTCGATCGCGTCGAGGTCGGGGACGAAGCCGCGCTCGGGCACGAGCGGCATCAGCTCCGCGTCGGCCCCGGCGAGCAGCGGGCCGCCGGTGTAGACCGGGTAGCCGGGGTCGGCCGCGAGGGCGACGTCGCCGGGGTCGCAGAAGGCAAAGCAGAGGTGGTAGATGCACTCCTTCGCCCCGATCGCGGGGATCACCTCGGACTCGGGATCGAGCTCGACTTCGAACCGGGAGTCGTAGAAGCGGGCGAACGCCTCGCGGAACTCCGTGCGCCCGCGGTTGGAGGGATAGCGGTGGGTGCTCGGGTCGGCGACCGCTCGCTGCATCGCCTCGACGATCGGGGCGTAGGTGGGCGTGTCGGGGTCGCCGATCCCGAGGCTGATCACGTCGATCCCGGCGGCCTGCTTGTCGGCGATCCGCCGCTCGAGCTCGGCGAACATGTACGGCGGGATCGCCTCCAGCCGCTTCGAGGGGTCGGTGAGCGCCATCGGGCGCGAGAGGCTACTCGAGCGCCCGCACCAGCTCGGCCGAGAGCTCGCCGGCGTAGACGGGCTCGGCGGTGCCGGTCAGGGTGACATCGAGATCGTCCGTGACGTCGACCCGCAGCTCGCCCCCGTCGAGCTTCACGGTGATAGGGCTGCGGGCGCCGCCGAGATGGGCCGCGACGGCGGCGCCGCTGGCCCCAGTGCCGGAGGAGAGCGTCTCCCCCACTCCGCGCTCGAAGATCCGCGCCCGGACGGTCGAGTGGTCGACGTTGATGAACGAGACGTTGGTCCGGTTCGGGAACAGCTCGTGGGACTCGATTCCCGGGCCGATCGCGCCGAGATCCAGCCGCTCGACCTCGTCGCCGACGTCGATCACGCATTGCGGATTGCCGACGTTGATGTGCCGGAAGCGCAGCTCGTGCCCGCCCGCCTCGAGGGTCCCGGTGCCGTCCTCGGGCCCCGACGGGTAGTCCTCCGAGGTCAGCGAGGCGCGCCCGATCGCCATCGAGACCTCGTTCGCCCCGGTGATCGTCGGGGTCACCTCGCCGGCCTTGGTGAGGATCGTGAACGTGTCCGCGGGCGTCCAGCCCGCCCGGCGCAGGTAGAGCACCGCCTCGCGGGCGCCGTTGCCCGACAGCTCGGCCTCCGATCCGTCGGGGTTGAAGATCCGAAGCTCGGCGACGTGGCGCTCGTCCGCGGCCTGCGAGAGCAGCAGGATCCCGTCGGCGCCGACCCCGTAATGCGGCTCGCAGATGCGTCTGACCCGCTCCGCCGTGAGCTCCCACGGCAGCTCCCCCTGCTCGACGATCACATAATCGTTGCCGAGCGCCTGCCACTTCTCGAACCTCATGAGGCGCCCTCTGGGGAGGTTGTCGGGCTCGCGCTTCATCGAAGGAGGCCGACGATATCCGCCGCGACCTGATCGTCGTGGCGGCCGCTGCGGTCGATCAGGGTGACGCCGGGCATCTTGCGCATCCAGGTGAGCTGGCGGCGGGCATAGCGGCGTTGGGCGGCCTTCATCGCCTCGTGATCGCCGCGCAGCAGCTCCTCGAGGCCGATCGCCGCGCGGGCGGTGCGCGAGGCTCCGGCGGCGTCAGCGCGGCGCACCTCGTCCTCGGCGCCGGCTGCGAGCATCGCCTCCACCCGCGCGTCGATCCGCCGATCGAGCTCGTCGTGCTCGAGGGTGAGCCCGACGAGCAGCGTCGGGTGGCGCAGGCTCTCGGTCCACAGCCCCTCGCTCGATCGCGGCGGGTCGATTCCCGCCCGCCCGAGCTCGACGAGCCGGGCGATCCGTTTGCGGTCGTTGGGGTGCACGGTGGCGGCGAGATCGGGGTCGAGCTCTGAGTGCAGGGCCGCGGGGCCGCGTTCGGCGATCTCCCGCTCGACCGCCGCGCGGATCTCGTCCGGCACCGGCGGGCGCAGGTCGAGGTCCGAAAGCGCCGCGCGCAGGTAGAGGCCGGTGCCACCGACGAGGATCGGCCGGCGCCCCTCGGCGACGAGCTGGTCGATCTCGGCGTGGGCGAGGTTGGCGAACCGCCCGGCGGTGAACTCGCCGTCGATCGCAACGATCCCGAGCAGACGATGCTCCAGCCGCTGCTGCTCGGTGGCCGAGGCGGCGCCACTGAGGATCTCCAGCCCGCGGTAGACCTGGATCGCGTCGCACGAGACCGCCACCGGGTCCTCGCCGCGCTCTCGCAGGCGCTCGGCGCCGGCGATCGCGACGCCGGTCTTGCCGGCGGCGGTCGGGCCGAAGATCGCGAGGACGTTCAGGGAACGCGGCTCAGCAGCCGCTCTTGGCCGCTCAGGGTCGTCGAGGTGGCCTCGGTGATCTCGACTTCGACGAGCTCGCCCGGCGCCGCGGTGCCGTCGAAGTTGACCGTCTTGTTGTGGCGGCTGCGGCCCCGCAGCCGGGTGGCATCGGTGCGGCTCGGCCCCTCGACCAGGACCTCGACCGCACGCCCGACGAAGCGCTGCGCCCGCTCTCGCGCCCGGCGCTGGACGGCTTCGACCAGCGGTCCCATGCGCTCGCGCTTGACCGCATGAGGAAGCTGGCCCTCCATCGTCGCCGCCTCGGTCCCGCGTCGCGGCGAGAAGATGAAGGTGAAGGCGCCGTCGTAGCCGACCTCCTCGACCACCTCGAGCGTCTCGGCGAACTCGGCCGCGGTCTCGCCCGGAAAGCCGACGATGATGTCGGTGGTCAGCGCGCAGTCGGGGACTTGCTCGCGGATCAGCGCGACCCGGTCCATGTAGCGCTGGCGGTTGTAGGTGCGGCGCATCGCCTTCAGCACCCGGCTCGAGCCCGACTGCAGCGGCAGGTGGATGTGCTCGCAGAGCGCCGGCAGCTCGGCGTGGGCGCGGATCACGTCCTCGCGCATGTCCTTGGGGTGCGGGCTGGTGTAGCGCACGCGCTCGATCCCCTCGACCGCGTCGATCCGCGCCAGCAGCTGCGCGAAGCTCGTGCGCCGCTCGCCCCGCAGGTCGCGCCCGTAGCTGTTCACGTTCTGGCCCAGCAGGGTCACCTCGCGCACGCCGTCGGCCGCGAGCGCCTCGACCTCGGCGACCAGCTGGTCGGGGTCGCGGCTCTGCTCGCGCCCGCGGGTGGAGGGCACGATGCAGTAGGCGCAGGCGCAGTTGCAGCCCTGGGAGATCTGCACCCAGGCCTGGAACTCGCGCTCGCGGTGCGCCGGCAGGTGGCCGGCGAAGTCCTCGAACTCGAAGTAGCCCTGGGCGGTGAGCGAGTCGGAGGCGAGGAACTCGGCGAGCCCCTGGATCTGGCCGGGGCCGAAGGCGACGTCGACGAACGGGAAGCGCTCGAACACCTCGTCCTTGACCGACTGTGCCCAGCAGCCGCCGACGCCGATCACGCGCTCGGGGTCCTCGGACTTGAGCCGCTTCGCCTCGCCGAGATGGGCGATGAAGCGGTTGTCGGCCGCCTCGCGGATCGAGCAGGTGTTGAACAGGATCAGGTCGGCGCCGTCGCGCTCGGGCGCCTCGGTGTAGCCGAGCGACTCAAGCATCCCTTTCATCCGCTCCGAGTCGTGCTCGTTCATCTGGCACCCGAAGGTGGTGACGTGGTAGCGCATGCGCGCTAGCCCTTGCCGCCGGTCGACTCGACCAGGTAGTCGACCAGGGCGGTCAGCTCCTCCGGCGTCAGGCTGGAGCCGAAGTCCTGGGGCATGATGTCGGGCGGGAAGCCCTCGGCGAGCTCGGCGTTCGGGTCGACGATCGCGGTTTCGACGTATTGCGCCGACTTGCCCCGAAGCGCACCGTCGAGGTCGGGGCCGGTCTGGGCGGAGCTGCCGGCGGCACGGAGGGTATGGCAGCTCGCGCAGCCGGCGCTCTCGAACACGGCGGCGCCGTCGGCCGCAGGCGTCTCGGCGACGTCAGCTTCGTCCTCGGCCGGCCCCTCCTCGGCGCCGTCCTGCGCGGCGAGCGCCTCGGCAGAGGCCTCCTCGGCCGCCTCCGCGCGCTCCTGAGCGTGCTCGGCGGCGTGCTCCGACTGCTCCTCCTCGGCGTTCATCCAGGCGAAGGTGGCGGTGGCCCCGACGAGGGCGACCACCCCGACCGTGATCGCGGCCATGGTCCCGCGGCTGGGAGGGAATCCCTGCCAGCGCAGCCCGGCGGCGGACAGGACGAGAGCGACGATGACGAGGGTGATCCCGAGGATGTAGAAGATCGTCTCCTCCACCGCCGCCGGATCCTAGTGCAGCCCTAACTTGCGTAGTTGGTGGAGCGGCTCTCCCGGATCACGGTGATCTTGATCCGTCCCGGGTACTCCATCTCCTTCTCGACCGCGACGGCGATCCCCTGCGAGATCAGCGCCGCTCGCTCGTCGTCGACCTCACCGGGGTCGACGATCACGCGGATCTCGCGCCCTGCCCGCATCGCGAACACCCGCTCGACGCCCCGGTGGCGCGAGGCGATCTCCTCGAGGTCCCGAAGCCGCGTCACGTACTGCTCGAGCGCATCGCCGCGCGCTCCCGGGCGCGCGCCGGAGACCGCGTCGGCGGCCTGCACGATCACCGCCTCGACCGTGCGGGGCTCGACCTCCGCATGGTGGGCCTCCATCGCATGGGCGACGGCCTCGCTCTCGCCGTGGCGGCGGGCGGCGCGGGCGCCGACGAGCGCGTGCGGCCCCTCGACCTCGTGGGTGACCGCCTTGCCGATGTCGTGCAGGAGCGCGGCGCGGCGGGCGGTTTCGACCGAGGCGCCGAGCTCGTCGGCCATCAGCGCGGCGAGGTGCGCGCATTCGACCAGGTGATCGAGCACGTTCTGGCCGTAGCTGGTGCGGAAGCGAAGCTCGCCCAGCAGCCGGGTGAGCTCGGGGTCGAGGCCGTTGACCCGCGCCTCGAGCGCCGCCTTCTCGCCCTCCTCGATCACCCGCGCCGCGACCTCGACCTGGGCCTGCTCGTGGGTTTCCTCGATCAGCGCCGGGTGGATGCGTCCGTCGGCGATCAGCCGCTCGAGCGTGATCCGGGCGACCTCGCGGCGGACGCCGTCGAAGCTCGACAGGGTGACGGCGGACGGTGTCTCGTCGATGATGATGTCGACCCCGGTGAGCTTCTCGAGCGCCCGGATGTTGCGCCCGTCGCGGCCGATGATCCTGCCCTTCATCTCGTCGCTGGGAAGCTCGACGAGCCTGGTCGTCGTCTCGCTCGAGTGCTTCGCGGCGAGCCGCTGGGTCGCCACCGCGAGGATGTTGCGCGCTCGCCGCTCGGCGTCGCGCTTGGTCTCCTCCTCGACCTGCTGAATCCGCAGACCGGCCTGGTGGCGCGCCTCCTGCTCGACCTCGGCGACCAGCATCTGCTTCGCCTGCGCCGCGCTGAGACCCGAGAGCCGCTCGAGCTCGCGGCGCTGGACGCGCTTTGCCTGCTTCAGCTCGTCGTTTGCCTTCGCCAGGTTGCGCTCGCGGTCCTCGAGCGCCTGGGTGCGACGCTCGAGGTCCGCCGCCTGGACGGAGAGCGACTCGGTTTCGCGCAGGGCTCGCTCCTCCATCCGCGCGATCTCCTCGCGGCGCGCGCGCAACTCCTCGCCGGCGTCGTCGGTGGAGGGTGGATCGGCGCGCCGCTCCGGCGCCTCGGACGGCGGCTGGATGTGCCGCGGCTGAGCGGCGGCGGGCGGCTCCTGCCGCGCCTCGCGCGGCGGGCGCAGATCAGTCGGCGCGCCGCCTCGTTCGCGCCGCCATGGCAGCCACAGCGCCCGTGTGCCCATGCGTTCCTCTCCCCGGCCGACTCACGCGCGGCCGGTTTGTTCGCGTTTGCCGCTATCCGGTGGCGTTCCTGCCACCGCGGCGGGGCTGCCGAATAGGCGCCTGGCCGGCTATCCCGCGAGCCGGATCGTCCGCTGCTCGAAAGTTCGGTGTGTTCTCGAAGGGATGTAGTCGGAGAACGTCGGGTTCAGCTTGCCATTCGCTTTGTTCAGGCGGCCCGAAGCCGCCCATGGATCGTAGTTGCGAAGCGGGCCGATCGCAAGCACCCGTGATCGCCCACCGGCATCTCGTAGGGATGGCGACTCTGGCTAGGCCGCGCGGCGTTCGGTGCGGCGGACGGCCTCGTAGGCGATCTCGTAGTCGTAGCCGCGGCGGGTGAGGTAGGCGAGGGCGCGGCCGCGAGCGGGCTCGTCGGCGAGCTGGTCGCCGCGGCGGGCGAGGAGGTCGGCGGCGCGGTCGATCTGGTCGCTGGCGGAGTCGCCGGCCAGCGCCGCCTCGATCGCATCGTGGTCGACCCCGCGGGCGAGCAGCGCCACGCGGATGCGTTCGGCGCCCCAGCCGCTGAGCTCGCGCTTGTCCTCGGCGTAGCGGCGGGCGAAGCGCTCGTCGCCGAGCTCGCCGAGCTCGGTCAGCAGCGCGAGCGCGGTCTCGATCTCGTCGGCCGGGAACTCGCGCTCGGCGAGCCAGACGGTGAGCTCGGCCGCGGTGCGCTCCTTGCGCCGCAGCGCGGCGAGACCACGTTCAAAGGCGCTCTCGCGGGCGCCTCCCAACTACGCCGCCTTGCGCTCCGTCGCGGCCTCCTCGGCCCGGGCCTCGGCCGCCTTCGTGGGGGCCGCCTGTGGCTTCGCCGTCGCGGCCGGCTTCGGGCGCTCGATTCCCAGGGCCTCGAACAACCTCGCCTCGATCTCGCCGGCGAGATCGGCGTTCTCGGTCAGGTACTGCTTGGTGTTGTTGCGGCCCTGGCCGAGCCGCAACTCGCCGTAGGAGAAGAACGAGCCCGACTTCTGAATCAAGTCGTGCTCGAGCGCGAGGTCGAGCAGTCCGCCCGATTTCGAGATCCCGATCCCATACTCAACGTCGAACTCGGCCTGGCGAAACGGCGCCGCGACCTTGTTCTTGACCACCTTCACCCGGACCCGGTTGCCGACCGCCTCGGTCCCCTCCTTGAGCGTCTCGATCCGCCGCATGTCGAGCCGCTGCGAGCAATAGAACTTCAGCGCGCGGCCTCCGGGCTGGGTCTCTGGAGAGCCGAACATGACGCCGATCTTCTCTCGAATCTGGTTCGTGAACAGGCAGACCGTCTTCGCCCGGTTGAGGTTGCCGGCGAGCTTCCGCAGGGCCTGTGACATCAGCCGTGCCTGGAGGCCGACCGTCTGCTCCCCCATCTGCCCCTCGAGCTCGACCCGCGGGGTCAGCGCGGCGACCGAGTCGACGGCGACGACGTCGACGGCGCCGGAGCGGGTCAGGACGTCGACGATCTCGAGCGCCTGCTCTCCGAAGTCGGGCTGGGAGACAAGCAGCTCGTCGGTGTCGACCCCGATTCGCTTCGCGTAGATCGGGTCGATCGCGTGCTCGGCGTCGACGAAGGCGCAGACGCCGCCGCGGGCCTGGGCCTCGGCGATGATGTGGTAGACGAGCGTCGTCTTCCCCGAGGATTCGGGGCCGAAGATCTCGACGATCCGCCCGCGCGGCACCCCGCCGACCCCGAGCGCCAGGTCGAGCGGCAGCGAGCCGGTCGGGATCGCCTCGACCGGGATCGCGGCCTTGTCGCCGAGCCGCATCACCGAGCCCTGGCCGAAGTCCTTGTCGATCTGCTTCAGCGCGGCCTGAAGCGCCGCGTCCTTGGCCTTCGCCTCCTTGGCGTCGGCCGGCTTCAGGTCCGCCTTCTTGTCTTCTGCCATCTGTCTTTCACCTTTCTGGATCGCCCTACTCCGGGGGCGGCAAGTCGATGCCGGCAAGGGACACATACTCGGCCCCCTGCGGGCGCAGGTTGGAACGGTAGAGAGCGACCCGGACGGCGCCGAAGGGCTCCAGGAGCGCCCTGGGGAGCTCTCGCGGCGGCTTGCGAACCCGCTTCGGACGCCCCTTACCGCGCCGCTGGCCGGGTTTCGGCGCGAGGCGCTCGGAGCGCACCCGCGCCACCGTCACGTGGGGCCAGAAGGCGCGCTTCTCCGGCTCGTAGAAGCGCTTCGCCTCGAGCGCGTCGGAGAGCTCTGCCTGGAGCTCGATCGCCGCCTGGCTCTCGGCCCCGAGCGCGTAGAGCCGCGGCCTGCCCTTCGGCCGCGGCGCCGGCTCGGCCTCGAACCGAAGCTCGACCGGGCGCGGCTCGAGCGCCTGCACGACCTCGGCGATCCGGTCGATCAGCTTCTCCGGGTGGTAGCTGAGAAAGCACAGGGTGACGTGGAGCGCCTCGGGCCGGACCGGGCGCAGCGCCGGGTCCTCGAGCGCCTCCCGTTGCCAGGCGGCCAGGGCATCGAGGACGTCCTCGGGCAGGTCGAGCGCGACGAACAGCCGCGCCCGCGGGCTCTTGAGCCTCTGCTTGGCGATGCCTGAACGCTACGACGCGAGATCGGGCCGGCGACGCGCAGTTCGCGACTAGAGTGCGACACGACCGCGTCGAAGGGCCTCTGGAGGGTTGACATGACCTTGGCCTGGTTCGTGATCTGGTTCGTCGCCAACAACGTCGGCGGCTCCGAAGCGCTGACCTTCGATCCCGTCAACGGCTGGGCGGGAACCCTGCTTCTCGCGGCAGCGGTAGACCTCGCCCGGGCCGGCTGACGAGACCCGCACGCGCGACGAGATCACCGATTAGCTTTCGTCGCCCCCGTGGTCTTATCGGTTGAGCAAACGACGCCGGCACGCCCGGCGCGAAAGGAGAGCCGCATGGGACAGCCGGTGGTCCATTTCGAGGTGGTCGGAAGCGACGGTGACAAGCTCAAGGGCAGGCCGCGATCGCCAACGCCGAAAGCCTCGGCGGGAAGCGGGCGATGGGCCCGGACGAGGTCCCGGGGACCGAGCCCGTGATCGCTCACGTCAGCGACCCCGAGGGCCACGTGGTCGGGCTGGTCAGCGCCACCGACTAGGGTCCCACGAGTGCGATGGGGCCGAGCCGCTACCGTAGGTGGTGCCCGCTGGGATCTTCACGTTTCCCTCTGCCCTTCGAGCAACGCCGGAGAGGGACGCGAGAAAGAGGCAAGCATGAGTGACGAGGAGCTGCGCAGGCTCGAGGCTGAAGCCCGATATGCGCGCGAGCGTTTCCAGCTCTACAAGGCGAGGGCCTACGGACCGAAACCCACCGATCCGGCCCGTCTGCGCGAGCTCGAGGGTTCCAGCAAGCGAGCGGCGACTCGACTCCGGCGGGCAGCCACCGTGCCCGAGTGCAACTGACAGGACGACCAAGGAGAAGATGAAAGTGACGATCACGGCAGATCAACTCGTGAAGGCCGCGCAGGAGCTCAGCCAGGAGGAGTTCACCCGAGCCGACGTTGCGAGTCAGCTGGGCGTCGAGAAGCCCGAGCTAAAGCAGGCGTTCGTCCAGGCACGTAAGGCAGGCCGGCTGGAGAAGGTCCGTGACGACGAGGAGAACACGGGCCACTTTCGGCTCACCTGACCCCGTTCCGGGGCGGCAGAGCCGGACGCCCTTTATGCGGCAGTCAGCGCTGCCGGCGCTCGACGAGCAACTGGTAGCGCAGCTCCGCGTCGGCCCGCAGGCGGGATAGCCGCGCCCGCTCCCTCGGGTCGCCCGTCGCAGCGAGGAGCGTGCCGAGCCTGGCGGCTTCCTGGCGCGCCTCAAGCTCCGGCGGCAGGCATCCAGCGTTGCGCAGGAGCTTGAAGCCCATGCGGAGCTCCGCGGGCACCCGCGAGAGGTCCTCGAGCCGAAGCGGCTTTCCGTGGCCGGGCAGGTCGTCGAACTCGCCCTGTGCCATCGCGGCACGGATCTTCGACTCGGCGAGCAAGGCTAGGGCGTCCACCGAGGCCAGCGTACTGCCCCGCGCTCAGAGCGGGAGGTCCTCGCCGAGCAGCAGGCGGCGGATCAGGTGCAACGCCAGGGTGCAGGAGCGGTCCTTGATCTCGACCCGGTCGCCGGGGATCACCGAATCGCGAGCGAGCGTCGGGCCCGCCTCGATCTTCACGCAGACGCAGACGTAGCCGACCGGCTTCTCCCTCGAGCCTCCCTCCGGGCCCGCGATCCCGGTGATGCCGACCCCGAGGCCGGCCTCGAAGCGCTCGATCGCCCCGTCTGCCATCGCTTCCGCGATCTCGGGCGAGACCGCCCCATGGCGCTCGATCAGCTCCGCCGGCACCCCGAGCAGCTCCGTCTTCGACTCGTTCGAGTAGGAGACGACGCCGCCGGCGAGGTAGTCCGAGGCCCCCGGAGGCTCGGCGAGCCGCGCCGCCAGCAGCCCCGCGGTGCACGACTCGGCCAGGCCGATCCGCCGCCGGTCGCGCAGCAACGCCGCGACCTGCTCGTCGATCGTCGATCCATCACGGCTGAAGACGAAGCGCTCGTGGCGGTCGGCGAGCCGGTCCATCAACCGGCGCGCGACCTCCTCGGCGCCGGGTCGGTGGCGGACGTCGATCTCGATCTCGCCGCGGCGCAGGCAGGTGGTGATCTCGAGCGGGTCGAGGTCGAGGTCTGAGCCGATCTCGCGCAGCGACTGGGCGATCTCGGACTCCGGGATTCCGAACATCCGCAGCGTCTGGCGGCCGTAGGGCTCGGCGCGATTGAGCACCGCGCGTGCCTCGTCGGTGCCGAGCGCCTGCGGCCACATCGCCTGGAGCTCGCGGGGAGGGCCGGGCATGACGATCACCGTCGGCCCGCCCTCGACCGCGACCACCAGGCCCGGCGCGGTCCCCGCCGGATCGACGGTCGCCGCTCCCCTGGGCACCATCGCCTGCTTTCGATTCGCCGCTCGCAGCGCCTCGGGGTCGAAGCGAAACCGCCGTGCGAACCGGGCGATGATCCGCGCGATCTTGCGCTCCATGCCCTCGTCGAGCACCATCTCGAGCCCGGCGAAGCGGCCGACGATCTCGGCCGTGAGGTCGTCTGCGGTCGGGCCGAGTCCGCCGCTGGTGACGACCAGGTCGCACCGTTCGACGGCGAGGAAGCGCAGCCCCGCCTCGAGGTCCGCCGGGCGGTCGGCGACGGTGAGGATGTGGGCGACCTCGACCCCGAGCTCGCCGAGGCGCTCCGAGATCCAAGGCCCGTTGCGGTCCCGGATCCGCCCGGTTATGACCTCGGTCCCCGTGACGAGGATGCCGGCGCGAACGCCCGGGGCCGGACTCACGGGCACTCGAGGCCCGGCTCTGGCGCCCGCCGAACCTTCCCCGGCGCGGTGATCGAGAACGCGGTCGGCCCCTGGGTCTCGGGGACCCGCACCCGCTCGCCGCCGAGGCGTAACTCGAAGAACTCGCGGTCGTAGCCGGAGGGGAAGCGAAGTTGGAAGCGCTCGGCGTTGAAAGGCCCCTCGGTGGTCCCCGCGGCGAGCACCTGACCGTCGATCAGCTCCTCGTTGTCCGGTCCCAGCAGGCAAACCGTGACCGGGGAGACGATGTCGAGCTCGAGCGCCACCTTCTCGGCCTCCGCCTCGGCGGCCGCCCGTCGCTGCTCGCGGCGGCGCTCCTGACGCCGCTCCTCGCGCCGCTCCTGGCGCGCCTCGCGCCTCGGGTCGTCGCGCCCCCCACCCTCCCCCTCGTCATCGCCTCCGGTGATCCCGAGCACGAGCAGGACACCCACGACCAGCACCGCGGCGCCGATCAGCAGCGGCCGCCAGCTCGGCCCGCCGCCACCGAGCGGCTCGCCGGGGCGCCGGCGGCGCTCGGGCACCTGATCGCCGAGCGGGTACGCGGGCTCGCCGCGCTCGAGCTCGACCTGGCGGCGGAACTCGTCAACGAGCGCCTCGCCATCGAGCCCGAGCACCTGGGCGTAGGTGCGCAGGAAGCCCTTCGCGTACGCGGGGCTCGGCAGCACCTCCCACTGCTCGTCCTCGAGCGCACGCAGGTACTTGACCCGGATCTTGGTCTGCTCCTCGACCGTGCGCACGTCGAGCCCGGCACGCGTGCGCGCCTCCTTCAGCACGCGGCCGATCTGCATCTCTGCGGCGTCGCCGGCGGACATCGCGACGCGTATTGTCGCCGGATCGCCCGGAGCGAGCCGGGCGCTAGACCTCGGCCGGCGGGCCCGGGACGTCCCCCACCGGATGCTTGTCCGCTTCCGGCTCGCCATCCGCGGCCTCGACCATCTCGCCGCCGAGGCGGTCGAGCAGCCGCGGCAGGTCGGACATCGACACCAGCACCTGGCGCGGCTTGGAGCCCTCGTAGCCGGAGATGATCCCGCGGCGCTCGAGCATGTCGATCAACCGCCCCGCGCGCGTGTAGCCGACCCGCAGCCGGCGCTGGAGCATCGACACCGAGGCGGTCTCGGACTCGACCACGATCCGCGCCGCGTCGGCGAGCAGGTCGTCCTCGTCGGGTGAGAACTCGCCCTCGCCTCCCTCGCCCTCGGGCTCGACCCGCGCCTCGAGCAGCTCCTCGTCGAACTCGGGCTCGCCCTGGCTCGCCCAGTGGCGGCAGATGCGCGCGATCTCCTCCTCGGTCACGAAGGCGCCCTGGATCCGCTGCAGCTTCGAGGTCCCGACGGGGCGGAAGAGCATGTCGCCCTGGCCGAGGAGGGTCTCGGCCCCACCCTGGTCGAGGATCACCCGCGAGTCGACCTGGGAGGCGACCGAGAATGCGATCCGCGCCGGGATGTTGACCTTGATCGTCCCGGTGATCACGTCGGTCGAGGGGCGTTGGGTCGCGAGCACGAGGTGGATCCCGACCGCGCGCGACTTCTGCGCCAGGCGGATGATCGAGTCCTCGACCTCGGCCGGTGCGACCATCATCAGGTCGGCGAGCTCGTCGATCACGCAGAGGATGTAGGGCAGCGGAGGCTCGCCCGCTCGCTTGCGCGCCCGGTTGAGCTCGACCAGGTTGCGCGCGCGGACCTCGCCCATCACCGCGTAGCGGCTCTCCATCTCGCCGATCAGGTTGGCGAGCACGTTCGCGGCAAGCCGGGGATTGGTCACCACCGGCGTCAGCAGGTGCGGGAGGCGCTCGTAGTGGTTGAGCTCGACCCGCTTCGGGTCGACCAGCACCAGCCGCACCTCATTCGGGGAGGCGTGCATCAGCACCGAGCAGAGCATCGCGTTGATGCATCCCGACTTGCCCGAGCCGGTGGTGCCGGCGACGAGCGCGTGCGGCATCGGGGCGAGGTCGGTCGAGACAGCGTTGCCCGCGACGTCCTTGCCCAGCCAGGCGACCAGCGGCGAAGCGCTCTGCGGGCGGCCGTCGTAGATGTCGCCGAGGCGGACAAGGCGCCGGCGCGAGTTGGGCACCTCGACCCCGACCGCCTTCTTGCCCGGGATCGGGGCGAGGATGCGGATCTCGGTCGAGGCGAGGGCGTAGGCGAGGTCGTCCTTCAGCTGGGCGACCTTCGACACCTTGGTCCCCGGTGCGAGCTGGAGCTCATAGCGGCTCACGTGCGGCCCGCTGACGGTGCCAAGCAGGCGGGCCTCGATCCCGAAGTGGCGCAGCGACTCGAGCAGCGCCTTCGCCACCGCCTCGCGATCGCGCACGTCTGGACCCGGGTCGGCCTTGCCCCGCTCGAGCGCCTTCTGCGGCGGCGGTGAGTAGGCGATCTCCTCGGACGCCGTGACCCCGCCGTCGCGGCGGTTGCCCATCGGCGTCCTAGCGACGTCCCCGTCAGGCTCCACGTTCTCGTTTGGTTCGCGCGTTGGTTCTTCGGCGGGATCCTCTTCCCAGACCGGTTCAGCCTCTTCGGCGTCGTCGCTCTCAACCGTGGGATCAGGGGCCAGCGGCTCGGTCGCGAAGGGCTCGGTCGCGCGGGTGATCTCGATCCCATCCCCGGGGACTTCGCCCCATGCCTGGCCGTCATGGCGCTGGGTGCGCGCGGTGCGCATCACCTCGCGGGTGCCGGTGCCGGCGCGGCGGAAGGCGCTCCCGGTTGCCCCGGCGATCTGGGCGATCGTGGTGCCGGTCAGCAGCAACATGCCCGAGACCAGCATCAGCACGGCGAGGATGTGGGTGCCGAGGCGCTGGAAGAGGGTGGTCGACGACCAGTAGAGCGCCTCGCCCACCGCCCCGCCGTGCGCGGTCATGTAGCGGGGCTCGAAGTACTCGTGGCGAAGCGGGCGGTCGGGCCCGAGCCCGGCCGTCTGTGCGGCGAAGGCGAGCAGCAGCGCGAGCAGGACAAGCACTCCGCCGGCATTGAGCGCCGAGGGCGCGCGCAGCATCGGGCGCGCCGTCAACGCTGCGCCCCAGGCGACGAGCGCGACCGGGACCACGTAGGCGACCCGGCCCGCGACGTGCTCGAGCGCGGTCTCGCTCCAGCCGCCGACCTGTCCGCCGTCCCAACCGAGATAGAGGACGAACGAGAGATAGACCCCGGCTGCGACCAGCGCCAGGCCGATCACGTCGTAGTGGCGCTGCTCGAGCCGCTCGGCGAATTCGGCGCGCCGCTCGCGGGCCCGGTCGCGGTAGGCCTGCGAGCGCCGGCCGGCAGCGTGCCGAGCCCGCGACGGCGAGCGACGCCGGCCCTTGGCTCGCTGCCAGGGAAGGTCCACGAGGCGGACTTCGACGCCCGTGAGCGGTCCCCTGCGCGCTGCGCCGCTAAACGGGCGATAAAGAATTCGGCCCGGGAGCCCAGCCCGTTCTACCCTTGTGGCGATGCTCGCAAGCGACGGCACATCGGGCCGCGTGCTCGTAGTCGAGGACGACGAGGCGATCGCCGAGGTCCTGCGCCGCACCCTGCGCCAGGAGGGCCACGACGTGCGCTCGACGGGCGACGGGTTCGATGCGTTGCGGGTCGCGGAGGAGTTCGTCCCCGACCTGGTGATCCTCGACCTCGGCCTGCCGGACCTCGACGGGATCGAGGTCTCCCGCCGCCTGCGCGCCGAGTCCGACGTGCCGATCCTGATCCTCACAGCGCGGGCCGACATCGACGACCGCGTCGAGGGGCTCGACTCCGGCGCCGACGACTACCTGGTCAAGCCGTTCGAGCGCCAGGAGCTGCTCGCCCGGATGCGGGCGCTGATGCGCCGCCGACCGCCGCGCGGCAGCGCGGCGCTGGTGGTCGGCGACCTGCGCCTCAACCCCGATACCCGCGAGGTGATCCGTGGCGAGCGCCAGGTCGATCTCACCAACCGCGAGTTCGAGCTGCTGGAGCACCTGATGCGCAACGAGCGCCTGATCGTCTCCCGCGAGCGGCTGCTGGAGGAGGTCTGGGGCTACGACCCGGCGGCGATGACGAACACGATCGACGTCTTCATCTCCAATCTGCGCCGCAAGCTCGAGCAGGACGGCGAGTCGCGGCTGCTGCACACCAAGCGCGGCGCCGGCTACGTCCTGCGCGTGCCGTGAAGGGCCTCTCCTTTCGCCACTGGCCCGTGCGCTGGCGGATCGCCGGGGTCTCAGCGGGGCTCACCCTGGTGATCCTGGTCGCCTTCGCCCTGATCGTCGGGCGGCTGGTCAGCAACAAGCTCAAGGACGACTTTCGGGACGAGGTCCAGGCCGACGCTGCGGAGCTGGCCGCCACCACCAACCTGCTGCCGACCTCGGCCGGCGGCCTGCAGCTCAGAACCCGCCCCGACCTCAGCGAGATGTACCTCGGGGGCGAGGGGGTCGCGCGGATCACCAACGACCAGGGGTCGGTGCCGGTAACGCTGAATGCGCCGCCGCTGGGCGAGCCCACCGAGGACGTCCACCGCGTCGGTGACTACGAGGTCGCCTCGGCGGTCATGAACTCGGCCTCGATCGGAGGCCCCGTTTACCTCCAGTACGGTCGCGATGCGAGCTCCCTCGACGAGACCATCGGCCGGCTCTGGCTCTTCCTCGCCGGCGGGGTGCTCGGCGGCACGGTGCTCGCCGGGCTCGGCGGCGTCCTGGTCGCCGGTCGCGCGATGAGCCCGATCTCCTCGCTGACCGCGGCCGCGCGGGAGATCACCAGCACGCGCGACCCGTCGAAGCGGCTGCCGATGCCCGAGACCGAGGACGAGGTCGCCGAGCTGGCCGCGACGCTCGACCAGATGCTCCGCGGCCTCGATGCCGCCCGCGGCGAGACCGAGCAGATGATCCAGGCCCAGCGCGAGTTCGTCGCCGACGCCTCGCACGAGCTGCGCACCCCGCTGACCAGCGTGCTCGCCAACCTGGAGCTGCTCCACGCCCGCCTCGCCGAGACCGGGGAGAGCTCGGAGGAACTCGAGATGGTCGAGGGCGCGCTCGGCTCCTCGCGGCGGATGCGGCGACTGGTCTCCGACCTGCTGCTGCTCGCTCGCGCCGACGCCGGGCGCTCGGGACCGCGGCGGAGCTGCGACCTGAGCGAGATCGCCGCCGGTGCGCTAGCCGAGGTCGGCCCGGTCGCCCGCGACCACGAGCTCACCATCGCGATCAACGGCGACCCGGTGCCGATCGACGGCAACCCCGACGACCTGCACCGGCTCGTCCTCAACCTGCTCGAGAACGCGGTCAGCCACACGCCCGACGGCACGGCCGTGCGGTTGTCGGTCGAGCGCCGTGACGGCACCGCCGTGCTCGACGTCTCCGACGACGGTCCCGGGCTGCCGCCCGAGCTGGGCGAGGTGATCTTCTCCCGCTTCGTCCGCGGCAGCGGGCCCGCAGACACCGCGATCGACTCGGGCACCGGGCTCGGGCTTGCGATCGTCAAGGCGGTCGCCCTCTCCCACGGCGGCGACGTCGTCGCAGGCAGCTCGCCGGCAGGCGGGGCGCGCTTCGTGGTCACCCTGCCGCTCGACGAGGCGGCGCTGAAGCGCCGCCGCGCCGCGGTGGGTTGACAGACCTTTTAGCATTCCTTTACAGATCTCGTCTACGGTTCGCGATTGGACGAGACAACGCCCGTCGAGGAACCCCCCGACACCGCCTCGACGGGTGCGCATTGGCCAGACGTCTGAGCAAAGCGCTGAGCCAATTGGCCCGCCGGGTTTCCCCCTCCCTGAGCCCGGCGGGCCTTCTCTTTGCCTAACAGCCCCGCTCGCGGCAGAAGCCGCGTTCGATCAGCTCGGCCTCGATCGTCGGGCGGTGGGTCCCCGCGTAGAGGAGATCGTCGGCGGCGAGCAGCGCGCGGGCGCCGTCGCGGAAGTTCGCGCGGCGGGTGAGCATCAGGTGCGACTCGAGCAGCACCCGGTCGACGATCGCCCGGTCCTCGGGATCGGCGCCGAGGGCGCCCCGCAGCTCCCAGAGGGTCGAGGACCAGGCCTGGCCCTGACAGTGGGGGTCGCCGGGACAGCGCCGGCGCACCCGCGGCACCGTCAGCGGCAGGTCGGTGCGCCGGGCACACGGCCCGGGAGCGTAGGAGACCGCGTCCCACTCGAACATGCACGGGTCGAACTCCGCGTCCCCGCCGGTCATCTGGCTCGAGAGCACCGCGGCGAGATAGTCCCCGAACCCCTCCCCCATCGCCGCGCCCTGGAAGCGCTGGCCGAAGTGCTTGACCTGCTGGTGCTGGACCGCGTGGCCGTACTCGTGGATGATCACGTCGGCGTCCTCGCCGTCGTCGACCCCGCCGGTGCCGAGCGTGATCCCGCGGGTGAACGACGAGTAGTAGGAGTTGTCGGCGCTGATCCCGTTGGCGCGCACCCGCTGCGGCTTCGGCGACAGGCCCCGCGAGAGGCCGAGGGTCTCGAGGTAGGCGCGGGTGCGGTCGACGTGGTGGTAGGCCATCAGCGCCTCGAACACGTTCGCCGAGCGGTTCGCGGTCCAGGCGAGCGACGGGTCGCAGACCCGCTTGGCGCGCTTCCCGAGACGGGCCTCGACGTACTGGCCCCGCAGGCAGCCGCGGGCGCTCTCGAGCCGCGGCAGATCGACCGGGGCCCGCAGCGAGTCGAGCTGCGGCGAGCTGCGGTCCCGGCGGTCGCGCAGCCCGGCGAAGCCCCCCTGGGTGACGACGGGATTCGGCGTGAAGAGCAGCGCGCTCCCGGTCGCGCGCCATAGGACGTCGCGCAGCCCCAACACCTCCCCGTTGCTCGTATCGACGGTGACCAGGAGATCCGCCAGCGGGCGCGCCGATGCGAGCCGCAGCTCCCACGCGAGATCGCCGGTGCGCGCGACGACGAGCCGCGCCCGCGGCGGGGCCCGCAGCCGCCTCACCCGCGCCACCCGTTGGGCGCGCGCGATCGCCGTCGCGCGGTCCAGCGCAGGCCGCGCGCGGGCGCCGCGATCGAGGCGCGAGCCCGTGAGCGTCTCGTCGGCGACCACGACCGCCGGCCCGTTCGCGGGATCGGCGACCACGAGCTCGCCCCCTGCGACCGGGACGCCGCCGACCGATTGCTCCAAGCGGTGGATCTCGCCGCCCCCGGGAACCGCGATCTCCGAGACCGGCGTGAGCTTGCCGGGGACCGCCACCGCCACCGCGGCGGCGAGAACGGCCGCGCTCATACCTCGACCACGACCGGGAGCACCATCGGCCGGCGCCGCAGCCGCTCGTAGACGAACTCGGCGATGTCGTCGTGGAGGTCCTGCTGGAGGAGGATGACCTCGCGCACCCCGTCCTCGGCGGCGTCGGCGAGCGACGCCTCGACCACGTCGCGCAGCTCGTCGAGCAGGCCGTCGCCGGCGTCCTCGAGGAACGGGACGCCGCGGAAGATGATCTCCGGGGGCGCGACCGAGGTCCCGTCCTTGGCCGAGACGGTGGCGACGACGATGAAGATCCCGTCGGCGGAGAGCATGCGGCGGTCGCGCAGGGCGACGTCGTCGGGGTCGCCGATGTCGACCCCGTCGACGAAGATCAGCCCGGCGCCGATGTCCTCGCCGAAGCGCGCGCCGCGATCGTCGATCTCGAGCGGCAGCCCGTTGCGCCCGCGAAAGATCCGCTCAGGCTCGATCTCGACCGACTCGGCGAGCTCGGCGTGCAGGCGGATGCGCTTGTGGTCGCCGTGGAACGGGAAGACGTAGCGCGGCTTGGTCAGGTTCAGCATCAGCTTCAGCTCCTCCTGGGAGCCGTGGCCGGAGACGTGGATCGGGGCCTCGGTGGGGGTCACCACCCGGGCGCCGATCTCGTAGATGCGATCGATGGTCTCGTTGACCGAACGCTCGTTGCCGGGAATCGCCGTGGCGGAGAAGATCACGGTGTCTCCGGAGTGAAGCTCGATGTCGCGATGGTCGTTGAAGGCCATCCGCCGCAGCGCCGAGAGCGGCTCCCCCTGGCTGCCGGTCGAGATCGCGATCACCTTGTGGTCGGGGAAGTCCTCGATCTCCTTGGGCGAGATCAGGAGCCCCGACGGCGCCTCGGCGATCCCCAGGTTGGCGGCGATGTTGAAGTTCTTGCGCATCGAGCGCCCGACGAGCGCCACCCGCCGGTCCAGCCGGGTCGCGGCGTCGATCACCTGCTGGACCCGGTGCACGTTGGAGGCAAAGCAGGTGACGATGATCCGGCCCTCGCAGCGCGAGAAGACGTCGAGCAGCGCCGGGCCGACGCTCGCCTCGGACAGCACCACCCCGGGGCGATCAGCGTTGGTCGAGTCCCCGCAGAGACAGAGGACGCCTTCGGCACCGAGCGCCGCGAGCCGGGCGACGTCGGCGGGCCGTCCGTCGACCGGGGTCTGGTCGAAGCGGTAGTCGCCGGTGACGAGAATCGCCCCCTGGTCGGTGTGCAGGGCGACGGCCCGCGCGTCGGGGATCGAATGCGCGAGATGGATCGTCTCGAGCTCAAACGGGCCGGCAGGGATCCGTTCGCCCGCGTCGATCGCCTGCAGCGGAGCGTCGCGGAGCTTGTGCTCCTCGAGCTTCGAGCGCACGAGGCCGATCGTCAGCGGCCCGCCGTAGATCGGCGGCGCGTCGGAGTCACCGCCGAAGACCTCCCGGAGCACGTAGGGCAGCGCGCCGACGTGGTCCTCGTGCCCGTGGGTGAGCACGATCGCCTCGACGTCGCCCGCGCGCTCGCGCAGATAGCTGAAGTCGGGCAGCACGAGGTCGATCCCGAGCATCTCGGCGCTCGGGAACATCAGCCCGGCGTCGACTACGACGATCCGACCCTCGCGCTCGACCACGGCCATGTTCTTGCCGATCTCCCCCAGGCCACCCAGGGGCAGGATGCGCGTGCGCGCCAACTAGCCGATGCTCCCGCCGCCGCCCACTAAGACTGGGCCCCGCCGGCGACCAGCAGGCCCTGCCGATCGAGCGCGCCGCGAATCGCCTCGCGCTCGTCGTCGCTCGCGGCCACCATCGGCAGCCGCAGGTCGGCGTCGATCAGCCCGAGCAGCTCGAGCGCCGTCTTCACAGGGATCGGGTTGGAGGTCACGGTCAGGGCCTCGTAGATCGGCGCAAGCTCGGCGTTGAGCCGGGTGGCTCGCTCGGCATCGCCCTCGCGGTGAGCGTCGAAGACGGCGCGCATCTCGGCGCCGACGAGATGCGAGGCGACCAGGATGCCGCCGGCGCCGCCGAGCTCGAGCGTGCGCAGGAAGATCTCGTCGTTGCCGGCGAGCAGCCGCAGGCCCTCGACCGGGGCGAGGTCGTCGTTGTTGGCCTGCTTTACGGCGACCACGTTCGGGATCTCGCGCGCCAGCTCGGCGAGGAAATCCGGCTCGAGGTTGATCACGGTGCGCGAGGGGATGTTGTAGAGCACGATCGGCGTGTCGCTCGCCGCCTCGGCGACCGCTGCGAAGTGCGCTCGCAGCCCGGCCCGGTTGGGCTTGTTGTAGTACGGGGTCACGACCAGGGCCGCGTGGGCGCCGGCCCGCGATGCCTTGCCGGTCAGCTCGACCGAGTGGTGGGTGTCGTTGGAGCCGGTGCCGGCGATCACCGTCGCCCGGTCGCCCACCTCGTCGAGCACGGCCTCCAGCAGGCGCAGCTTCTCGGTGTCCGACAGGGTCGGCGACTCGCCGGTGGTGCCGGCGACGACGAGCCCGTGCGAGCCGTGGTCGACCAGGTGGCGCGCCATCCTTCTGCCCGCCTCGAGATCGATCGACCCGTCGGCGGCGAACGGCGTCACCATCGCGGTGATCACGCCCCCGATCGTGCGCTCCGAAGCCATGCGCTCTAAGTATCGCCAGTGGCGAAGACGGGTGGGGTGCGGTCGGCCCACGGGTGCGCGCGCTCGAGTTGGGCGGCGACCCGGATCAAGAGATCCTCGCGACCGTGGGGAGCCACGAGCTGAACCCCGATCGGCATCGCCGAGCCCTCGTCGTCCGCGTCCTGCCAGTGCAGGGGCAGCGAGATCGCCGGGTGCCCGGTGGCGTTGTAGAGGCCGGTGAACGCGGCGGTGAGGAAGGCGCGGCGGATCGCGGCCAGCGGATCCGGCCCCGAGTCGTCGAACGTGCCCAGCGGCGGCGGCGATTCGCCGAGCGTCGGAGTGAGCAAGAGGTCGATGCCGTTCTCGAACAGGCCCGAGATCAATCGGGTGACGAGCTGATGCTTGGCGACGGCGGACAGATACTGGCCGGAGTTGCGCCGCCGCCCGCCCTCGGCGAGCGCCCAGGTCAGCGGCTCGACGTCGTCGGCCCCGAGCTCGCGCCCGAGCACGCCGCCGAGCTGATCCAGGCTCGCCGCCTGCCCCGCCATCCAGCGGGTCATGAAGGTCTCGATCAGGTCGTCGCCGTCGCCGCCGACGACGTCGGCGAGGCTTCGCTCCTCGATCCCGTGACCGAGCGACTCGAGCAGCGTCGCGGCGTCGCGGGCGGCCTCGACCACCACCGGCTCCGGCACAATGCTCGCCGCCGAGGTGGTGATCAGCCCGAAGCGGAGTGCCTCGGGCTCGGCCTCGAGCTCCTCGACGTAGGGGCGCTCGGGTGGCGGGGCGACATACGGGTCGCCGGGCGCCGGCCCCTGCACCGCGTCGAGGACGCCGGCTGTGTCGCGCACCGACCGCGAGACCACCAGCTCGCAGGTCAGCCCGGACATGTTGTCGCCGGTGATCGGCCCCTCGGTGATCCGCTGGCGGGTGGGCTTGAGGCCGACCAGGCCGCAGCAGCTCGCCGGGATGCGGATCGACCCGCCGCCGTCGTTGGCGTGGGCGACCGGGACCATGCCGGAGGTGACCGCGGCCGCCGCGCCGCCGCTCGAGCCACCGGGCGTGCGCTCGGTGTGCCAGGGGTTGCGGGTCGCGCCGTAGGCCCGGGGCTCGGTTGTCGGCAGGATCCCGAGCTCGGGCGTGTTTGTCTTCCCGATCGTCACGAACCCGGCGTCGCGAAACCGGGCCCCGAGATAGGAGTCCATCGGCGCCCTGAAGCCCGCGTCCTTCATCGCCTGCATCCCCAGGTGCAGCGGCTGTCCGACCTGCATCGCGCCGATGTCCTTGAAGAGGAACGGCACGCCGCGAAACGGCCCGTCGGGAAGGCTGTTCGAGGCGGCCTCCCTCCCCTCCTCGAAGAGCTCGTGGATGACCGCGTTCAGTTGCGGGTTGAGCGCCTCGACGCGCGCGATCGCCGCCTCGACCAGCTCGGTGGGGCTCGCATCGCCAGAGCGCACCAGCTCCGCCTGTGCGGTCGCGTCGATGCGTGCGAGGTCGGTGCTCATCTCCGCGGCTAGAGCACCGAGTCGAGGCCGACGGTGTACGGGTCAGGGAGGTCGGCGACTTTGCGGACGGCGAGCAGGACGCCGGGCATGAACGAGCGGCGGTCGGTGGAGTCGTGGCGGATGCTCAGCGTTTGACCCTCGGCGCCGAGGATGACCTCCTGGTGGGCGACGAGGCCCGGGAGGCGGACCGAGTGGATCGGCTCGTGGACGTTGCCGCCCGCCTCGCGAATCAACGCGGCGGTGCGCTTGGCGGTCCCCGACGGGGCGTCGAGCTTGCCGTCGTGGTGGAGCTCGACGATCTCGCACTCGGGCATCCGCGCCGCGGCCTCACGGGCGAAGCGCATCATCAGCACCGCCCCGATCGCGAAGTTGGGTGCGACGAGGACGTTGGCGCCGCCGGTCCGCGCCCCGTCGACCTCGTGACGCAGGCGGTCGTGGTCGAAGCCGGTGGTCCCGACCACCGCGTGGACCCCGGTGGCGACGCACTCCAGCACGTTGGCGGGCGCGGATTCCGGGGTGGTGAAGTCGACTACCACGTCGGCGCCGTCGAGGAGCGAGGCCAGCGGGGCGTCGAGCGCCGGGTCGGCGCGCCCGGCGAGCTCGAGGTCGTCGGCCCCCTCCACCGCCTCGCAGGCCGTCCCCCCCATCCGGCCCGCGGCGCCGGAGACGACGACTCGGATCATGCCGTGGCCAGGGCTTGGGAGACCCGGCTCGCGGCGGAGCGGAAGCGGTCCTCGTCGGGACCGATGCAGGCGGCCGACAGCCGCGCCGGGTCATAGAGGTCGCTGGCGAGCTCGGCGACCTGGTCGGCATCGACCGCGTCGATGCGCTCGAGCAGCTCGTCGATCGAGAGCACCGGGACGTCGAACAGGACCCCGCGCGCGAGCCTCGACATCCGCGCCCCGGTCGACTCCATCCCGAGCACCATCCGGCCCTTGACGTGCTCCTTGGCGCGGTCGAGCTCCTCCCCGGTGATCCCGGAGTCGCGCAGCTCCAGCAGCTCGCGCCCGATGATCTCGCAGGCCTCGGCGACGTTGTCGGCGCGGGTGCCGACGTACATCGCCACCATGCCGATGTCGGCGTACTGCTCGGTATAGGAGCCGACCGCGTAGGCGAGCCCGCGCTTCTCGCGCACCTCGCGGAAGAGCCGGGACGAGGTCGCACCTCCGAACACGGCGTCGAGCACCCCGAGCGCGAAGCGGCGGTCGTCGCCGCGCGCGATCCCCGGTCCGCCGAAGCAGACGTGGTACTGCTCGGTGTCCTTCGGGTAGAACCGAAAGCGAGCCTCGGGATGGGGCACCGCGCCGTTGGCGCCCGCTCGCTGGCGGAGTTGCGGCCGCAGCCGGCTGCGGGTGAGCTCGACGATCCGCTCGTGCTCCAGATGGCCGGCCGCGGCGACGATGATGTTCGGCGCGACGTACCGCGCGCCGTGGTAGGCGGAGATCTGCGGCACCGGGATCGTGCCGATCACGTGGGCGTCGCCGAGGACCCGGCGCCCGAGCGGGTGGTCGCCGTACACCGCCTCGGCGAGGATGTCGTGGACGCGGTCCTGCGGCTCGTCCTCGTACATCGCGATCTCCTCGAGCACCACCGCGCGCTCCGAGTCGATCTCGTCCTCGGGCAGGGCCGGGGCGAGCAGCATCTCGGCGAGCAGGTCGAACGCCTCGTCGGTGTGCTCGTCGAGGAAGCGGGCGTGGAGCTGGGTGGTCTCCTTGCTCGTCGCCGCGTTCGCCGCCGCGCCCATGCCGTCGAAGAGCTCCGAGATCTCGATCGCGGAATGCCGCGCGGTGCCCTTGAACAGCAGGTGCTCGAGGAAGTGCGAGACGCCGGCCTCGGCCGGAGTCTCGTCGCGCGAGCCGGTGCGGACCCAGAAGCCGAGCGCCACCGAGCGCACCGAGGGCACGACCTCGGTGATCACCCGCAAGCCGCCGTCGAGCTCGGTGAGCTCGACGCCGGGCGGGAGAAGAGCAGACCCCGCCGCCCCCGCACGAGAAGCGGAGGAGGTGGCGGGCCGTGGCTCGGTCGTCACCGCCGGTCGCGGCCGCCGCGACGATCGCGGCCGCCACGGCCGCCGCCGTCGAGTCGCTCGCGACCGCGTCCGCCC
>JBOGZD010000003.1:0-57326 GCA_050697155.1 Solirubrobacterales bacterium | reverse complement strand
GGCCCGTGGGGCGCGGTGACCCTCGCGGGCGCGGGCGCAACGGCCGTCGGCGCGCTCGGGCTCGGGGGCCTCTTCGCCCGCCGACGCCGCAGGCTTCAGGCCGGCGTCACGGGGGAGGAGCAGCTCGGCGAGCTGGTCTCGGCGCTCCGGCGGTTCGGTTGGCGGATAGAGCCCGGGACGACCCTGCTCACGCTCGAGCGACGCTTCACCGGCGTCGGCAGGCGCGGGGTCGCCCGCTATCTGGCGGCGCTGCGCCGTAGTCGCTTCGAGCCCGCGGGCGGGTCCCCACCGGGCCCGCACGAGCGCCGGGCGTTGCGCTCGGCGATCGCGGCCGGCGGCGGCCTGCGCCGCCACCTTCGCGCCCTGCGCGCGATCCCTCCGGGTGGACCGGTACCCCGCCA
The DNA here is from genome assembly GCA_050697155.1 of Solirubrobacterales bacterium. GTDB lineage: Bacteria > Actinomycetota > Thermoleophilia > Solirubrobacterales > 70-9 > JBOGZD01. Next base: position 56,925 of record JBOGZD010000003.1, on the reverse strand, counting down.
CAGGTAGCCTCGCCGATCGTGCGTCCCGACGAGATCGCCTGCCGATGAGCGCCGGCCTTGGGCGCTTCGAGGGCGTGCTCGAAACGGCGCTCTACCATGACCCCGAGCAGCGCGAGGAGATCGAGAGCTTCTACCGCGAGGTTCTCGGCCTGGCGCTGGTGGCTCGCTGGGACGACGGGCTCGCCTTTCGAGTCGGGCTAGGGGTGCTGCTGTTGTTCGACCGCGAGCGGCTTGCGACCCGATCGGGCCCGATCGCCGATCACGGGACCAGCGGGCCCGGCCACGCCTGCATGCACGCCTCCGCGGCCGGTTACGAGCGCTGGCGCGAGCACCTGATCGAGCGGGGGGTGGAGATCGTCCACGACCACGAGTGGGGCGATGCAAAGCGCTCGTTCTACTTTCACGATCCCGCCGGCAACCTGCTCGAGATCGCCGACTCGGATCTCTGGCCGCGGGCGCCCTGAGGCCCACGCCCGATAGCGCAGCGCGCGGAGACCTCGATCACCAAGCGGGTGCCCGGCTCGGTGATCACGTGCTCGTGACGGTGAGGACGGTCGAGGCCCACCCCGGCCACGCCTACGCGAAGCTCTGCATCTCGTCGCGAAAGGACCTCTCGCAGGCCGTGAAGCTAACCGGGTGATACAGGGCAGCGCAACCTTGATGTCTCGGCGCGGCCGGTATCCGAGCGGAAGCCGGCGTCGGTCAGCGAGGGCTTGCCCAGACGGCCGATCTTGACGGGGATACCTTGCACTGATATATCTGTCCGATCCCTCCGCCCGAGCTAACAGGGACCGCCCGGCTTCTACTCGGCATGATTCGCCTCGGCGCTCGAACGGGCTATGAGATCCAGCGCCGGGTCGAGCGCTCGACCCGCTTCTTCTGGTCCGCGAGCGCGGGCCAGATCTATCCGGAGCTGAGGCGCCTGGAGGCGCGGAAGCTGGTGAGCAGGTCCGATGAGCCGCGCGGAGAGCGCCCACGAAGCGTCTACTCGCTGACCCCGACGGGGGAGGCGGCGCTTCATGAGTGGCTGATCGACCCCGAGCTCACATTCGAGCTCCGCAACGAGGGGCTGTTGAAGCTGTTCTTCGCCGACGCGCTCAGCGACGAGGAGGCGATCGGCGTGGTCCGCGCGATGCGAACCCAGCACGAGGGCAAGCTCGCCGCGCTCCGCCAGGTGGATCTCCCCTATCGACCCGAATACAAGTTCGCGTACATCGCTTGGCGCTACGGCCTCGGAATCCAGGCGTGGATCGTGAGGTGGTGCGAGGACTTGGAGCGCGACCTGCTTGAGGGCAGCGTCCCATTCGAAGACCGGTCGGACGAGCTTGCTGCGAGCGCTCGCTGACACCGTCTACGGGCGCGCGAAGGCGACGCTGGCGATCACGGCGGTCGCCTTCGTTGCCGCGGTCGCCTTCGGCGCCCCGGTCTTTGGCCTCCTAGACACGACGGGCAACCCGTTCATCGATCCGGACTCCGAGACGGAGCGGACTCGCGTGGCCCTCGAGCGGGCGGCCGGCGAGAAGGTTGGCGTCGGGCTGATAGCACTGATCGAAACCGATGCCGCGGTCGAGAGCGGCGCCGCCCGCGAGCGGGTCGAGTCCGTCGCGCGCACGCTCGAGGACGATCCCGCGATCGCTCGTGTCTTCAGCTTCTATGAGACGCGCGACCCGGCGCAGGTCAGCGACGACGGCCGGTCGACCTACCTGGCGGCGGTCTTCCGCGATGTCTCCGACGAGCAGGTCGAGGACGCCGCCGAGGGCCTCGAAGAAGAGTTGGAGGGTGAGCCCGGGGTGCTGCTCGGCGGAGGGGCACTGGCGGGGCCAGCCGTCGGCGAGCAGGTCGGCGAGGACATCGGTGGAGCGGAGATGATCGCCTTCCCGATCCTGTTCGCGCTGTCGCTGCTCTTCTTCCGCGGGTTCGTGGCCGCGCTGTTGCCGTTGTTCGTGGGGACGCTGACGATCTTCGGCGCGTTTCTCGCCCTGCGGCTCGTAAACGAGGCGATCCCGCTCTCGATCTTCGTCGTCAACCTCGTCATCGCCCTCGGCCTCGGTCTTGCGATCGACTACAGCCTGTTCATCGTCTCCCGTTACCGCGAGGAGCTGGCGCGGCTGGGTCCCGGTCGGGAGGCGCTTCGGCGAACGCTTCTGAGCGCCGGGCGCACGGTCCTCTTCAGCACCCTCACGATTGCCGCCGCCTTGGCGGCGCTGCTCGTCTTCCCGCAGCAGTTCCTCTACTCGATGGGGATCGGCGGCGTGCTGGTCGCGCTGCTCGCCGCCGCGACCTCGCTGATCGCGCTGCCGGCGCTCCTCGCCGTGCTCGGAACCCGGGTAAACGCGCTCGCCCCGCGGCGCTGGCAGCGGGCCGCCGACGAGGTGGCACGCCAGCAGGGCCGGGGCGGCTGGTACCGGCTCTCGCGCGCGGTGATGCGCCGGCCCGCCCTGATCGCCTCGGTGACGGCGCTGGCGCTGCTGCTGGTCGGCAGCCAGTTCCTGCGGATCGAGTTCACCGGGTTCTCGGCCCGCGACCTGCCGGAGAGCTCGGTGCCCCGTCAGGTCGACGACGCCCTCCGTGCGGAGTTCCCGCCGAACCCGACGTCGTCCCTGCACGTGGCGGTCGAGGCCCAAGCGCAAACGGAGGTCACAGCGCTCACCGAAGGGATCGAGCAGCTCCCGGCGGTAGCCGCCGTCGTGGAGCCGGATCGACTGGATCGCGATACGTGGCGGCTCGACGTCATTTCCGAGAGCGCGCCGCTTGACGAGGCCACCCAGGAGCTCGTCCGCGCGATCCGCGCGCTCGACAACCCAGCCGAGCTCGGGGTGACCGGCGAGACCGCCGACTTCGTCGATCAGCAGGAGAGCCTCGGCTCGCGGCTTCCGCTCGGGATCGCCGTGCTGTCGATCGCGACGGTCGTGCTCCTCTTCCTCTTCACCGGCTCGATCGTGCTGCCGCTGAAGTCGCTGGTGATGAACCTGCTGACGCTGAGCGCGGCCTTCGGCCTGCTGGTCTTGATCTTCCAGGACGGCCGCCTGGAGGGCCTGCTCGGTTACGAGAGCGTTGGGGCGCTCGAGGCCACCCAGCCGGTGCTGCTGTTCGCACTCGCGTTCGGGCTCTCGACCGACTACGCGGTCTTCCTGCTCAGCCGGATCAAGGAGGCGCGCGACGCGGGTCTCGACGACCGCGAGGCCGTCGCCCAGGGACTCGAGCGAACCGGTCGCATCGTCACCGCCGCCGCGGTTCTCTTCTGCGTCGCGATCGGAGCCTTCGCCACCTCCGAGATCGTCTTCATCAAGGAGCTCGGGATCGGCACGGCGCTCGCCGTGATCATCGACGCGACGGTCATCAGGGCGCTGCTCGTCCCCGCGCTCATGGCCCTGCTCGGGAGCCGCAACTGGTGGGCGCCCGCGCCATTGCGACGGCTTCACCGCAGGGTCGGGTTGAGCGAGGGTGGGTCCGCCGACTGATGCGAGTCGACCCGCGACCGGGTGCGCGGGAGCGCCCTGAGGGATCCCGGAGCCCGTCCGACCAAGCGGAATTCCAGTGAGATGGAGCTAACGGGACTCGAACCCGTGACCTCCTGGGTGCGATCCAATGCGGAGGGGAAACGGGCGGACGCCGGGGGCGAGAAACCCCTGCTCTGGAGCCAACTTGCCCTGTTCGGCGGGCCCGCCGACGACGGCGAAACCTAGGCTGATGTTCCCTCCTGGTTCCCCGCCGGGCGATCGAAACCCGCGTTGACTCAAGCGGCAGGCGCGGGAACGAAATGCTTCACGTCGACGTCGCCGCGATCGAGGGCGAAGCGCACGCCCTCCTCGGCGAGGCGGTGGGCCTCCTCGTAGCTGTGGGCGACCACCGTCCAATTCGGGACCTCGGGGGACGTCGCCACCCAGGTGTCCTCGTCCTGCTCGTAGATGACGCGAATCGTTTCCATCTCTGGCTCCTAGAGTAGCCGCAGGGCCTCGTCCTCAGTGAGGCCCACCTGGTCGCACAGGATCCGCTTTACGGTCGCGGGCCGGACGGTCTGTCGATCGTGGAAGCTGAAGGTGATTGGCGGCCGACCAGCCGCCTGCAGCCGGCGGTGCGAGCCCGACTGGCGGACGATTCGGTAGCCGAGCGGCTCGCTGGTAAGCACACGGAGCAGTTGCCGTGCCTTAAGTGATGGGAATCGGGCCACTGCCCGATCGTGCCGGGAGGCGCGGATGCCACCTCACGCAAGCCATGGGAGCGACAGTTCTGCTGTCACGCGGTTGCGACAGTGAGCGGTATCCATTGCGGCTTCTCCAGCTCGTCCGTTGCGATCGTCTCGAGTCGGGCGATCGGACGCTCGTTTAGCCGGGCCAGCAGCTGCCACGGAGCGATTGAGGCCGTAATACTCAAAGGCGCGATGCTGGGGCGATAATCACAATAAGGTGGACGCCCTCGCCGACGTCGAACGAGGCCGCGAGCTCTACGCGGATCGGGCTTGGAACGCCGCATACGCGGCGCTGTCGGGAGCCGATCGAAAGGCGTCCCTGACCGCCGACGACCTTGAGCGGTTGTCAATCGCCGCCTACATGCTCGGCCGTCACGGCGACTTCTACGACGCGCTCGAACGCGCGCACCAGGCCCACCTCAACGCGGGTGAAGCCCTCCCCGCGGCACGCTGCGCATTCTGGGTGGGGATCAACCTCGTCCAGGAGGGCGAGATGGGGCGCGCGGGCGGCTGGCTCGGCCGAGCGCAGCGCCTCGTGGATCGCGAGGGCGGTGAATGTGTCGAGCAGGGGTACCTCCTGATCCCGGTGATGTTCCAGCGCGAAGCCCAGGGCAACCTCGACGGCGCGATCGCAGCGGCCGCAGAGGCGACCCGGATCGGCGAGCACCTTGGTGACCCGGACCTCGTCGCGCTTGCGGGCCACCACCAGGGTCATCTCATGATCAAGAGGGGCGAAGTGCAGGAAGGCCTCCGGCTCTTGGACGAGGCGATGGTCTCGGTCTCGACCGGGGAGCTGTCGCCGATCCCGAGCGGCATCGTCTACTGCGGCGTGATCCTCGGTTGCCGGGAGGCCTACGAGCTGCGGCGGGCGGCCGAGTGGACCGCCGCGCTCTCGCAGTGGTGCGAGGAGCAGCCCGACATGGTGGCCTTCACGGGCCGGTGCCTCGTCCACCGAACCGAGATCATGGCTCTGCGAGGCGCGTGGGACGAGGCGCTTGAGGAGGCCCGGCGGGCGGGCGGGCGCTGCCTCCAGGGGAACAACCAGCGGGCCGCCGGCGAGGCCAGCTACCTCGAGGGCGACGTGCACCGGCTTCAGGGAGACTTTTCCGCGGCCGAGGACGCGTACCGAGAGGCAAGCCATCGTGGCCGCGAGCCACAGCCCGGCCTCGCGCTGTTGCGACTCGCCCAGGGCGAGGCGGGCGCAGCGGCGGCCTCGATCCGCCGCGTCCTCGCGGAGACCACCGAGCGACCGGCCCGCGCAGGCCTCCTGCCGGCAGCGGTCGAGATCATGCTTGCGACCGGGGCGGCGGACGAGGCTCGCGCCGCCTGCGACGAGCTCGGGGGGATCGCCGCCGACTACGAGGGTGGAATGCTCGATGCGGTCGCGGCGCAGGCGCGCGGAGCGCTGCTGCTCGCCGCGGGCGACGCCGAGCGGGCGCTGGTGGCGCTCCGGCGCGCGGCGCGGGGCTGGCAGGAGCTGGACGCGCCGTACGAGGCCGCACGAGCGCGCGCGCTGGTGGCCCGGGGCTGCCGAGCGCTCGGCGACGAGGACGCCGCGACGATGGAGCTCGCCGCTGCGCGCGAGGCCTTCACCGGGCTCGGCGCAGCGTCTGCGTTAGCCGAGATCGATGCCCTCGGCGAGCCCGCAGCTCCCCGCGATGTCCACGGGCTCACCGCGCGCGAGCTCGAGGTCCTGCGCCTCATCGCCGCCGGCCGGACCAACAAGGCGATCGCCGCCGAGCTCGTCCTCAGCGAGCGGACGGTCGAGCGCCATGTGAGCAACATCTTCGCGAAGCTCGGTTTGTCCTCGCGCTCCGCGGCGACCGCATTCGCGTACGAGCACGAGCTGGTCTAACGCCGGGTGGGTGGAATCACCCACTCCGGCGGCCAGCGGAAGTTGGGTGTTTCAGCCGATGCGCGGAGGCCGTGGGCGGGTTTAGCTTCGCTCTGGTGCCCGGTTGGCGGGCGCCACGAGCAAGGGAGCACGACATGCCGAAGGTATCGAGAGAGACAGCGTCCGAGAGCGTTTCACTGGACGGGTTCGACGTCCGTACGGAGCATCTCGACGGCGGCTACTCGGTGTGCTTTGAGTCGCACACCGCGGACGCCGACTGGGCCGGCCTGTTCCGCGGCCTGCCGGAGAATCGCTGTCAGGTGCCGCGCTGGGGGTACGTCCTCGAGGGAATGATCACGTTCCGGTTCGCGGACCGTGAGGAGACGTATGTCGCCGGCGACGCCTACTACGTGCCGCCTGGGCACACCCCGGTCCATTACGCCGGCGCTGAGATCGTCGAGTTCAGCCCGACCGAGGAGCTCCGCGAAACGATCGGCGTGGTGATGGCGAACGTCAAGGCCGCGGAGGCGATGTCGTGATCGCGGCGACCGAGCGAACCGAGACCGTCGTCGTCGGCGCCGGGCAGGCCGGCCTTGCCACCGGCTATCACCTCGCGAAGCGCGACCGCCCGTTTGTGATCGTCGACGAGCAGCAGCAGGTCGGCGACAACTGGCGTCGCCACTACGACTCGCTGCGGCTGTACAGCCCCGCGCGTCTCGACGGCCTGCCGGGGATGCCGTTCCCGGCCACACCCTGGATGTTCCCGACCAAGGACCAGATGGCCGACTTCCTCGAGCGATACGCGAGCGCGTTCGAGCTGCCGGTCCGCGGCGGCACCAGGGTCGAGAAGGTATCGAGGGACGGCAGTGGGTACCTCGTCGATTGCGGCAACTGGCGGCTCGAGGCCGAGAACGTGGTGGTCGCCACCGGTACGTTCGGGCGCCCGTTCACGCCCCTGTTAGCGTCCGACCTCGACCCGGAGATCGTCCAGCTCCACTCGAGCGACTACAAGAACCCCGGACAACTCCGAGACGGCCCGGTCCTCGTCGTCGGCGCGGCCCACTCGGGCGCCGACGTCGCGATCGACGTCGCGGGCGGGCGCAGGACGATCCTCTGCGGTCGCGACACCGGCCAGATCCCGTTCGACATCGAGGGGCGCGGAGCCCGCGTGGTGGGCTGGCGGGTGATGTCGTTTCTCGCGCGCAGGGTGCTGACGCTGCGAACGCCGATCGGCCGAAAGCTGCGCCCGAAGATCCGCGCGCACGGCGGGCCGCTCCTGCGGATCAAGCGAAGCGACCTCGAGGCGGCCGGAGTCGAGCGGAGAACCGCGCGCGTGGCCGGCGTGCGCGACGGCCAGCCTGAGCTCGACGACGGCACCGTCCCCGACGTTGCGAACGTGATCTGGTGCACGGGGTTCAAGCAGGACTTCGCCTGGATAGAGCCACGAGTGATCGCCGAGGACGGCTGGCCGAAGGAGGAGCGCGGCGTCGTCACCTCGGCCCCGGGCCTCTACTTCACCGGCCTTGCCTTCCAGTCCGGGTTCAGCTCGATGCTCATCCTGGGCGCCGGGCGGGACGCGGAGTACGTCGCGAATCGGATCGCTGCGCGCGCCCCCTAGCCTCCAGCGTGCAGGACGGGATGACCACGGCGGACGGGCCGGGCAGGCTCTTAAGTTGAGATGAGCCAGGTGTCTGCAGTCAGTCCCCTTCATCCCGGTCCGGCGAGATTCGACGGTGGGCTGACTGAGGTCCGCCCGGGCGTCCACGCCTGGCTGCAGCCGAACGGGCTGCTCGGCGAGAGCAACGCGGCCATCGTGGTCGGCGAAGGAGCGTCCCTGCTCGTCGACACCCTGTGGGATCCACAGCTCTCCCGCCGCATGCTGGCCGCGATGGCGCCGCTGACCGAGAAGGCGCCGATCGAGACACTCGTCAACACCCACTCCGACGGCGATCACTGGTGGGGAAATCAGGAGGTGCCAGGAGTGGAGATCATCGCCACCGAGGCCGCGGCGGCGGTGATGGGAGACGGATCTCCCGCCGAGATGAAGCGCTTCGGGGCGCTCGCGGGCGCCCTCCAGCTCGTGGGCTCGCTGCCGCTCCCCTATCCACGGCGCGACGACATCGCCGCAATTGCCGCCTACGTGAGCGAGGCGCTCAGACCCTTCTCATTTGACGATCTGCAGCTCGTGACGCCGACCCGAACATTCTCTGGAGGGCTGGAGCTCGATGTCGGCGGCCGCGAGGTCCGGCTGATCGAGGTCGGCCCCGCGCACACACCGGGCGACCTGATCGCCTGGGTCCCGGACGCGAGGGTCGTGATCGCGGCCGACATCCTTTTCATCGGCGTCACCCCGATCATGTGGGCGGGGCCGCTCGAGCGCTGGGTGACGGCACTCGAGCGCCTGCTGGGGCTCGGCGCCGAGCGGTTCGTCCCCGGGCACGGCCCGGTCTGTGGACCCGACGAGGTGCGGCACCTGATCGACTACTGGCGCTGGCTCGAGCGGGCGGCCGGGGAGCGCCTCGATGCGGGTAGCTCGCCCGCCGCAACCGCCCGCGAGCTCGTGCTTGGTGACGAGATCGCGGAGTGGGGCTTCGCCGAGTGGCTCGCCCCCGAGCGAGCGCTGGTCAGCGTTGGCACGATCGACGCCCACCGACGCGGTGCCGCCAAGCCACCCGGACCGCGCGAGCTGATCGCCGCGTTCTTTCGAATGGCGCTACTGGCGCGAGATCATGAGGAGCGGCGCGGGACCGGAACCGTGAACGGAGACTCGAGCGAAACGGAGTGAATGTGGGTGCATCCAACATCGAACTGCTCGCCCAGGCCTTCGCCGGCTGGGGCAAGGACAACCCCGCCAACATGCGGGACGTCCTCCACCCCGACTCCGAGCTGGTGGTGCCGGATTCGATCCCTTACGGGGGCACCTTCCGGGGGGCCGACGCGGTCATCGGTTGGTTCACGCGCGAGTTGTGGCGGTGGTTCGACGAGTTCAACTCGACGCCGGAGGGCTTCATCGACGGTGGCGATCAGGTCGTCGTCCCGGTCCACGTCCAGGCGCGGGCGAAGAACGGCGAGACTTTGGACGTACACAACGTCTGGATCTACGAATTCAGCGAGGGCAAGCTGACTCGCGGGCGGGTGTACGCGGACACAGCGGTGTTGCGCGACACGGTCGAGGGCATCACTCTGGCCTGAGCGCGAAGACTTCGGCGCGTCGCGTCCACCGGGCAGCCGTGGAGCCTCGGCACAGACCAGCTTCCGTTGGCGACTTCCGCTGGGCGGCGGATGCGAGCGTCTCGGCCATGCCTAGCCCGCTCTCGCAAGGGACGACAAGGAGTAGTCCCGCCGTCCTTTCGGCTCGCTGTCGCAATGCGCGAGCAGCGACAGCGGTGTCCACCGCCATTCCGGGGACGGGCGCCGGTGATCGCTCAGTCGATTCCAGCCGGAGAGCCGCCGTACGCCGCCTCGGCGCGATCGCGGTTAAGCCGCAGCCTGCCGGCGACGTCCTCCCACGATCCGCCGTGGGCCACCGCCGAGCGGGCGAGCCGCCCGGCGATCGCGTCGAGCTCGTCGATCGAGGCCCGCACCGCGGCGAGCGCCGAGAGCGCCTGCTCGTCATCGGGCGCCGCTTCTGCGGACACGAGGCCCAACCCCTCGCGGCGCTTGAGCTCGGCCTCGACCAGGCGCCCGAGGTGGGCCGAGATCGACAATCCACGCTCGAGCGCTACGCGCCGAAAGGCGGCCCAGCGCTCCTCGTCGACGGCGACCCGGGCGAAGTGCGAACGAGCCGGCATTCGTTGACGATGTTACATGTGCACATCAGTGCAACTGTGTGAGCGCTTTTTCGGCTGTCGGTGGCGAGGACGCAGGCGGAAACAGGCGGGCTGGGGGCGGAGAGGCAGGGACGACTCCTGCGGTGGAGGCAGGCGCTAGAGACGTTCTGCGGTGAACCGCTGAGGTTGGACTCTGGGAGCGCTCGCGCCACATCAGAGGTAGGGATGGCGAGGAATCATGAGGCCCGGGATCAGGATGGGCAGGCCGGCACTCGGCTGCCCCGCGATCCCCTTGCCGTTGCCATCGTGGACGCGCTCGCGGCCGATCAGGCGGCGAGAGAGCGCCTGCGTGGTCTGCTGGACGGAGACGAGGCGGATCCCTTGCGCGAGCAGCCGGCGTACACGGTCAGCTCGCTCGCGGCGACGCTAAACGTGACGCCTAAGGTGATCCGCGGCGCGATCGCTCGGGGTGAGTTGGGCGCGGTCAAGCGCGGCGGGCGTTGGATCATTTCGGCGATGCGGTTCGCGTCTGGGCTGCGAGCCCCGCTCACGCGGTGCGGCACCGCGGGGTGGCAGCGGATGCCGGTCCGCTCACGGCCGCGATCGTCCGCCTCGACCGGGGCCAGCCCGGGTCTACGATGCCGAAGCCGTGAGCGTCCACCGCAAGGGTCGGAAATGGGTTGTGCGCTACCGCGAGGGCGCCCGCAACCGCTCGCGGGGCTTCGACCGCAAGGCTGACGCGGAGCATTTCGACGCCGAGGTCAAGCGCCGTCGCCAGCTGGGCGCGCTTGCGTCGCTCGAAGGCGGCCGTGAGACGCTGGACGACTTCGTCGTGGGCACCTAGGCCCGACCCACGCCGTGACGCTCGCTCCCAAGACGGGCAAGCACTACACCGGCCTCTACGACCACCACCTCTCACCCTCGCTGGGCGCGATCCCGCTTCGGGACCTGCGTCCCGACCGCATTGCCCGTTGGCAGGCCGAACGCCTGGCCGCCGGGGCCGGGTCGGTGGCCGTCCGCCAGGCCCTAGAGCTGCTCGGAGCCATTCTGCAGCGCGCCGTTGAGGCCGAACGGATCGCCGCCAATCCCACGCGATTCGTCCGCAAGGCGCGCCGACCGCGGCGCGAGGAGATACGCGCGCTGGCGCCGGCAAGCATTGAGGCCATGCGCGCCTCGCTGGGGCCGCGCGACGCGACGCTGATCTCCGTACTTGCCTACGCCGGGCTGCGGCCCGGCGAGACCCTCGCGCTCAGATGGGGCGACGTCCGCCGCCAGACTCTGCTCGTCGAGCGGGCGCTCTCCCTCGGCCGCGAGGAGGACACCAAGACCCGGCGTCACCGCACGGTTCGGCTCCTGACGCCACTGAAGGCTGACCTCGCGCGGTGGCGGCTTGCGTCGCGTCGACCGCCCGGAGCAAGTCTCGTGTTCCCCGGTCACGACGGGGCGGCCTGGTCCGAGGCCGCCTACCAATCGTGGCGACGGCGGGCGTTCGCCCGCGCCGCGGAGGCGGCTGGGTCGAGGACGCCACCCCTTACGCGCTGCGCCACTCCTTCGCCTCGCTGTTGCTCCACGAGGGTCGGAGCGTCATCTACGTCGCCCGGCAGCTCGGCCACGATGCCCGGCTGACGTTGACCCGCTACGGGCATGTGATCGACGAGCTCGACGAACAGCCGCACCTGGAGGCCGAGGCGGCGATCCGAGCGGCGCGTGTTCCCTCTCAGTTCCCCGGCGAGATGACCGAGCGCGTGATGGGAACAGACGACGTGACCCAGGAACCGCCCAGCCAAGCGGAATCCGGCGAAATGGAGCTAACGGGGCTCGAACCCGTGACCTCCTGGGTGCGATCCAGGCGCTCTCCCAACTGAGCTATAGCCCCGCTGTACGCGGCGCTGCAAGGCCGCGGACGCAAGGATAGCCCCGATTCGGCCGATCTAAGCTGATGGTTTGAGCTTTCGCGGGCGCCTGGCGCTTTTTTTCGTCCTGATCGTCGTCCTGCCGATGATCGCCCTCGCGATCCTGGTGGTGCAGATCGCGGGCGACTCGGCGAGTGGCAAGGCGGACGCCCGCCTTGGGGCGGGGCTCGAGACCGCGATCTCGATCTATGAGGACCGCATCGACGAAGCGGATTCCACCGCGCGGCCGATCGCGGAGGACTCGGAGCTCGCGGCGGCTCTGCGCATCGACGATCGCGAGGCCGTCGAGGCCCGCGCCCGTGAGCTCGTCCGCGGGCAGGGCATTCGCTCCCTCGCGATCGTCGACGCCGACGGAGACGAGTTGGCCGGCGTCGGCGATCCGCGCACGATCGCCTCCGCGTCACTCGAGATCGCGGTGAGCGCGGGGGCTCCGCTGGCCACGCTCACGCTTTCGACCACCACGCTTCAGGAGTACCTGCTGGCCGTCGAGGACGTGACCGGGGCGAACGTGGCCGTGGTCGGACCGCAGGGGATGCTCTCGAGCACAGCGGCGCTCGGCGACGCCTCGCTGCCCGCCGGCGAGGACGCGGTCGACGTCGAGGTCAACGGCGAGGAGATGCGGTCCGCGGGCGCACCACTCCCGGGGGGCGACGGGCTTCGAGTCGTGGTGGCGGGCCCGCGGGAGTCCGAGGGCTTCCTCGCCTCCAGCCAGGGGGTGGCCGCGGTGCTGCTCGCCTTCTTCGGCATCGCCCTGGTGGCGGTGGCGATGATCACCCGCGCGCTCGGGGGCCAGGTGAGGGCGATGCTCGACGCCGCGCGGGGGATCGGCGAGGGCGACTTCGGCCGCGAGGTGCCGGTGGTCGGACGAGACGAGATGGCGGGGTTGGCGAGCGAGTTCAACAAGATGAGCGATCGACTCAGCGAGCAGATGGGCCAGCTTCGTCGCCAGCAGGTCGAGATCGATCGCTCGGTCCGCCGGATCGGAGAGGCCTTCGCCTCCGGGCTCGACCGCGAGGCGCTGCTCGGGATCCTGGTCGAGACGGCGGTGAGCGCGGTCGAGGCGGACTACGGGCTGATCGTGCTCAGCGGCCGGGTCGGCGCGGAGGCCGAGGCCGGGCTGCCGACCGAACAGACCCGCGACGCGGCCCTGGGGGCAGAGCACGGCGCCTGGCGCCGGCAGGGACTGGTCGAGGAGGAGCTCGACGGCGCGATCGCGATGGCGAGCTCGCTCGGCCGCATCGGCGACGCCGATGAGCCGGTTGGGGTGATGACCGTGGCCCGCGCCGACCGGGCGTTCTCGCCGGCCGAGCGCGACGTCTTCCTCTATCTGCTCGGGCAGGCGACCGCCTCGGTTGAGAACGTTGCCCTGCACGAGCTGGTCTCCGAGCAGGCGATCACCGACGAGCTCACCGGACTTGCGAACAACCGCGCCTTCCGGGAGCTGATCCGCAAGGAGGCGGCGAGGGCCGACCGCTTCCGGCACGAGCTCTCGCTGCTCATCCTCGACATCGACGACTTCAAGCGGGTGAACGACACGCACGGCCACCTGCAGGGAGACGCGGTGCTGCGCAAGGTGGCGCGGGTACTCAACGCCGAGTCGCGCAACATCGACGAGCCGGCGCGGTATGGGGGCGAGGAGTTCGTCGTCGCGCTGCCGGAGACCGGGACCGCCGGAGCGGTGGAGGTCGCCGAGCGGATCCGCACCCGCATCGCGGCCGAGCCGATCCCGATCGTCGACGGCGAGGGGGAGCTGAGGGTGACCGCAAGCGTTGGCGCGGCGACGATGCCAGGCGCCGCCGACGACGTCCAGGGGCTGATCGCCGCCGCCGATGCGGCGCTGTATGAGGCCAAGCGGGCCGGGAAAAACCGCGTGCACGCCGCCGCGGCCATGGTCTGACGCCGGCTCACGCGGGTAGTCTTTCTAGAGCGGTAGGCCGATGGGAATCCTCGACGACGCGATCCGCCAGCACCTCGAGCTGAAGCGCCGGCAGGGTGCCGACGCCAACGAGCTCGAGCGCCTCGAATCGGAGGCCTTCGGGCCGCCGGCGAGGCCCGGGGAGCCCGATTTCCCCGATCGCGAGGAGGCGGGGGGCGTGGCGGAGGCTGCAGTCGCTGAGCCTCCCGAGCCGGGCGCCGAGGTCGAGGCTGAGGCTCCGGCGGCCGCTGCCGACGAGTCGTCAGGCCTCTTCGACGTCGAGATCGAGGAGCCGCGGGCGGAGGTCGCCGAGGAGCCGCGGGCGGGGGTCTCGGAGGAGCCGCTGGGGGAGGTCACCGAAGAGCCGCCGCCGGAGGGGGTTGAGGCGCCACCGCCCGAGCCCGCCGCGGAGTCGCAGGCGGAGGTCTCCGACGTTGGCGAGCTGGACTTCGATGAGCTCGACTTGGAGCTCGACGAGGGGCTGGAAGAGGCGCCCGCGGGTGGGGCCGAGGCACTCGGGGAGCGCGAGGCCGTGCCGGACCCGGAAGCGCCGCCGATCGAGTCGCTCGACACGGTCGAGCATCCCATCGAGGAGGCCGAGGCGCCGCCGATGGAGGAACCGCCGCCGGTCGAGGAGCCCGAGCCACCGCCGGTCGAGGAGCCGGCACCGGCGGACGAGCCCGAACCGCCGGCCGAGGACGACGAGCCGCCTGCCGCCGGCGAGGGGGACGGCGACGACGTGCTCGAGGAGACGCCGGAGTTCCTGCGCGATCAGCCCGAGGACGACGAGCTGTGGTTCGAGCAGGGCAAGCCCAAGGACTTTGATTTCTAGAGCGGCGCTCTAGATGTAGCCCCGCGTGCGGGCAGCCTCGACTACGCGCTCGATCCCGACCAGGTAGGAGGCCCGGCGCAGGTCGAGGCTCTCCTCCTTCGCCCGGGCGGAGACCTCGCGGTAGGCGCGACGCATCACGGTGCCGAGCTTGTCGTTGACCTCGCGCTCGTCCCAGCGGAAGTGCTGGAGGTTCTGGACCCACTCGAAGTAGGAGACGACGACGCCGCCGGCGTTGGCCATCACGTCGGGGATCACGTAGACGCCCTTGTCGGAGAGGATCCGGTCGGCCGCCGGCGTCGTCGGGCTGTTGGCGCCCTCGATGAGCACCCTGCAGTCCATCCGGTCGGCGTTGTGGTCGTGGATCATGCCCCCGAGCGCTGCGGGGATGAAGACGTCACAGGGGACGGCGACCAGGTCGTCGGCGTCGATCGCCTCGGCGCCCTCGAAGTCGGTGATCAGGCCGCCCTTGGAGATGTGGTCCTGAAGGGCGTTGGCGTCGATGCCGCCGTCGTTTCGGATCGCCCCGTGGGCGTCAGAGACGGCGACCATCCGCGAGCCGAGCTGCTGCATGATCCGCGACGCCCACGAGCCGACGTTCCCGTAGCCCTGGACGACGAAGGTGGTGTCGGCGGGGCTGAGGCCGAGGTGCGGGGCGGCCTCTCGAAACATGTAGACGCAGCCGCGGCCGGTGGCGGCCTCGCGGCCGTAGGAGCCCTCGAGCGCGATCGGCTTGCCGGTGCAGATCGCCGGCGTGTGGCCGTGGAGCTTGCCGTACTCGTCCATCATCCAGGCCATCACCTGGGCGTTGGTGTTGACGTCGGGCGCCGGGATGTCGCGGGTCGGGCCTAGCACCTTCTCGATCTTGTCCATGAACGAGCGGGTGATTGACTGGACCTCGTGGCGCTCGAGCGTCTCGGCGGGGCAGTTGACGCCGCCCTTGGCGCCGCCGAAGGGGACGCCGGCGATCGCGGTCTTCCAGGTCATCAGCGAGGCGAGCGCGCGAACCTCGTCGACGTCGACCTCGGGGTGGAAGCGGATGCCGCCCTTGTAGGGGCCGCGGGCGCCGTTGTGCTGGATCCGGTAGCCGGAGAAGACATGCACCTTGCCGTCGGAGAGCTTCACCGGGATCTGCACCGTGACCTCGCGGTACGGGGTCCAGAAGACGACCCTCACGTCGTCGGCGAGCCCTAGCGCATCGGCGGCGATGTCGAAGTAGTGGCGGACGATGTCGAGGTTGGAGACCTCGGGCCGCTCCGCCGTCGGCCGGCTCTCGACGCCGGTCTCCGCCTCCTCGACTACCTGCGGCGACTTGTCCGGATCCTGCCGCTCGCCTACCGACGTCGCCGCCTTCGTCTCAGCCATCCCTTTCCTCCGGTCCGGGTGCGGGCTGATCGTCGCACAAACGATGCCTGGGCGCGAGCGTTCGTAACGACCAGATCCAGGGTGGCTCAACCTACAATTGCCCTCAAGGGGCCATAGCTCAGTTGGGAGAGCGCCTGCTTTGCAAGCAGGAGGGCGCCGGTTCGATTCCGGCTGGCTCCACTCCAGCCGACCGGGCGCTACTCGGGCGGGTTGCGCAGTGCGCCGATCAGCGGCAGCGCCAGCATCAGGATGATCAGCGCGGCGACGACGGTGAAGATGTCGACGCCGAACTGCACCGCGACCGCGACGGTCATCACCGCGAACAGGCCGACGAAGACGAGGCCGCCGGCGAGCAGCGCGGTGCGTACGCTCGGATCCACCCGCTCAGTACACCGGGTAGGGCGGCTCGACCGATCGGTCCCGGTGGCGGTTGGCGAACAGCTTGATCGCCGCGAGGCCGAACACGAAGCCGCCGACGTGGGCGAAGTAAGCGATACCGCCCTCACCGACCTCGGTGAGCGCGGTCTGGCCGACGGCGGGCAGGAACTGGAGCAGGAACCACAGCCCGAGCATGAGCATCGCGGGGACCTCGATCACGGTGACGAAGAAGATGATGATCACCAGGGTCAGCACCCTCGCATGCGGATGCAGCAGCGCATAGCCGCCTAACACCCCGGCCACCGCGCCGCTGGCGCCGATCGTCGGCACCGTCGCCGAGGTGTCGATCAGCGACTGCGCGTACACCGCCACAGCGCCCGCGAGCAGATAGAAGGCGATGAACCTCAGCCGCCCCATCGAGTCCTCGATGTTGTTGCCAAAGATCCAGAGGAAGAGCATGTTCCCCGCCAAATGCAGGATCCCGCCGTGCATGAACATCGATGTCAGCACCGTGATCCACCACGCCGGCTGGTCGAGCGGCAACGTCGCCGGGGCCTCGTCGAGCTCGGGTTGACCCTCGCAGGCGACCTCTGCCGCGCGGCGCTGCGGCACCGCCGCCAGGAAGCACTCCTGGTCTGCGGGGTGGGTGAGTCGATAGGGGATCGCCCCGTAGTCGATCGCGCTCGCGTCGATCCCGCTGAACCCGGCCTGCTTCAGCTCGCGGTTGGGCTCGTATTGCGTCTGCCAGACGAACACCGCGATGTTGATCGCGATGAACAGCACGGTGAGGATCGGAAACCGATCCGTGGGGATGTTGTCCTTGAGCGGGATCAACGGCGCCGAACCCTAGCCGCGCAGCAATCCCTAGTAGGGGACTCGGGCTTGCCATCATTGAGGCATGGCATCGCATCCGCGCACCGCCGACCCGTGGCGTGACACGGACGTGATCGACTCACGCGCCCCGCGCTTCAACCAGGCCGTGGTCGGCACGGTGGCATTGCTCGGCGCCCTCTTCGGCTGGCCGCTCGCCTGGGCGCTGATGTCGGCCCAGCTGCTGATCGGGCTGACGCTCGGGCGCCAGTTCTGCCTCACCTGCCTCGCGTACTTCGCGCTGATCCAGCCCCGGCTCGGCGAGGGACCGCTCGAGGACTCGCGGCCGCCCCGGCTGGCCAACATGATCGGCGCCGCGGTCCTCGGGGCCGCCGCCCTCGCCTGGTGGCTCGGTGCAACGGGCCTCGGCATCGCGCTCGGCTCCCTGGTCGCCGCGCTCGCGCTTCTCGCCGCGAGCACCGGGCTCTGCGCCGGCTGCGAGCTCTACCGCCTCACCGCACGCGTGCGCGGCATCTCACCGCGGCGCCGGGCCCATCTCGACCCCGCCGATCTCACCGGGCTCGACGGCCATCCGCGCGCCTTCGTCGAGTTCACCCACCCGCTCTGCGCCGAGTGCCGCGAGTGGGAGAGCCGCCTGCGCGCCGAGCCCGAGCCGCTACTGACCGTTGACGTCCGCGCCCGCCCCGAGATCGCCCGCAAGTACGGAATCGCGATCGTCCCAACCGTGGTCATGGTTGGCCCCGACGGGACCGTGCTCGAGCGACTTGCACCCTGAGCGAGCCCACTCGGGCGGGGACCGCCGCTCTGGGCCTGCGCGACCGCCCCTCATCGCAAGCGCGACCCGACGCCGCCAGGCGACGATTGAGCAGTTTGGGGGGCCATAGGCCCCAAGACTGCTCACTCGTGTGATCGGCCCTCGGGGGGAGGGCTCAGGCTGCCCGGCGCTCGGCCACCTCGTGGGCGGATTCGTCCGCGTGGTAGGAGCTGCGCACGAGGGGGCCGGAGGCGACCGACTCGAAGCCGAGCTCATATGCGGCGTCCCGCAGCGCGTCGAACTCGTCCGGGTGCCAGTAGCGGGCCACCGGCAGGTGACGCTCGGTGGGGCGCAGGTACTGGCCGACGGTGAGGATCTGCACCTTGTGCTCGCGCAGGATCCGGAACGCGTCGACCATCTCGTCGAAGTCCTCGCCGAGGCCCACCATCAGGCCCGACTTGGTGAGCACCTCGTCCCCGCCCATCTCCTTCGCCAGGCGCAGCACCCGGCAGGAGCGCATGAACTCCGACCCCCGCCGCGCCTTCGGGTAGAGGCGCGGCACCGTTTCGACGTTGTGGTTGAAGACGTCGGGCCGTTCGTGGACCACCTTCGCCAGCGGCATCTCCTGGCCGCGGAAGTCGGGCGTGAGCACCTCGACCTTGCACCCGGGCGCCATCATCCGGATCGAGCGGATCACGCCGACGAAGGCGCCGGCGCCATAGTCGGGCAGGTCGTCGCGGTCGACCGAGGTGATCACCGCGTGGCGCAGCCCCATCGCCTTGACCTGGGTCGCCACCCGCAGCGGCTCGAGCGGATCGTTCCAGGTGGGGACCCCCGTCTGCACGTTGCAGAACCCGCAGCGCCGGGTGCAGACGTCGCCGAGGATCATGAACGTCGCCGTGCCCCGCTCCCAGCACTCGCCGACATTGGGGCAGTTCGCCTCCTGGCAGACCGTGTGCAGGTTGTCGGCCTCGATCGCCTGCTTCAGTCGCCGGTAATTGGGCCCGCCGGGCGCGGGCACCTTCAGCCACGGCGGCTTGCGCTCGCGAAACGGTCGGCCCTCGATCCCCTTGGCCCCGCCGGGGTTGGCCCGCGAGCGGGTCACGTGGATGCGCTCGGCGGGTGGTGCTGCGGTTGGCTTCATCGAGCTTCTACCGTACCGAGGCGAGGGTCTCGCCCATCACCGTCTCCGCCTCGATCTCGACCGGGCGGCGCCCGTAGATCTGACCGAACCGCGTCGCGACCGTGCCGGCGAACGCCTCGAGGTCCTGCTCGGCGCCCAGCTCGCGCGCGATCGAGGTCATCCGCACGGCCTCGATCCCGCAGGGCACGATCCACTCGAACGGCTGGAGGTCGTTGTTGACGTTGATGGCCAGCCCGTGGGTGGTGATGCCGCGGTTGACGTGAATCCCGATCGAGCCGATCTTTCTCGCCACGCCGGCGGGAGGAGGCTCGCCGAGCGTCCACACCCCCGTCAACCCCTCGATCACCTGCGCCTCGACCTCCCAGTCGCCCAGCGCCGCGATCATCACCCGCTCCATCCGGCGGATGTAGTCGTGGACGTCGTCGCCGTACGGCTTCAACGAGACGATCGGATAGGCCACGAGCTGACCCGGGCCGTGGTAGGTGACCCGGCCGCCGCGGTCGGTGTCGGTGACCTCGATCCCCTGCAACCGGTACCAGTCCTCGCCCATCGGCAGCTCGGCCGGATCGGTGCGGCGCCCCTTCGTGTACACCGGCGGGTGCTCGAGCAGCACCAGCAGGTCGGGGACCTCCCCGGCGTAGCGGCCCCCCTCGAGCCGCTCCTGGGCGGCGCGAGCCCGCTCGTACCCGAGCAGCCCCGCCCGGACCACCCAGACCTCTTCCATGCGACTCAGTGTGTCACCCGCGCGCGCTCGGGGGCGGCGCTCGCCGCCTCGAGGCGCTCGCGAGCGATCTCGCCCGCCGCGCGCAGGGGGGTGATCTCGCGCTCGGCCGCCGTGGCGAGTATGCGGTCCATCGTCCGCTCGATTCCGAGCACCAACTCGCTCGCCCTCCCCTCGTCGTAGCCGCGAATCTCCATGTAGACGTGGATCAGCCCGCCGGCGTTGGCGATGTAGTCGGGCGCGTAGAGGATGTCGCGCGCAGCGAGCCGCTCGTCGAGGCCCTCCTCTGCGAGCTGGTTGTTGGCCGAGCCGCAGAGCACCCGGCAGCGAAGCCGGTCGACGTTGGCGTCGTTGACCGCCCCGCCGAGTGCGCACGGCGCGAGCAGATCGCATTCGGCGAGCATCGCCTGGCCGGGCTCGATCCACTCGATCCCCAGCGGCTCGGCGACGCCGCGCTTGGCATCGACCACGTCCGTGGCCGCGACCTCGGCCCCGGCGGCGAGCAGCCGGCGCGCGAGCGCCTCGCCGACGTGGCCGAGCCCGACCACGATCGCCCGACGACCGGCGAGGTCGGCGCTGCCGAGCATCGACCGGGCGCAGGCGCGCATCGCCGCCTCGACACCGGTTGCCGTGAACGGGCTCGGGTCGCCCGAGCCGCCGAGCTCGGGTGGCAGCCCGGTGAGGTGCTCGGTTCGCTCGGCGATCGCGACCAGATCATCGGGTGAGACGCCGACGTCCTCCGCGGTGATGTAGCGGCCCTCGAGCGATTCGACCAGGTCCCCGAAGTCGAGCAGCATGGCGCGCCGGAGCTCGGGATCGGCCGCGTCGCCGGCCGGGGCGCAGATCACGCCCTTGCCGCCGCCGAGGTTGAGGCCCGCGGCGGCCGCCTTCATCGTCATCCCGTGAGCGAGCCGCAGGGCGTCGCGGGCGGCGTCGATCGTCGCCGGGTAGTCCCAGAGCCGCACTCCGCCGAGCGCCGGCCCGAGCGCGGTCGAATGCACCGCGACGACCACGTAGCGGTCGCTTCGCAGCCCGCGCCGGATGACCAGCTCCTCGTGCTCGAACGGGACCGGCGGCACCCGCTCCGGCACGGACGTGGGGCGCTCGCGCTCGGCGAGCGAAACCGGCCGCGGCGGGCTCCCGTTGCGCTTGCGGACCGCGGTGCTCATAGCTCCACCTCCCAGCCCTCGAGCCGCTCGCGGATGCGCGAGAGGAACCTCGCCGCCTCGGCCCCGTCGAGAGCGCGGTGGTCCCACGACATCGGCAGGTAGGTCATCGGCCGGATCGCGATCGAATCGCCCTCCGGGCCCTCGACCACCACGGGGCGCTTGACGATCGCCTCGAGGTCGAGGATCGCCACCTGCGGCTGGTTGATGATCGGCGTCGCGAGCACCGCCCCGAACTGCCCCGGGTTGGTGATCGTGAAGGTCCCGCCGTGCACCTCGTCGGGCTCGAGGCGCTTCTCGCGCGCCCGCGAGGCGACGTCGGCGATCGCCGCCGCGATCCCCTCGAGGCTCAGCCGCTGGGCGTTCGGGATCACCGGCACGATCAGGCCGCCCTCGAGGGCGACCGCGATCCCGAGGTTGACGTCATCGTGGAGGACGAGCTCCTCACCCTCCACCGAGGAGTTCAGCACCGGGAACTCCTGCAGCGTCTCGACCGTCGCCTGGGCGACGAACGCCAGGTAGGTGAGCGGCACGCCGCGCCGCTTCATCGGCTCCTTGAGCTGGGCACGGCGGGCGGCGACCCGCGACATGTCGACCTCGACGATCGTGGTGCAGTGAGCGGCCGTGCGCCGGCTGGCGACCATGTGCTTGGCGATCGCCTGGCGCATCGGCGACATCGCTTCGCGCCGCCCCGGCAGCAGCTCGACCTCCGGAGCATCATGCCCGTCGCCCGCGGTCTCGACCGCCGGTTTCGGCGGGGCAGGCTCTTCGGGCTTGTACGGCGACTCCATGTGGAGCGTCTTCTCGCGCTTCGGCTCCTCGGCCGCCCCGCCGTTCTCGATGAACGCCAGCACGTCCTTCTTCTTGACCCGACCCCCGATCCCCGTGCCCGCGACCTGCGACAGATCGACCCCGTGCTTGTCGGCGATCCGGCGTACCACCGGCGACACGAACGTGGACCGCTCGGTGCCCTCCGCGGGGGGAGCGTCTTGCGAGGGCGGAGCGGCGTCGGACGTGGCTGTCTCGGCCTCACCCTCGTCGGGGTGCGCCTCGCCGGCCACCGCTCCCGTGTCGATCTCCGCCATCACCTCGCCCACCGCGAGGGTGTCGCCCGGCTCCGCGAGGATCTTCGCCAGCCTCCCCGTCGCCGGCGAGGGGATCTCCACGTCCACCTTGTCGGTGGTCACGTCGCAGATCGTCTCGTCGGCTTCGACCCAGTCCCCGGGCCGCTTTCGCCACTCGAGGATCGTCCCCTCGGCAACGGAGACGCCCATCTGGGGCATGGAAACAGACACCAACGTTCCGCCCGCCTCCTCCGCCTCGCGTCCGGGGGCGGCCGGGTCAGCCTCAGTATGAGAGGAGCTCACGGCAGGCCTCCTTCATGTCGTCGAGCTGGGGCAGGACCGCTTGCTCGAGCGGGGGGCTGAACGGAATCGGCACGTCCGGTGTGGTCAGCCGCGCGATCGGCGCGTCGAGGTCCTCGAACGCCTGCTCGGCGACGATCGCCGAGACCTCGGCACCCATCCCGCAGGTGCGGGTCGCCTCGTGGGCGACGAGCACCTTGCTCGTCTTTCGGACGCTCGCCAGGATCGCGTCGACGTCGAGCGGGCAGAGCGAGCGCAGGTCGACCACCTCGATGTCCTCGTCCAGCTCCTCGGCCGCCTGGAGCGCGAGGTGCACACCCGAGCCGTAGGTGATCACGCTCATTTCGCCCGGCTCACCGGCCCGCGCGAGGCGCGCCTCACCGAGCGGTACGGCGTACTCGCCCTCGGGCACCTCGTCCTTGACGTGGCGGTAGAGGCCCTTGTGCTCGAGGTAGCAGACGGGGTTCGGATCGCGGATCGCGCTCACGAGCAGCCCCTTGGCGTCGGCGGCGGTCGCCGGCGTGACCACCTTCAGCCCCGGCGTCTGCAGGAACCATGCCTCCGGGTTCTGGGAGTGGAACGGGCCGCCGCTGAAGCCGCCGCCCGAGGGAAGCCGGACGACGATCGGCGTCGCCACCCCCTGGCGGTAGTGGAGCTTGGCCGCCACGTTGACGAGTTGGTCGAACCCGCAGGAGATGAAGTCGGCGAACTGCATCTCGCACACCGGACGCAGGCCCTCCGTGGCCGCTCCGACCGCCGTGCCGATGATCGCGTTCTCGGCCAGCGGCGTGTCGAGCACCCGGTCGTGGCCGAACTCCTCGGCGAACCCGTCGGTCACCTTGAACGCGCCGCCGAACTCGCCGATGTCCTCGCCGAGGCAGAACACGGACTCGTCGCGCCGCATCTCCTCGCGCAACGCGTCGGAGATCGCCTCCAGGTAGGTCATCTCACGCGTCGTTGGCGCGTTCCTCTCGCTATGCGAGAGCTTTGCGCCAGTCACGGTCATGTCGTCACCCTCCCGTTCGAGTCGTTTGGCTTCGACCAGACCGACCACGGAGCCTTGCCATCGCCGAGCGGCTCCCACTCCTCGGCGAACACGCCCTCGGTCGCGGTCGCCGGATCGGGCATCGGCGAGTCGAGCGCGGTGGCGGCGCACTCTTCGACGTAGTCCTTGACCTCGCTGCGGATCCCCTCGACCTCCTCGGCGGAGAACCCGTAGTCGGTCACCAGCCGCTCGGCGTAACGGTCAATCGGGTCGCGCTTAGCCCACTCCTCGAAGAGCTCCTTGGGCACGTAGCTCATGTCGTCATGGGCGCCGTGACCGTGCATCCGCATGGTCTCGCACTCGATCAGCGTCGGCCCGCCGCCCCCGCGGGCACGCTCGGCCGCGACCCGCGACGCCTCGAAGACGGCCTCGACGTCGTTGCCGTCGATCTTGACCCCGCCGAACCCGTAGCCGGCGGCGCGCTCGACCGGGTCGGCCGCGAACTCGAGCTCGTTCGGGGTCGAGTAGGCGAACTGGTTGTTCTCGAGCAGGAAGACGACCGGCAGCCGGTGGATGCCCGCGAAGTTCATCGCCTCGTGCCACTGGCCGTTCGCGGTGGCACCCTCGCCGAAGTAGGTCATCGCGATCCGCGGCTCGCCGCGCATCTTGAAGCGCAGCGCCATCCCGTTCGCCACGAGCGCCATGTCGGGGAGCATCGAGACCATGCCGACGCAGCCCAGGGCGCGGTCGCCGAAGTGCATGTTTCCGTCCCTGCCGCCGGTGACGCCGCCGGAGCGCCCCATGTAGTTGGCGAGGTAACGGTCCGGGGTGACCCCGCGGACGAAGTGGGCGCCCAGGTCGCGGTGCAGGATGCACATCCGGTCCTCGGGGCCGAGCACGTAGGCCGAACCGACTCCGATCGCCTCCTGGCCGCATCCGTCGTAGAAGCTGCCCGGGATCTTCCCCTGCCGGTAGAGGGTGATCGCGCGCTCCTCGGCGGCGCGCATCATGGCCATGAACCTGAACAGGCTCGCGCGGTCCTCTCGGGTCAGGGCCGCGTCGCTCAGCTCGCGCACCGGGGATTCCGCGTCCTCGCGTGCGCGCTCATCCGCGACGGCACCGTCGCTTCGCTTCATCTCTCCGTCCTTCGTGTCGGGCCACCCTTCGGGATCTCCTCCGGGTCGGCTGTCTCGTCGCCGTTTCGGGATCTCCTCCGCGGCGCCTACGGACGATGGAAGCCAAGGGTTCCGCCTCGGCTTCCTATGTCTGCGTTCGGGTCGGATCGACCCGAAACGGCTATCCGGATTCTATTCCCGATCGCCGATGTTTCAAGCTTCGCTAGGGGCGAGGTCGATCACTGCAAGCGTGATCCCGGTCGGCGCGGCCGCTGCCTGGCCCGACGGCCAGCATCCGCAGCACGCCCCTGCGGGCGAGGCGATCTCGGCCTCGCGGCCCTCGTAATACACACCCGGCAGAGTGGGTCGTGGGCGCCAACGGGCTCGCCCGGCTGCTTGAGCCAGGCTAGAGGTGCGTGGACGTGGTGACGCGGTGCGGGCGCGTGGCCCGCACCGCGTCACATGGGCAGAGGCCTGCGGGGGGTATCAGGCCTCGGCCGGCCTGGTCTGCCGCTCGCCGCCGAGCCGGGGCAGCCAGCTGAGCGAGTCGGGCAGGTACCAGTTCCAATCGCCGAGCAGCTTCATCGCCGCCGGCAGCAGCACGCCGCGGATGATCGTCGCGTCGATCAGCACCGCGACCGCGAGCCCGACGCCGAACTGCTTGAACTCGATCGACGACAGGGTGGCGAAGATCGCGAACACGGCGATCATCACCGCGGCCGCCGCGGTCACCACCGACGCGGTCGACTTGATCCCCTGCGCGACCGCCTCGTCGGTGCTCATGCCGCGGTCGTACAGCTCGCGCACTCGGCTGAGGATGAACACGTGGTAGTCCATCGAGAGGCCGAACAGGAGCACGAACAGGAACAGCGGCAGCCACGAGGTCACCGCGCCGGTCGACTCGAAGCCGAGGAGCGACTCGAGGTGGCCCTCCTGGAAGATCCAGACGACCACGCCGTAGGCCGACCCGACCGAGAGCAGGTTGAGGGCGATCGCCTTCAGCGGGATGACGATCGACCTGAACGTCACCAGCAGGAGCAGGAAGGCGAGCCCGAGCACGAACGCGAACACGATCGGCACGCGCGACTCCATCAGCTCGTTGAAGTCCGCCGAGCCGGCGGTGAACCCGGTCACGTTCACCTCCGCTCCGCCGACCTGCCCGACGGTCGACGGGATGATCTCGTCGCGCAGGGTGTTGAGCGCGTCGTAGGAGGTGTCGTTGGTGCCGTCGCCGGCGATCGGCACGTCGACCACCGTGACCGAGAGGTCGGGGCTCTGCTCGATCGTCAGCGGCGCCTCGTAGAGATCGCTTCGGCCGACCTCGCCCCGCAGCTCTCGGACGCCGGCCGCGACCTCTCTCTCAGAGGCGTCGGCGTGCTCGACCACGACGCTGGCCGGGATCTGGTTGCCGGGGAACTCCTCCTGGATGCGATCGTAGGTCTGGATCACCTCGAGGTCCTGCGGCATCGACTCGATCCCCGGCACCGCCATCTTCAGGCTGAGGACCGGGATCGCCATCACCAGCAGCACCCCGGCGGCGAGCGCGGCCGAGATTCCCGGCCGGCGCAGGACGCGGTCGAGGATCGCCGACCAGATGCGGGACTCGTGCGCCGCCCGGACCTCGGGCCTGGTCAGGAACGGGATCCGCCCCCTGTTCACCCGGTCGCCGAGCGCTGAGAGCGCCGCCGGCAGCACGGTGAGCGAGCCGACGACGGCGATCGCAACAACGAGGATCGTCCCGGTGGCGAACGAGGTGAAGGTCGAGGCGCCGGCGAGGTACATGCCGGCCATCGCCAGCGCGACCGTGATCCCGGACACGAGCACCGCCCGCCCGGAGGTCGCCGCGGCGGCCTCCAGCGCGGCCTCGGCGTCGTTGCCACGTGCCCGCTCCTCGCGCTCGCGGCGCAGGTAGAACATCGAGTAGTCGACGCCGACGGCGAGCCCGATCAGCAGGATCACCGACGCGGCGGACTCGTCGACCGGCCAGATCTGGCTGAACGGCCCGATCAGGCCGATCGCCGCGGCGACGGCGGTCGCGGCGAGCAGCAGCGGGACGAGCGCGGCGACGACGGCGCCGAAGGCGAGCAGGAGGATGATCAGCGTGATCGGCAGCGAGGTCACCTCGGCCTGCCTGAAGTCGTCCTCGAACGACTCGGTCAGTGCCTTGTCGGCGCTCGCGTCACCGAACTGCTCGACCCGGAACTGCGGATGCGCCTCGTCGAGGCTGGCGACGGTCGCCAGCGGCGCCTCGACCAGGTCGGCGACCTCGGTGTCGCTGTCGTCGCCCGGATCGGGGATCTCGAAGGTGACCAGAGCCGTGCTCCCGTCGTCTGAGATGTTGCCCTGGTTCCCGGCCGCGAACGGGCTCTCGACCTCGGTCACGTTCTCGGTCCGGGCGAGCTCGCTGACGACGTCTGTGACGACCGCCCGGAACTCCGGATCACCCGCCCGCGCTCCGTTCTCGCTTCGCACCAGCACCGTCTCGCCGGCGTCGCTGCCGAATCCGTCGGCGTAGGCCTGGTCGGCCTCGCGCGACTCGCCGACGCCGTAGTCCTCCTCGTCGAGGGTCTCGGTGCCGATGGAGCCGCCGATCGCGACAGCCAGGACGACGAAGACGAGCCAGCCGACGATCGCCTTGATGCGGTGCCGGGCGCTCCAGCGACCGGCGCGCGCGGCGAGATTCCTGCTGCGTTCCACCTGAGTGCCTCCGGGTTCGAAGTTGATGGAGCAGGTTGGCGTGCGCCGGCCTGCGCTTCAATGGGGTTTTCTCCTCAGGCGCGGTGCGGCTAGCCGTATTGCTCTCCGGGCCGGCTAAGGGAGAATCCGGAGGTATGAGCAGATCGGTTCTGATCGTCGACGACCACCCGAGCTTTCGCGCCAGCGCCCGCCGCATGCTCGAGGGCGAGGGCTACGAGGTCGTCGGCGAGGCCGCGGATGGTGCCGAGGCGCTGCAAGCAGCCCACGAGCTCGGCCCCGACGTAATCCTGCTCGATGTGCGCCTTCCCGACCTCGACGGCTTCGCGGTCTGCCGCCGGATCACCGGCGTGGCGACCGGTGGCAACGGGCTCGCCGGCTCGCCGGCGGTGATCCTGATCTCCAGCCGCGAGGTCGACGAGTGGGGGGCGGTGGTCAACGACTGCGGCGCCCAGGGCTTCATCCCCAAGGCGAAGCTCTCGGCCGGGGCACTGGAGGAGCTCTTGGCTTGACCGCCGCCGACGGTCCGGGGGTGGTTCCGTGATCGGGCTTCGGCGGGTCCTGTGGGCGCTTGCGATCGCCGGCTTCGTCGTCCTTGTGGCCGAGACCGTGCTGATCGCGGGCGCGGACTTCGGCGAGGACCGCGGGCTGTGGATCGCGCTCGACTGGGTGATCGGCGGTGGCTTCGTCGGTGTGGGGCTCTTCGCCTGGTACAGGCGGCCGGAGAACCGCGTCGGGACGCTCATGGTGGGCGCGGGCTTCGCCTGGTTCCTGAGCGTCGCCGGGTTCTCCGACCCACCGTTTCTGTTCACGCTCGGGATCCTGTTCGACAGCCTCTTCGCCGCGGTCGCGATCCACCTCGTCCTCGCCTTCCCCACCGGGCGGCTGGAGTCCCGGCTCGATCGCCTCCTGGTCGGCTGTGCCTACCTCGTCACCACAGTCGGGTACCTGCCGTTCGTGCTCTTCGTCGACCCGGTGACGGCGTTCGAGTGCGCGAACTGCCCCGAGAACGTGTTCCTGGTCGCCGACGATCCCGGCTTCGCCGAGACCTGGGGCGACGCTCTGAACGTGGTCGGGATCACCCTGTTGCCGGCGGTGCTGGTGCGGCTCGCGGTCGTCTGGTGGACCGCCAGCGCGCCCCTGAAGCGGATCGTCACACCGATCTACCTGGCCGGGGTCGCGCTGATGGCGATGCTGACGGCGCTGCTCGTGGCCGGCCTCGCCGGAGCCTCGAAGGCCGTGCAGGCGGACCTCTTCTACGCGACCCTGATCCCGTTCGGTCTCGTCCCGTACCTGTTTCTCGCCACGCTCGCCCGCGCGCGCATGCTGCGCGGCGGCGCCGTGGGGAAGTTGGTCACCCGGCTCAGCGGCGCGCTTGGCCCGGGAGAGCTCCCGGAGATGCTCGCCAAGGCCCTCGGCGATCCCTCGCTCGAGCTCGCCTACTGGCTGCCCGAGTCCGAGCGCTACGTGGACGCGGAGGGGCACACGGTTGAGCTTCCGGGGAGCGCCGACCCGCGCGCGGTCTCCGATGTGGTCCTTCACGGCAAGAAGGTGGCGGCGATCGTCCATGACCCGCTGCTGCTCGACGAGCCCGAGCTGATCGAGGCGGTCAGCGCCGCGGCGAGCCTGTCGCTCGAGAAGGAGCGCTTGCGGGCCGAGCTGGCCGCGAAGGTCGAGGAGCTGCGAGACCAGCGATCGCGAGTGCTCGCTGTCGGCCTCGCCGAGCGCCGGCGGCTCGAGCGCGACCTCCACGACGGCGCCCAGCAGCGGCTGGTCTCCCTGGCGCTCGACCTGCGCATGGCGCAGTCGTCGATCCGCGACGACCCCGAGACGGCCGAGCGCCTGCTCGGCGGCGCGGGCGGGGAGCTCGAGCGGGCGCTGGAGGAGCTGCGCGAGCTCGCCCGCGGGCTGCACCCGGCGGTGCTCGCCGACCGCGGCCTCGACGCCGCCGTCGGCGCCCTGGCCGGCCGGGCCCCGCTGCCGGTGCAGATCGAGCGGGAGCTCGGCGAGCGGGTGCCCGAGGCGGTCGAGCTTGCCGCCTACTTCGTGGTCGCCGAGTCGCTGACCAACGTCGTCAAGTACGCCGAGGCCAACCAGGCCACCGTGCGCATGGGGCGCGACAACGGCAAGGTGGTGGTCGAGGTGGCCGACGACGGAGTCGGGGGCGCGGATCCCGGGCGGGGGACGGGCCTGCGTGGGCTGGAAGATCGAGTCTCGTCCCTGGGCGGCGAGTTCGAGATCGATTCGAGCCCCGGCGCGGGGACGACCGTGGTCGCGAGGATCCCATGCGAGTAATCGTCGCCGAGGACTCGGTCCTTCTGCGGGAGGGCATCGCCCGGCTTCTGTCTGAGCATGGCTTCGAGGTCGTCGGCCAGGCCGGCGATGCCGAGGACCTGGTGCGAAAGGTCGGTGCCCACAAGCCCGACGTCGCCGTGGTCGACATCCGAATGCCGCCGACGAACACCGACGACGGCCTCCGCGCCGCGCTCGCGATTCGCGCCAACCATCCGAAGACCGGCGTGCTGGTCCTCTCCGCCTACGTCGAGGAGGCCTACGCGCTCGAGCTCGTCTCCGAGTCCGCCGCGGGCCTCGGATACCTGCTCAAGGACCGGATCGCCGACGTCGACGCGTTCGTCGACGCCGTGCGGCGGGTCGGGGGCGGAGGCTCGGCGCTCGATCCCGAGGTCGTCTCGCAGTTGCTCGGGCGCAGCCGCCGAGACGACCCGCTCGACGAGCTCACCCCCCGCGAGCGCGAGGTGCTCGAGCTGATGGCGGAGGGCCGTTCCAATGCGGCGATCGCCGAGTCGATGGTGGTCACCGAGCGCGCGGTGGAAAAGCACGTGACCAGCATCTTCGGCAAGCTCGACCTCACCCCCACCGCCGAGGACCACCGGCGGGTGCTCGCCGTGCTCACCTTCCTGCGCTCGTAGGACCCGCCCACCGTCCTACCCAGTGGTCGTGTGACGACCGCAGCGCAGGACGATGGCGACTACGCCCGCGGTCGGGCGAGGCTGGTGGGGACGCCGCGGCCGCGCAGGATCGCGGTCCCGCGCTCGTCCCAGGCGGCGCGCTCGGCCTCGGCGCATCTGGAGAGCGCGGCTTCGGACGCCAGCACCCGCTCGGAGCGCTCCTTGGCGAGATCGCAGAGGCGCGCCGCCTCGTTCACCGGATCCCCGATCACCGTGTACTCGAATCGCTGCTCGGCGCCGACGTTGCCCGCGACCGCCTTTCCGGCCGAGACGCCGATCCCGAACTCGGCCTCCGGGACCTCACGCCCGAGACGCTCGGCTAGCGCTCGCGCCGCGCGCAGCGCGTCGCAGGCCGGGTCTTCGCTGCCGACCGGGGCGCCGAACACGCACAGCGCCGCGTCGCCCTCGAACTTGTTGACCAGGCCCCGCTCGGCCTCGACCACCTCGACCACCACCCGGAAGAAGCGGTTCAGCAGGTGGACTACCTCGGTGGCCGGCATCACCATCGCGATCGAGGTCGAGCCGGCGAGGTCGACATAGACCGCGCCGATCTCCCGCTCCTCGCCGCCGAGCCGGGTGCCGTCGCGCAGCGCAGCGCGGGCGACGTCCCTGCCCACCTGGCGGCCGAAGAGGTCGCGGATCCGCTCCCGCTCGGCAAGCCCTTCTGCCATCCGGTTGACACCCGCCTGGAGGAGCCCGACCTCGCTCGCGTCGTCGATCGCGACGCTGACGCCGAGATCGCCCTGACCGACCCGGTCGACCGCCTTGCGAACCCTGGTCAGCGGGTCGGCGATCGCCCGGGAGGCGATCGTGGTGGCCAGCCATCCGACGAGGAGCGCGACGATGGCGAGGAAGGTGACCGCGCCCGCAATCGGGGCGCTTTCCGTGTCCGGCGCGAGCAGGGCCGCGGTGCCGACGAGGAGCAGGCCGAGCAGCGGTACGCCGGTGCCGAGGCTCCACGCGAACAGCAGCCGCGTCTGCACGCTCGGCGCTACCGGCTCGGTGACCGGCCGCGCGGCGAGTGCCAGCGCGGTCAGCGGCCGCAGCACCCGCTCGGCGAGCAGATAGACGATACCGCTGGTCATCTCCGCCCCGAGCATCCCGGCCGCCGCCCCGGCGGCGATGAACCCGAACGACTGGTCGAGGCTGGCGACGACGAAAACCGGTCCACCGAGCAGCCAGGCGAGGCCGCTCCACAGCGTGTTGTAGAAGGCGTGCCCGAGCGCCAGGCGGTGCTCTCGCTCGCTCGGAGCTCGGTTCTCGCGAACCCAGGCGTACGCCTCGTCGAGTCGCCGGCGGGTGAAGTGGGTGATCGTGAGCCCGGCGATGACGAAGTAGGCGGCCAGGATCGGCAAGATGCGGGCCAGGTACCCCCAGGTCAGCTCATCGTCGAAGAAGATCTCGGCGAGAAAACCGACCACCACGGAGACGACGACGATCGCGATCCCATTCGCCGTCCATCCGACCCAGCCGAGGCGGCGGTCCATCGCCTCGATCAGGGTCGCGCCCTCGGCTGCACCGGAGGCGTTCACGCCGCCACCGCCTCCCGCACGCGCTCGTCGAGGGTGACGCGCGCGCCCGCGCCCGGCCGGATCGTGATGTTTCGCCGGCGGGCGAGCTCGCCCCCGTCACTAGCGCCTCGCAACTCACACGCGCGCAGCACGGCGGGGACCACCAGCTTCATCTCGAGCATCGCGAAGCTCGCCCCGAGGCAGCGCCGGCGCCCGCCGCCGAACGGGATCCAGGTGTAGGTGCCGGGCGGCTCGTCGAGGAATCGCTCCGGGCGGAACGCGTAGGGGTCGGGGTAGAGGTCCGGGTCGTGGTGGACGAGGTAGGCGTTTGCGACCACGCAGACGTCCGGTGGGTAGGTCCAGCCGCCGATCTCGACGGGTTGCTTTACCAGGCGCGGGGCGGTGTTCGGGAGCACCGGCCGGTGTCGCAGCGTCTCCTGGATCGTCGCGGTCAGGTAGCCGTTCTCCTCTTCGGCGTCGATCTCCTCGACCAAGCGCCCGAGGACCTCGGGCGTGCGCGCCAGGCGCTCGAACGCCCAGGCGAGCGTGGTCGCGGTCGTCTCGTGCCCGGCGACGAGCAGCGTCATCAACTCGTCGCGAAGCTCCTGCGCCGACATCGGGGTGCCGTCCTCGTGGCGCGCCTCGAGCAGCATCGCGAGCACGTCGTCGCGATCGGCCTGCTCCCGCCGGCGCTCGTCGATCAGCTCGAACAGCAGCGCGTCGCTCTGCTCCTGCAGGCGGGCGTACTTCGCGAACGGCCCCACCCGCTCGAGCACGCGGTAGGCGAGACCGTCGGGCTCGGGGGGCGCCAGGCTGATCGGGCGGTCGCCGAAGGCGAGCTGAGCGGTGAGCAGCCCGCGGACCTCGTCGAGGCGCTCGCCGGGGTCGAGGCCGAAGACGGCGCGGAGGATGATCTCCATCGTCAGCCGCTGCATCAGTGGGTGGAGCTCGATCGGCTCGCCGCGCGGCCAGCTCTCGACCTCCCGCTCGGCGACCTCGGCGACGAGACCGCGTAGCCGCTCCATCTTCTCGCCGTGGAAGGCGGGGAGCATCAGCTTGCGTTGCTCCATGTGCGCGTCCTCGTCGAGCAGGATCACCGAGTTCGCGCCCACCACCGGCTCCAGAACCTTCGCCCCCTCGCCCGGGTGCAGGACGTCGGGCGGCGCCGTGTAGATCTGCTTCACCGCGGCCGGGTCGCAGATCATCACGAAAGGCGGCGCGAGCGGCAGCCGGATCGTGAACCGCTTCCCGTAGCGCTCCCGGCACCGCTCGAAGAAGGCCAGCGGACGCGTCCAGAACCCGATGCCCTGGATCAAGGCGGGGTAGGGCGGCCCTGGGGGAAGGCCGGCACGGCTCACGAAGCTCGCCTCCTGATCGCTGTCCTGATTGCAGCTTCCTCCTCGGAATGCGGTGCCTGTGTGACGATGCGCACACAGGCGGTAGCCGTCTCAGGCCCGCTCGGCGCGCCGCCGCACCCCCCGCAGCAACCGGTTGACGACGAGGACGTGCCCGCGGGTGCCGATAACGAGCGTCCGGTAGATACGACCGCGCACGCCCGGGAACTCGGCCCTGGTCTCGGCGCCGAGTCGGCTGCGGTCCTCGCCGAGGTCGTCGATGCGAAAGACCAGCGCGTAGCGCGAGAAGCGATGGGCGCCGAGCAGGGCGAGCAGGACGGGCGGGATCACGCGGGCGACCACGAAGCCGGGCACGGTCCCGCCTGGATGGCGCAGGTCGCCCGCCGTTTCGGTCTCCGCACACCCCAGCGCCCGGGCGAGCGCCACCGAGGCAGGGCTGCTGAAGGCCCCGCCGACCACGTCCACCAGGGCCTCCCACGCGTCCGTTGCCGGTGCGGCGATCTCGACCGCGTGCTCGTCGATCGGCGGCAGGCTCTCGAGCGGAAGGTCGATCGGCCGTCCGCCTGCCGCCATCGCCGGGGAGCTAGCTCGGTTCGCTCACAGGGCCAGGCCGAGTGGCTCTTCGAGCAGCGCGCGGATCCGGCCGAGGAACTCGGCGCCGTCGGCGCCGTAGAGGATCCGGTGGTCGCAGGCGAGGGTGACGCCCATCACGTGGGCGGTGGTGGTCTCGCCGTCGCGTACGACCGGGGTCTCGGTGATCGCACCGACGGCGAGGATGCCCGCCTGGGGCGGGTTGATCACCGCGTGGAAGTTGGAGATCCCGTACATGCCGAGGTTGGAAACGGCGAAGGTGCCGCCGGAGAGCTCCGGCGGGGTGACCGTCCCATCGCGGACCCGCTGCGCGAGCGCCTTCGCCTCGGTGGCGATCTGGCGCAGGCCCTTGCGGTCGGTGTCGAAGATCGTCGGCACGACCAGCGCGGGCGGATCCTTGACCGCGACGGCGACCCCGACGTTGATCCGCGAGTAGAGCTCGAGCTTGCCGTCGCGATAGGCGCCGTTGGCGCGCGGGAACTCGCGCAGCGCGACGGCGCACGCCTTGACCACCATGTCGTTGAACGAGGGCACCACGTCGCCCTCTGCCGCCGCCGCCTTGATCTGCGCCCGGGCTGCCACGCACCGGGACATGTCGATCTCGGCCTGGAGATAGAAGTGCGGC
Organism: Solirubrobacterales bacterium; assembly: GCA_050697155.1. GTDB lineage: Bacteria > Actinomycetota > Thermoleophilia > Solirubrobacterales > 70-9 > JBOGZD01. Next base: position 22,907 of record JBOGZD010000003.1, on the reverse strand, counting down.
GCGGTCGCCTTCGACTCCGCCATCCGGCGCGCGACCGTCTGCTGGAGCTTGGTCAGCTCGACGACCTGCGTCTCCCCCTTCGCCGTCTCCGGGCGCTCTCGGGCCCCCGGCGTCGGCTCCGCCGGAGCCGCTGCGGGAGCCGGAGCTTCGGCGGGGGGTGCCGCCGGGGCCGGCCCGGCCTCAACGGCCCGCTCGACGTCAACCTTGATGATCCGCCCCGCAGGGCCCGAGCCCTGCAGCGCTCTCAGGTCAACACCTTTCTCGCCCGCAATCCTGCGGGCGATCGGCGATGCCCTCACCCGCCCGTCGCCCTCGGCCGGGGCCGGCTCGGTAGGGGGAGCGGCCGGAGCCTCAGCCGCTTCAGGCTCCTGGACGGCGGTGACGTCGCCCGGCCGAGGCTCCGCCGATCCCGGCCTCGGACGGGCGATGTCACCGGCGTCCCCCGCGGCCTCGGATTCATCAGAAGCGCCGTCCCCGCCCGCGGGGGCCTCACCGGCCTCTCCGACCCGCGCGATCACCTCGCCGATCGGCAGCGTGTCCCCCTCCTCGGCGATGATCTCGATCAAGGTCCCCGCCGCGTCGGCCTCGAACACCATGTTCGCCTTGTCGGTCTCGATCTCGACCAGCTCCTCGCCGAGGGCGACCTCGTCGCCGACCGACTTCATCCACTTGAGGATCGTCCCCTCCTCCATCGAGTCGGACAGCCGCGGCATGACGATGTCATCAGGCATGCCGGCTCCTCCGCTCCCGCCCGGAACACCCCCGCGCGACTACGCCGCGCTCGTTTCGATCTGCTCCCGCGTCCGGGGCCGGCATGGTCGCCGGCGGGCTCACAGCGACCCCTCGAGGGCGGCCATCGCAGCGCTGATCACGTGCTCGGGGTGCGGGATCGCGGCCTGCTCGAGCCGCTTCGAGTAGGGCATCGGCACATCCGCGCCGGTGACCCGTTGGATCGGCGCGTCGAGGTGGTCGAACGCCTGCTCCGTGATCAGGCTGGCGAGGTTGGCGCCGACCCCGCCATGCGGCCAGCCCTCCTCGACCACCACGCAGCGGTTGGTCTTCCGCACCGACTCGAGGATCGTGTCGAGGTCGAGCGGCCGCAGCGTGCGGGGATCGATCACCTCGGCCTCGACGTCGTGCTCGGAGGAGAGCGTCTTCGCCGCCTGCTCGGCGACGTGGGCCATCCGCAGGATGGCGACCAGGGTCACGTCGGAGCCCTCGCGGCGGATCGCCGCCTCGCCGAACCGGATCAGGTGGTCGCCGTCCCCGTCGCCATCGGTGTCCGGGACGTCGCCCCGCAGCCCGTAGAGGGTCTCGTGCTCGACGAAGATGACCGGGTTGTCGTCGCGGATCGCCGCCTTCAGCAGGCTCTTGCCGTCGGCGGGCGTCGACGGGCAGGCAACCAGCATCCCCGGGATCTGCAGGTACATCGCCTCGAAGCTGTGCGAGTGCGTCGGCCCGAGCTGGTGGCCGCCCCCGCCCGGCATCCGGATCACCATCGGCACCTTGACCTGGCCGCCGAACATGTACGGGATCGCTGCTGCGTGGTTGATGATCTGGTCGAAGGCGAGCAGCGAGAAGTTGACCGTCATCAGCTCGACCACCGGCCGCAGCCCGCCCATCGCAGCCCCCACCCCGGTGCCGACGATCGTGTTCTCGGAGATCGGGGTGTCGCGGACCCGCCGCTCGCCGAACTCGTCGAGCAGGCCCTCGGTGACCTTGAACGCGCCCTGGAAGACGGCAACGTCCTCTCCGATCACGAACACCGACTCGTCGTGGCGCATCTCCTCGGCGAGCGCGTCGCGCAGCGCCTCGCGCATCCGCACCACGCTCACCCGGCGCCCTCGACTTCCTCGTCTGTGTCCTCGAGCGCGTCCGCGCCGTCGCGGTCTGAGGTCTCGTCGCCGTCGCGACGGCCGGTCTTCGCCGCCTGGCCGGCGTAGGCCGCGCCGGCCTCGGCGAGCTTGCGCACCTCGCCCTCGGCGTGCTCGCGCTCGCGCTCGCCGCGGTGGGTCTCAGGGGTGCGCTCGTCGACCGCGTACCAGCCCCCGACCTGCTCGCCGAGCACGTAGAGGTGGTCGTAGAGCGACTCGAGCGGTGGCTCCGGGGAGGCGTCGGCGAACTCCACCGCCTCGGTGACCACCTGCTCGACCCGGTCGCGCATCTGCTCGACTTCGTCGTCGGAGAGCACGTTCTCGGCCAGCAGCCGGTCGCGGAAGGTCTTTACCGGGTCCTTCTTGCGCCACTCCTCGACCTCCTGCTTCTCGCGGTAGACCTCGGGGTCGGCGGCCGAATGGCCGCGGTAGCGGTAGGTGAAGGCCTCGACCATCGTCGGCCGGCGGTCCTCGCGCGCGATCCGCAGGTGCTCGGCGACCGTCTCGCGCATCGCGAGCACGTCCATGCCGTCGGCGCGCACCCCGGGGACCCCGAGCCCCTCGGACTTCTTCGAGAAGTCGGTGACCGCGGAGTGGCGCTCGACCGAGGTGCCCATCCCGTAGAGGTTGTTCTCGAGGATGAAGACGACCGGCAGGCGCCAGAGAGCCGCCAGGTTCATCGTCTCGCCGAAGTTGCCGGTGTTCGAGGCGCCGTCGCCGAACATGCAGACGGTCACCTCGTCGGTGCCCTTGTAGTCGGAGGCGAGCCCGAGCCCAGCGGCGAGCGGGAGGTTGCCGCCGACGATTCCGTAGCCCCCCATGAATCGCTTCTCGAGGTCGAAGATGTGCATCGAGCCCCCGCGCCCGCCCGATGTCCCGTCGACGCGGCCGAAGAGCTCCGCCATCACCCGCTTCGGCTCGGTGCCGCGGGCGATCGCGTGGCCGTGGGTACGGTAGGTGCCGATCAGGTAGTCGTCGTCGCGCATCGCCGACGTGGTGCCGACGATCGTCGCCTCCTCGCCGATCCCGAGATGCAGGAAGCCGCCGGCCTTCGCGCGCTGGTACTGCCGCCCGGCCTCCTCCTCGAAGCGGCGGATCAGCGCCATCAGCTCGAGCAGCTCGCGGCAGGTCTCGGCGTCGGGAAGGGCGTGGGAGGGAGCGCCGCGGCCATCCGCGGCCTCGGCCTCCGGCGTCTTCAGCGTCTCCTCAGCCACCTGTTTCGGACGATAGCTCACGGCGCCCGCCACGCTTGTACCTGCGCCGGGCGATGACGGTCAGGACTAAGCTCAGTGCCATGCGGGCAGTTGGGGCGGTCCTCGGCTTGGCGGCGTCGCTGGCGCTGGCGCTCGGCGGATCCGCGTCCGCCACCACCCACGAGGTCGGCGCCAACGGCAACCCGTTCACCGGTGGGCTCAGCTTCACCCCCGCCGACGTCTCGGGGGCGATCGGCGACGTGGTCAGGTGGACCAATACCGATCCGCTCGTCCCGCATACCGCGACCGAGGACCACGGCCTCTGGGACCTGAGCGGCAGCTACGGCGGCACGCCGGTGAACCCGCCCGGGTTCGGCCCGGGCGAGGCTCGCGAGCGGGCCTTCGAGGCGGGCACCTTCAACTACTTCTGCGAGGTCCACCCCGTCGACATGCGCGGCGTCGTCCGGGTGGCGCCGACCGTGAAGCGGGCCAAGCGCGGCAAGAAGCGACTCCGGGTCACCTGGGCGCCCTCGTCGCCGGCCGAGGGCCAGGTCTTCGATGTCAAGCGCCGCAAGGGCGGCGAGTGGAGGCTGGTCCGCGACGGCACCACCGCGAGCAAGGGCAGGTTCGGCGGCAAGGGCTCCACCTTCCGCGCCCGCCTGCGACTCGCCGCCGACCCGACCGCCGCCTCGGACTGGTCGCCGGCGGCGAAGCCCGGTGGGTCGTCGCCGTCCGGCGGCGATGGGTCCGGCGCGCCGCCCTCGGGCGGTCCCTACTAGGCCGGCTCGGCGGCAGCCGAGGCCGCCTCCTCCAGCCGGTCGTCGCCCCAGAACACCGTCTCGCCGACGACCACGCTCGGAACTCCCACGACGCCGAGGTCTCCCGCGCGATCGGTAGCCTCGCGCAGGCGCTGCTTGATCGCGTCGCGCTCGACCGCGGCGGTCAGCGCGCGGGGGTGGAGCTCCGACGAGGCGGCGGCAAGCAGCACGTTGTCGGCCTCGCTCAGGTCGCGCCCGGCGGCGAACGCCTGCCGGAAGGCGGCGAGCGAGAACGAGACCGTGCGCCCGATCTCCTTGGCGAAGGTCGCCACCCGCATCGCGAACAGGGTGTTGCCCGGAAACGGCTCGGGCCAGCGGATCGGCGGCAGCCCGTAGGCCGAGGCGCGCCGCTCGCACTCGCGCAGCCCCTCGTCGCGCTCGGGACCGCGCGCCCACGAGTCCCGCCCGAAGCGCTTGAACAACCCGCCGAGCAGCACCGGCTCCCACTCCGGCGGCTCGCCGGCGACCTCGGTGAACAGCGCGTTCACGCGCTCGGCGGCGAGGTAGGCGTAGGGCGAGCCGAGGTCGTAGTAGAAGGTGGGCCGTTCCACCGGCGCCCGAGCTTAATCCGCCGTCGCGCCTTATCGGGTTTAGCACGCATAAGGCGCCTGATTGTCGGAGCTGTCCTGCCCCGTGCTCCTCAGGCGAGCACAAAGCAGGACGGCGTCCAAGGTCGGGAGCTCCGCAGGGCGGATTCAGCCCCGCGTCAGGGGCCCAGCGACTACTGGTGCGTGGCCCAGCCGTCGACCGCGCGGGCGGCGTCGAGGACCGCCTCGGAGATCGTCGGGTGGGGGTGGACGATGCGGGCGAGCTCCTGGTAGCCGCCCTCGAGCGCGATCGTGTCGACGAACTCGCTGATCATGTCGCAGGCGCGGTTGCCGACGATGTGGGCGCCGAGGATCTCGCCGTACTCGGAGTCGGCGACGATCTTGACGATCCCCTCGCGGTCGTCGTAGACGGTCCCGGCGCCGACGGCGCCGAGCTTGAACCGCCCGACCTTGACGTCCTTGCCGGCGTCCTTGGCCTCCTGCTCGGTCATCCCGACGCTCGCCACCTGCGGCTCGCAGAAGGTGGCGCCGGGAACGAGGTCCGGATCGATCGGATGGGTGGAGACCTCGGCGATCGTCTCCACGGCGACCACGCCCTCCTCCATCGCCTTGTGGGCGAGCGCCGGGCCGCGGACCAGGTCGCCGATCGCGAACACCTTCGGATTGGAGGTGCGCTGGTACTCGTCGATCTTGATCCGGCCGCCGTCCTCGGTCTCGACCTTCGCTGCGTCGAGCCCGAGCGCAGCGGTGTCGGGCGCTCTGCCGCCGGCGATGGCGAGGTAGTCGACCTCGACTTCCTGGTCGCCGTACTTGACCTTGACCGACTTCGCGGCGGGCTCGACCGACTCCACCTTGGTCCCGGTGGAGACCTCGATTCCCTGCTTCTTGAAGTGACGGTCGACGATCTTGGCGACGTCCTTGTCCTCGAGCGGCAGGATCTGGTCGAGCATCTCGATCAGCAGCACCTCGGTCCCGTAGCGGACGTAGGCGGAGGCGATCTCCGACCCCGACGCGCCGGCGCCGACGACCGCGAGCCTCTTCGGCTGCTCGGGCAGCGACCACGCGCCCCAGGTGTCGAGCACGCGGTCTGAGAACTCGACCCCGGGGATCGGCAGCTCGACCGAGCCGGTGGCGAGCACGACCGCGCCCGCCTCGTAGGTGGTGCCGCCGACCTCGACATTCGCATCCGTGGTCAGCGACGCCTCACCCTCGATGTGCTCGACCTTGTTCTTGTCCCAGAGCATCTTCACCCCGCCGGAGAGCGTCTCGGACACCTTCGCCCGCCGCTCGGCGAGCGCCTTCCAGTCGAGGCTCGCCTTGCTGACCTTGACTCCGAGCTCGGCGCTGTTCTGGGCGTGGTCGAGGATCTCGGCGGTGTGCAGCATCGTCTTCGCCGGGATGCAGGCGTAGTTGAGGCAGCGCCCGCCCGGCTTGTCCTTCTCGACCACCCCGGTCTTCTTGCCGAGCTGGGCGGAGCGGATCGCAGCGACATAGCCGCCGGGCCCGCCGCCGATCACGATCACGTCGAAGGAGTCAGCCATGCCCGGCCAATCTATAACCCGCCCGCCCCGCAGGCGTAGCCGAGGACGAGGGCGCCCTATTCGTCGCGTGGCAGGCGCTCAGGCATCTGGATCCGCGCCATCGCCTTGATCATGAAGTAAAAGAGCGCCCCGCCCCCGGCGATCAGCAGGGTGGTGCCGACCGCCTGGGTCCACTCGGTCGCCTGGAGCAGCCCGAGCGAGGCGGCGACGAGCACGATCACCAGCAGCGCCTGGAAGCCGAGCACCGCCCAGTAGCGCGCCTTCCACATCCCCCAGGCCATCGTCCCCATCAGGGCGACCGTCGCGAGCACGGCGACGACCGGCGCCCGATCCTCCCCCTGCTCGATCCCGTCGCTGCCGATCTGGGTGACCTCGATGCCGGCGGCCCAGCCGATCGCGGCCGAGAGCGCGATCAGCGCCGCGATCACGGCGCCGATCGTGACCGCGGTCGGGCGCTCGTTCTCGCCCAGCGGCTCGAGCGCCTCGCGGGCGGCGCGGTTGCGCTCCTCCGAGCGGGCGGCCATCCGCGCCACCGGATCGTCGGAGCCGGCGCCGTTGGCCGCCGGCTCGGCGGCGGGCTCCACCCCCTGGGCCGAGCGCTGCTTGCGCTTGCGCCGCTCGGCCCGCTTGCGCTCGCGGCTTCCCATCGCGGGGCGAGATTAGGCGAAGCGGACCAGTGGGACGACCTTTCACCACCTATGCGGTCGCGACCCCGGCCCCGGGTCACGGGGCCAGCGCCGCCCGCAGCTGCCGCGCCGCCGCCTCGGGGTCGGCCGCGTCGCGGATCGCCCGCACGACCACGATCCGCCGCGCGCCGGCGGCGACGACCTCGGCGACGTTCGAGCCGTCGATGCCGCCGATCGCGAACCAGGTGAGGTCGCCCGCCGCCAGCGCGGCGTGCTCGATCAGCTCGAGGCCGGTCGCCGCGCGCCCGGCCTTGGTCGGCGTCTCCCAGACCGGTCCGACGCTGATCTGGTCGGGCCGCTCGTCGCCGGTCTCGCCGGCGGCGCGGTCGAGCTCCTCGGCGGTGTGGGTCGAGAGCCCGATCACCGCCCCGGGTCCGGCCGCCCGCCGCGCCTCAGCGACCGGGACGTCGTCCTGTCCGACGTGGACCCCGTCGGCGTCGCAGGCGAGGACCAGGTCGGGCCGATCGTTGAGGATGAAGAGGGCGCCGTGCTCGTCCGCGGCTGCCCTGAAGGTCGCCGCGGCCTCGACGAGCTCCTCGTCGCCGAGCTCCTTGTCGCGAAGCTGGATCACGTCGACGCCGCCGCGCAGCGCCGCGTCGAGCAGCGGCTTCGGGTCCGTGCCGCCAGGGCGGGCGTCGCAGACGAAGTAGAGACGCCCGGCGGCGAACGCACGTCTCCGGGCCTCGAGCAGGACCGCCAGGTCGTCGCTCACGGGGGCGAGTATCGCGCAGCGCGCCGGGTACCATTGGGTGAAACGGGAGCCCTACCCGAATGGGCTGAGAGGGCGGCGACGGGCCGCCGACCGTGTGAACCTGATCCGGGTAATGCCGGCGCAGGGAAGGCGAGGTCCGAACCGCCCGGGAGAGGAGCACCCCCGTGGCGACATCCGAACACCGAAGAGCTGAGCCCGACGCGCTCGTCGTCGGCGCCGGCGTGATCGGCCTTGCCTGCGCCTGGCGCGCGGCCGAGCGCGGCCTGCGGGTGCGAGTGCTGGAGCGCGACCAGCCGGGCTCGGGCGCGTCGGGGGTCGCGGCGGGGATGCTGGCTCCGGTTGGCGAGGCGACCTGGGGCGAGGAGGAGCTGCTCGCGCTCGCCCTGAGCGCGCACCGGGTCTGGCCCGACTTCGCGGCCGAGCTGGCCGACGCCGCCGAGCGCGAGGTTGGCTACCTCGACCGAGGCGCCGTCCACGTCGCACTCGACCGCGACGAGGCGGCCGAGCTGCGCCGCCGGTTCGGGCTCATGCGCGAGCTTGGCCTGGACGCCGAGTGGATGCGCCCGCGCGAGGCGCGGCGGCTCGACCCCGGGCTTGCGCCCGCAGTGGCCGCGGCGATCCACGCCCCCCACGAGGCGGCGAGCGACCCGCGGGCGCTGGTGGCGGCGCTGTGGACGGCGTGTGAGCGGGCCGGGGTGGAGGTCGTGCTCGGTGCCGAGGTGGTGGACCTGGTCACCGAGGGAGGGCGTGCGGCCGGGGTGGCCGACACCGACGGCGTCGAGCATCGAGCAGCCGCGGTGGTCGTGGCGTCAGGCGCTTGGTCCGGCGCGACGGTCGAGCGGCCGTTGGGGGAAAAGGGGCCATATGCGCACCAAATCCCCCAACCATTCGGCTGGCTGCCGGACGAGGCGCGGCCGCCCGTGCGCCCCGTCAAGGGGCAGATCCTCACGCTTCGCGCGCCGAACGAGACGCCGGTCTGCGAGCGGATCGTTGTCACCGAGCGCGTCTACCTCGTCCCTCGACCCGACGGGCGGCTGATCGTCGGCGCGACGGTCGAGGAGCGGGGGTTCGACACCAGGGTCACCGCCGGCGGGATGCATGAGCTGCTGCGCGAGGCCTACCGGGCCCTGCCCGAGGTCGCCGAGCTCGAGCTGGTCGAGACGATCGCCGGCCTGCGCCCCGGGACCCCGGACAACCGCCCGCTGATCGGCCCCGGCTCGCTTGACGGCCTGGTGCTCGCCACGGGCCACTACCGAAACGGGATCCTGCTCGCCCCGGTGACCGCCGACGCGGTCGCGTCGATCCTCGCCGGCGAAGGAACCCCGGAGGGCCTTGAGGCCTTCTCGCCGACGCGCTTTGGGGCCCCGGCGCCGGCGGTGGAGGCGGCGCGATGACCATCGAGCTCAACGGAGAGCGGGTCGAGCTCGGCGACGGCGCGACCGTCGGCGACGCGATCGAGCGCGCCGGCGCCGCCGGCCCGACCCGCGGGGTGGCGGTGGCCGTCAACGGCGAGGTCGTGCCCCGAAGCGCCTGGACCGAGACCCCGTTGCGCGACGGTCAGCGGGTCGAGATCGTGGGAGCGATCCAGGGTGGCTGAGGGAGCTACCGACACGCCCAAGCCCGCCGCCCAGGCCGAGCCTTCGCCCGCGGCCTTCGACCTCGGCGGACGAACCTGGACCTCGCGGCTGATCGTCGGCACCGGCGGCTTCCGCTCGCTCGATCAGATGGAGCGCGCCCTTGCGGCATCGGGAACCGAGATCGTCACCGTCGCCCTGCGCCGGGTCGATCCGCTGGCGCAGGGCTCGGTGCTCGAGGTGATCGAGCGTCTGGGCCTGTTCGCGCTGCCGAACACCGCCGGCTGCTACACCGCCCGCGACGCGGTGCGCACCGCCCGCCTGGCCCGCGAGGCGTTTGAGACCGACTGGATCAAGCTCGAGGTGATCGGCGACGACCGCTCCCTGTTCCCCGACGCGGTCGAGCTGGTCGAGGCGGCCGAGACGCTGGTCGACGAGGGCTTCACCGTCCTCCCCTACACCAACGACGACCCGATCCTCGCCCGCCGGCTCGAGGAGGCGGGCTGCGCGGCGGTGATGCCGCTCGGCTCGCCGATCGGCTCCGGGGCCGGGATTCGCAACCCCTACAACGTGCGGATCATGGTCGAGCGCGCGAGCGTCCCGGTCGTCCTTGACGCCGGCATCGGCACCGCCTCCGACGCGGCGCTGGCGATGGAGCTCGGCTGCGACGCCGTGCTGCTGGCGAGCTCGGTCTCGCGGGCGGAGGACCCGCAGCGGATGGCGATCGCGATGCGCCGGGCGGTCGAGGCGGGCTATGAGGCGCGCCGCGCCGGACGCATCCCCGAGCGCCTGCACGCCCAGGCCTCGACCCCGGAGCGAGGGCTGCCCGAGCTCGGCCAGGACTGAGCCCGGTCCGCGTGCGCCCCTTGCTCGTTTGCCTCGCGCTCGCCGCACCCCTGGCGCTGCCGGGCGCGATCGCCGCGGACCGGCGGGGCGGCGGCGGTGACGGACAGCGCCCATCCGCGCCGCGGATCGAGGCCGACCGGATCGCCTACGGCGACGAGCGCCGCGACCAGATGGCGGCCTACTCCAAGCGCCACTACGGCGCGCGCGAGTGGCGGCTGCGCCATCCGGACGCGATCGTCCTTCACTTCACCGGCAGCGACGGCTACGCCTCGGCGTGGAGCACGTTCGATTCGAACGCTCCGAATCGGGGCGAGTTGCCCGGCGTCTGCACCCATTACGTGGTCAAGCAGAACGGGACGATCGCCGAGCTCGTCCGGCCGCGGATCCGCTGCCGCCACACGATCGGGCTCAACCACCGCTCGCTCGGGATCGAGATGGTCCAGGAGACCGGGCCCGGCTCGCACTGGGCCGACCGTCAGATCCTCCGGCGCCGGCCGCAGATCCGCTCGGCGCTGCGGCTGGTGCGCTGGCTTGCCGCCAAGCACTCGATCCCCTACCGCGACGTGATCGGGCACGCGATGGCGAACCGCAGCCCCTACTTCAAGGACCTGCGGGGCTGGCGCAACGACCACACCGACTGGCTCGCGCGCGACGTGCGGACGTTTCGAAAGCGGCTGCGGCGGTAGGCGGCGGCGCCCCGTCGACTAGGCCTGGTCTCGCTCCATCGGATGGCCGGAGCGCTCCCAGCTGCCGACGCCGCCGTCGGCGACGTGGACCACTCGCTCGAAGCCCTCGCGCTGGAGGAGCGAGGCGGCGAGGCCGCTGCGCTTGCCGCCGCTGCAGACGGTCGCGATCGGACGGTCGGTGGGCAGCTCGGCGATCCGGTCGGTGAGCTGGGTGTACGGGATGTGCAGTGAGCCCGGGATGTGCCCGGCGCCGTATTCGTCCTCGCCACGGACGTCGAGCACCACCAGCTCGTCTTCGCCGGCCAACACCAGGCTCGCCAAGCCGTTGGGATCCACGGTCTCGATCCGCTTCACCGACCGCCCCTCCGAGCGCCATGCGGTCATCCCGCCGGCGAGGAAGCCTCGCACCCGCAGGCCGACGGAGGCAAGCAGCTCGGCCGCCTCGAGCTCATGGCCCTCGGAGGCGGCCACTACGATGACCTCGACGTCGGGCATGACGACCTGGGCGACCTTGGTCGCAAACCCGGTGTCGTAGGCGGAGGCGCTGATCGCGCCGGCGATGTGCGCCTCGTCGAACTGGTCGTTGGTGCGAGCGTCGACCACCACCGCGCCCTCGGCGATCGCGACCTCGACCCCGCGTGGGGAAAGCGGCGTCGGCGTCCCGAGCTGCTCGATGAGTGGCCCGCGATTGAGCAAGACGACGTGCTCGACGTTCGGCGGCCGGTCGCCGAGGGTGGCCACGGCGTCGTCGACGAACGCATCGCGGGTGGGGAAGCTCGCGGCGCGGTTGTGGGCCTGTTCGAAGCCGATCGTCGAGGACGTCTTGTGGTCTATTCCTGAGCTTCCACAGAGCGACCCGCCGAGGTGGCCCGGCCAGACCTCGACCGTGTCGGGGAGCGCGAACAGGCGCTCGTGCAGGCTGCGGTGAAGCTCGGCGGCGCCGTCTCGCGGCTCGACGGCGAGGTCGGGACGTGCCACGTCGCCGACGAACAGCGAGTCCCCGGTGAGCACGGCTGCGGCCTCCCCGTCGCGCGCGCCGTCCCGGATCAGGAACGAGGTGTGCTCGGGCCGATGGCCGGGGGTGTGGATCGCATCGATCCGTGCCGTCCCGAGCTCCAGGCGCCAACCGTCGGAGAAGGGTTCGTGCGGATAGTCGACCTCGGCCAGCTCGTGGATGTGGATGGTCGCTCCGGTTGCTTGGGCGAGGCGACCGTGGCCGGAGACGTGGTCGGCGTGGTTGTGCGTTTCGAGCACGTGCTCGATCCGGACGCCGTGCAGGCGGGACAGATGCAGATAGGGCTCGATGTCCCACTGTGGATCGACGACCGCCGCCACGCCCTCGTCGGGATCGCCGACCAGATACGAGGCGCAGCCGAGGTCCTCGTGAATCACCTGCCTGAACAGCACCTGGCCAAGCCTACGCCGCGACCAGCGCGACCGCCTCGACCACGAAGAAGGCCTCCTGATGCTCTCGGTGGAGGTGCGGAGGCGGGCCGCCCTCGCCGGCGTCGACCGTCCACTCCGAGAAGCACTGCCTGCCCTCGGACTCATCGCCGTCGGCCTTGATCCAGCCGCGAAAGCCCGGCTGCTCATAGAGACGTAGAGCGGAAACAGGGCTCCGGGCCGGCGAGCCTTCTAATGTGGATCAACCGTGACCTACACGGCAGACCCACGAGTGGACGCCTACATCGATGCCCTGCCCGTTTGGCAGCAGGCCATCTGCCGCGAGGTTCGGGATCTGGTCCACGCGGCCGACCCGGAGGTCGCCGAAACGATCAAATACACCGACCGCCCGTACTTCGTCCTGGACGGCAACATCTGCGCCCTGTTGGCGGCGAAGGACCACGTCAACGTATTTCTCTACGACGGCGCGATCGTCCCCGATCCCGAGGGAATCATCACCAGCGGCCACGAGAACGAGACCGCCCGCACCGTGGCCGTCCGCGAGGGCGAAACCATCAACGCCCCCGCCCTCACCGCGATGTTCAGGCAGATCATTGCCAACAACCGCGCCGGAGGCTGGCGCAAGCTGAAGCGCGAAGCCTAACTCGGCCAGCGAAGGGAGAACTAGGAATGGCCGACGGGCCCACGTCCGCGCCGGGAGCCTTCACCGCAGAGCTCTGGTCCGGAATCGAGGACACCTACGAAGCCATTCTCGAGCATCCGTTTGTGCTCGGGCTCACCGATGGCTCGCTCGAGCGCGAATCCTTCGCTTTCTATGTCACTCAGGATGCCCACTACCTCCGCGACTACGCTCGCGCTCTGAGCGTCGCGGCGGCCCGGGCGCCGCAAGAGGCGGAGATCTCGATGTTCGCCGGGCACGCGGCCGAAGCAATCGCCGTCGAGCGTTCGCTTCACGAGGGATTCTTCCGCGACCTCGGGCTGAGCGAAGCCGATGTCAGTCGCACGCCGGTCGCGCCGACCTGCCTCGCCTACACGAGCTACCTGCTGGCGACGGCCTACTGGGGCTCGTTCCCCGAGCTCCTCGGCGCGGTCCTCCCTTGCTACTGGATCTACTGGGAGGTTGGCAAGGCGCTGCTTGACCGGGGCTCGCCGGACCCGCTCTACAGACGCTGGATCGAGACCTACGGCGGCGAGGAGTTCGCGGAGGTGGTCAGACCTGTCCTGTCGCTAACCGATCGCCTCGGGCCCGAGCTCAGCCCATCCGAGCGGCACCGCGCAGCGCGCCACTTCGCCACCACCGCGCGCTACGAGTGGATGTTCTGGGACATGGGCTACCACCGCGAGCGCTGGCCGATTTGAGGTCGACTGAGAGTCGACGCCGACGCGGCCTAAGCTTGGCTGGCCCCCGTAGCTCAGCGGTAGAGCGCCGGACTTTTAATCCGGGTCGTCGAAGGTTCGACTCCTTCCGGGGGCACTCAGATGTCCCAGGAGCGGAGCTCGAGGCGGTCGGGCTCACCGGCTAGCCCGGCTCGGTCTGCTCAGTACTCGCGGACGTCGTCCAGCGCCACGCGGCCGCCGATCTCGACCATCTCGCGGTCCTCCGCATACGGGCGGGCGAAGATCAGCGACCCGGCCGTCCGGCCCTGGCGGATCTCGATCGGATGGCCGAGCTTGGCGCATAGCAGCAGTGCCGCGGCGCCCGTCGCCTCGTCCTCGGGGATGCCCTCCTCGGGCACGAACACCCGCTCGCGGAGCCAGCCCTCGTCGCGATTCAGCCACGACCAGACCCCCACTAGTCCGTAGCCCTCCGGAGGGCCGGTCAGCGCATCGACCTCAGCTGGGGAATCCACCTCGATGAACTCGAACCGGGGAGCCCACTCTGGCCGGGCGGCGACGAACGTGAGCTCGCGCTCGAAGTTGACCGGCGTCTCGCCGGCCGGCGGGCGCAGCGCCTCGACCGGCGTCTCCTCCTCGCGCAGCAGCCAAGCCGTGCCGACCAGCGGGTGGCCGGCCAGCGGCAGTTCCGTCTCCGGGGTGAAGATCCGCAGCTCGGCGCGGTCGCGGTCGTCGACGAACACGGTCTCGGCGAAGCCGAGCTCGGCCGCCACGCCCTGGCGGTCTGACTCGGGCACCTCGTCGCCCTCGAGGAAGACCCCGAGCGGGTTCCCGCCGCTGCCGTCCTCCGCGCAGAAGACCCGTAGTACGTGCAGCCCCGCCACGAGCTAGTGCCGAAAGTGGCGGCGTCCGGTCATCACCATCGCCGCCCCCGCCTCGTCGCACGCCGCGACCACCTCGCCGTCGCGCTTCGACCCGCCGGGCTGGATGAACGCCGTCGCCCCGGCGGCCATCGCCGCCTCCGGCCCGTCGGGGAAGGGGAAGAACGCGTCGGAGGCCACCGCCGAGCCGGCGAGCAGCCCCTCGGCCTCGTCGCCCCGCGCATCGCGCGCCTTCTCGATCGCGATCCGGACCGAGTCCACCCGGCTCATCTGCCCGGCGCCGATCCCGATCGTCGCCCCCTCCTTGGCGAACACGATCGCATTCGAGCGCACGTGCTTGCACACCCGCCACGCGAACAGCAGGTCCTCCCACTGTTGCTCGCTCGGCTGTGCCTTCGTCGCCACCGCCATCGTCTCGCGCGTCTCCTCGATTCGGTCGGGGTCCTGGACCAGCAGGCCGCCGCGCACCCGCTTGACGTCGCGCTCGCGCGGCTCGTAGTCGCGCTGCTCGCTGGCCTCGAGGATCCGCACCGCCTCCTTCCGGGTCAGCACCTCGAGTGCGTCGTCGTCGAACCCGGGCGCCAGCAGCACCTCGATGAACTGCTCGTGCAGGCGCTCGGCGAGCGCCAGGTCGACCGGGCGGTTGAGCACGATCACGCCGCCGAACGCCGACAGTGGGTCGCAGGCGAATGCCCTGTCATAGGCCGCGCCGACGTCGTCGGCGATCGCGACGCCGCAGGGGTTGTTGTGCTTGACGATCACGCACGCCGGGCGGTCGAACTCGTCGAGCAGGCGCCGGGCGGCGTCGAGGTCGAGCACGTTGTTGAACGACAGCGCGCGGCCGTGCTGCTTGGCGACCCGCGAGAGCACGTGCGACCGCGTCCCGGACTCGATGTAAAGCCCGGCCTTCTGGTGGGGGTTCTCGCCGTAGGCGAGGTCGAGGAACTTCTCGTGCGGCATCAGCCAGTGGCTGGGATAGGCCTCGTAGCGAAGTCCGAACCAGCGGCTGATTCCCGCGTCGTAGGCGCCGGTGTGGGCGAACGCTTCGTTGGCGAGCCAGTGCCGGGTCTCGGCCGAGAGTGCGCCGCCGGACTCCTCGAGCTCGGCGAGCACCGCGTCGTAGCTCTCGGGCTTGACGATCACCGCGACGTGGCGGTGGTTCTTGGCCGCCGCGCGGATCATCGTCGGCCCGCCGACGTCGATGTTCTCGATCGCCTCCTCCTCGGTCACCCCGGGGTGGACGACCGTGCGCTCGAACGGGTAGAGGTTCACGCAGACGAGGTCGATCGGCTCGATCCCCTCGGCCTCGAGCGTCGCCATGTGCTCGGGATCGTCGCGGCGGGCGAGCAGCGCGGCATGCAGCCGTGGGTGAAGCGTCTTCACCCGCCCGTCGAGGATCTCGGCAGAGCCGGTGAACTGAGCAACTTCGGTGACCGCGAGCCCGGCGTCGCGAATCGCCGCCGCGGTCCCGCCGGTCGAGAGCAGCTCCACCCCCAGGTCGCGCAGTCCGCGGGCGAATTCGACGATCCCTGTCTTGTCGGAGACCGAGAGCAGGGCCCGGCGCACCCGCACCGGCTCGCCCCCTGGGGCCGAGCCCCCTTCCGCCTCGGTGATCGTCGCCTCGATGCCCATCGAACTCACCCTACAACGGTGCCGGGCGGCTACTCAGTCGATTCGCACCAGGCGTGGGTTGCGCTCGTCGACCTGCACCCTGCCGGCGGCGATCAGCCGGATCGCCTCGGGGAGCAGCGCATGCTCGGTCGCATGCAGGGCCGCCTCGAGCCCCTCGGGGTCGCGGTCGGCCGGCACCGGCACCGGGCGCTGGAGGATGATTGGCCCCGAGTCGACCCCCTCGTCGACGAAGTGCACCGTCACCCCGGTGACCCGCACTCCGTGCGCGAGCGCCTGCCCGATCGCGTCCAAGCCCGGGAACGACGGCAGCAGCGCCGGGTGGACGTTGACGATCCGGTGCTGGAACCGGCGCACGAACCGCGGCGAGAGCAACTGCATGTAGCCCGCGAGCACCACCAGGTCGACGTCGAGGCGCTCGAGCCAGTCCCCGATCGCCGCGTCGCGCTGCTCGCGCCCGGCGAAGTCGGCGAGCTCGAAGATCGCGGTCTCGACCCCTGCCGCCTCGGCCCGCGCGAGCGCCATCGCCTCGGGCCTGTCCGAGCCGACCCCGACGACCTCGATCCCGTTTCGCCCGTGGAGCTGGTCGAGAATCGCCTGCAGGTTGGTCCCGGTCCCGGAGGCCAGGACACCCAGATCGAAGCCGGCCGCCTCCTCGGCTTCGCTTCCGCGGGCGGCGCCCAGCTTGGTCCTGGACCGTCCCGGGCGCACCGTCATCCCGAAAGGCGCTCTAGGAGGAGCTCGCCGAAACTACGGGAAGCTGCTCGAGCGCGAACTTGCCGTTGCCCTCGCCGCCGTCGCCGAGCGGGTACTCGCCGCTGAAGCAGGCATCGCAGTGGACCCCGCGCGGCGTGCCCACCGCCTCGTAGACCCCGTCGAGCGAAAGGTAGGCGAGCGAGTCGGCGCCGAGCTCGCCGGCGACCTCATCGACCGTGCGCTCGTGGGCGATCATCTCCTCGCGGGTCGACATGTCGATCCCGTAGTGGCAGGGATGGCGGATCGGCGGCGCCGAGATCCTCAGGTGGACCTCCCTGGCGCCGGCGTCGCGCAGCATGCCGACGATCTGGCGGGTGGTGTTTCCGCGCACGATCGAGTCGTCGACCACCACCACGCGCTTGCCCGAGACGATCTCCGGCAGCGGGTTGAACTTCATCCGCAGCCCGTGCTTGCGCAGCTCCTGACCGGGCTGGATGAAGGTGCGGGCGACGTAGCGGTTCTTGATCAGCCCGTCGTCCTTCGGCAGCCCGGTCGCACGCGCGTAGCCGTTGGCTGCCGGGTTGCCCGAGTCGGGCACCGAGATCACCAGGTCGGCGTCGGCGGGGGCCTCGCGGGCGAGGATCTCGCCCATCCGCCCGCGCACCTCCTGCAGCACCCGCCCCTCCAGCCGCGAGTCCGGGCGCGAGAAGTAGATGTGCTCGAAGACGCAGTGCGCGGAGCGCTCGGCGGGGACGATCTGGCGCGTCTCGATTCCGTCCTCGGTCAGCGCGACCAGCTCGCCGGGCTGCACCTCGCGCATCAGCTCGCCGCCGATGATGTCGAAGGCGCAGCTCTCCGAGGCGACGCAGTAGCGGTCGCCCAGCTTGCCCAGCGACAGCGGCCGGACCCCATGCGGGTCGCGGAAGGCGACCACGGCGCGCTTGGTCATCACCACCGTCGAGTAGGCACCCTCGAGCCGCGGCATCACCGCGGCGACCGCGTTCTCGATCGGCCGCGCTTCCTCGACCGAGAGCAGCGCGGCGATGATCTCGGAGTCCGAGGTGCCGCGAAACTCGATCCCGCGCTTGCGCAGCTCGTCGTACAGCTCCACCGCGTTGGTCAGGTTGCCGTTGTGGGCGAGCGCGACCTCGCGCCCGTCGTCGCGCCACACCGGCTGTGAGTTCTCCCACGACCCGCCGCCGGTGGTCGAGTAGCGCACGTGGCCGATCGCCATGTCGCCATCGAGCGCCCGCAACTTCTGTTCGTCGAAGACCTGCGAGACCAGCCCGGTGTCGCGGAGGGTGGTGATGTGGCCGCCCTCGTCGCAGGTCGCGATCCCTGCGGACTCCTGGCCGCGGTGCTGGAGCGCGTACAGCGCGAAGTAGGCGAGTCGGGCGACGTCGTGCCCGGGCGCGAACACGCCGAACACCCCGCACTCGTCTCTCGGGCCGTCGCGGTCCAAGATCGCAATATCGGTGCGGCCGTCGCGGGCGGAGAGCGGCCGCTCGGTCTCAGTCATAGAGGAATCGAACCCTGGAATCGGCTTCTCGTGGCAGGCAGGGCTCGCCTGCAAACGAAGGCTAGCAACGTGCGCGGACCCGGCCGAACTCAGCGAAACGGATTCTCCACGCGGACGCCGCACAGATTCACATTCAATGTGAATCTGTGGGCCAGTCGAGCTCGAGCTCGGCGGCGATCAGGAGGGTTGCGGTGGCGAGCACCTGCGCCGCCACGGCGAGCTCCTCATCGCCGTGATGCTCGACGAGGAGCGGAAGCATCCCGCGCACGCGCTCGGCGCAGAGGTCGATGATCTGCTCGCCGTCCGCGTCGGCCGGACGCTCCGTGTCGCCGATCAGGCGATGGACCACGCCCGTCGCGTTGAGCAACACCGTGATCAGGCGATCGAGGTGATGTCCATCGAGCGGTTCGATCGGGATCGTCATGACCAATAAGAGGGGAGAGGCGGCTCGCTCTCTCCCCTCGCGGCATGGCGGCTGCCTCGGCGCGAATACGCGCACGCGGTTCGCTCCGTGTCGCGACGGATCAGCTCGGCTCGGCGAACTCGCGCAGCGCCTCGGCGAAGGCGGGGCTCGCCGCGCAGGCCTCGGGGCAGGAGACGGTGGCGGCGTCGGGGAAGGCGGCGACGATGTCTTCGAAGCCCTCCCTGGTCTCGACCAGGCAGCCGGCGTGCTCGCTGAGCAGCAGCGGCAGGCCGAGTCGCTCGATCCGGTCGCCCACCGGCTCGGGGTCGCGACCGAGGGCGGCCCAGAGCGAATTGACGGTCGCGGCGTCCGGGAACCGCTCGAGCCACCGCTGGGCGAGTTCCGCGTCCACCGCGCCCTGGGTCACCTGCGCGACCGCGGCTGCGATGAACGCTTCGCGATCGGTGCGAAGCATCGCCCCCATTGCGTCGAACACCTCCCTGACCATCGTCGGGCGCTCGCCCTCACCGGTGCGCGAAAGCGTCGCATGACCGATCGCCAGTGCCGTCGCGCGACCCGCGGCAAGCTCCGCCGTCCGCACGGCGCTGGGAATCCCGTAGCTGTCGGCGACGATCAGGAACTCCTCCCAGCCGTGACGCTCCGCTTCCTCGATGCCGCGGACGGCCACCGCTTCGCGGTGGGTGCGAAGCAGCTCGACCGGGTCAAGCGATGAGGGACCGTCGGTGAGGACCTCGGGGGCCTGTTCGTCGCCGACTCCGGGTGCGTCGTAGGTGGCGACATCGGCCCATTCCTCGAGCGCCGGCCGGATCGTCTCCCACTCCAGCTCGGTGACGAATGGGACCAGCAGCAGATGGGGCCGGCTCACGCCGGGGTGGCCTCGCCGAGCCGCTCGCCCAGGGACCGCCAGGCCTGCGCGGCGTGGGCGAGCGGGAGCTCGATCTCCGCCTCGGCCGCGGCGAGCTCGATCCGCTGGCCACCGGCCTCGCCGATGAAGATCAGGTCGATTGCCGCGGCGGCTGCCTCGGCGGCGAGGAGCTCGAGCGCGGCCGGCTCGCCCGCGAGCACGAACCCGCCCGGCCCCTCGCCGAACAGCGCGGTCTCGCCGGCGCAGCCGCGCAGCTCGATCAGCTCGTCGAGGTCGGCGGTCACCCCCACGCCGCCGGCGATGGCGCACTCGGACAGCGCGCAGGCGAGGCCGCCGTCGCTGATGTCGTGGGCGGCGCGCACCCGCCCGGCGCGGACCGCCTCGCGGACGAACTCGATCGCCGCCCGCACGGCGTCGACCGGCAGCGACGGCAGGCCCCGCCCCAGCTCGCCGCGCAGCTTGGCCAGCTCCGAGCCCGCGAGCGAGGGCGAGAAGGGGCCGCAAAGGGCGATCGCATCGCCCTCGCGGAGCGAGATCCCGCCGGCCCGCTCCGGATCGGGCAGCTCCCCGACCAGGCCGATGACCGGGGTCGGGTAGATCGGCCCGTCGTCGGTCTCGTTGTAGAGCGAGACGTTGCCGCCGACGACGGGAACGCCGAGTGCATCGCACACGTCCGCAAGCCCCTGGGTCGATCGATCGAGCTGCCAGGCGACGTGCGGCTTCTCGGGGTTGCCGAAGTTGAGGCAGTTGGTGAGCCCGAGCGGCTCGGCGCCGACGCAGGCGAGGTTCTGGGCGCACTCGAGCACCGCCTCCACCGTGCCCGCGTAGGGGTCGCAGGCGACCCGGCGGCCGTTGCCGTCGATCGCCACCCCGATCGTCGCCCCGGCCTCGTGCAGGTGGAGCACCGCGGCGTCGGCGGTCTCGGGGCGGCGCACGGTGTGGGTGAGCACGATCGAGTCGTACTGCTCGAATGCCCACCGCTTGCTGGCGATGCTCGGCGAGCCCAGCAGACCACGGAGGATCTCAGCAGGCTCCGTGGCCTCGAGCGTGCGCCGGTTTGCATACATCCATCCCTCGGGCTGGGCGGGCTCGAGGTCGTACAGCGGACAGCCGTCGACCAGCGCCTCGACCGGGACGTCGCCGACCGTCTCGCCGTCGCGCAGCACCCTGATCCGACCCGTGTCGGTGACCTCGCCGATCGCCGCCGCCCCGGTCTCCCAGCGCTCGCAGACGCCGAGGACCGCCTCCAGGTCGCGGGTCGCCACCACCGCCAGCATCCGCTCCTGCGACTCCGAGATCATGACCTCGAACGGCTCCATGTCGGGCTCGCGCAGCGGCACCCGGGCGACGTCGATGTCGATCCCGACCCCACCCTTGGCCGCCATCTCGCCCGAGGAAGACGTCAGCCCCGCGGCCCCCAGGTCCTGTAGCGCGACCAGCAACCCGCGGTCGAGCAGCTCCAGGCAGCACTCGAGCAGCTTCGACTCCTCGAACGGGTCGCCGATCTGCACCGACGGGCGCTTCTCGTCGCCCTCCGCCAGTTCGGCCGAGGCGAGCACCGAGGCGCCGCCGATCCCGTCGCGTCCGGTCGAGGCGCCGAGCAGGACGACGTGGTTGCCGGGGCCCGCGGCGGCCGAGCGGACCATCCCGTCGGCCCGGGCGAGCCCCACGCACATCGCGTTGACGAGGCAGTTCTGCTCGTAGGGGGGCTCGAAGTAGACCTCGCCGCCAACCGTCGGCACCCCGATCGAGTTGCCGTAGTGGCCGAGCCCGGCGACCACGCGGTCGAACAGGTATCGCGAGCGCTCCGACTCGAGCTCGCCGAAGCGCAAGGAGTCGAGCACCGCGATCGGCCGCGCGCCGAGGGCGAAGACGTCGCGGAGGATGCCCCCGACCCCGGTCGCGGCGCCCTGGAACGGCTCGATCGCGCTGGGGTGGTTGTGAGACTCGACCTTGAACGCCACCGCCCAGCCGTCACCCACCTCGACCGCGCCGGCGTTCTCGCCGGGGCCCATCAGCACCCGGGCGCCCTCGGTCGGCAGCCGGCGCAGGAGCTTGCGCGAGTGCTTGTAGGCACAGTGCTCGGACCACAGCAGGGAGAACATCGCCAGCTCGACCTCGTTCGGCTCGCTACCGACCAGCTCGACGATCCGCTCGTACTCGGCGTCGGTGAGCCCGAGCTCGCGGTGGCGCGTCTCGGAGACGGTCAACGGCGAGCTGGGCGCCGGATACGGCTGCGGCGGGTCACCTCGACCAGTATCGCGGTTGTGCACGTCGTCTTTCAGCGGCCGCTTCCGACCGCGCCTTTGCCGGCGCGGATGTGTTGAGGTCGGAAGATGGGGAAGGGCGGCAAGACTCTCCGTGCCTGCGGCGCGCTCGCGGCGCTGGCCGCGGTTGCGCTCCCGGCGACCGCCGGCGGCGCGCAGCGCGGGACGGTGCCGAAGGAGCCCGCGACGCAGCTGAAGACGACCGGCAACAACTCGGAGCTCAAGCGAGCCGTCCCGATCTCGATCAACCGGTACGAGAAGGAGCGGGTGGCGATGTCGCTCGGACCCGACAAGCTGCCGCGCCTGCGCGCCGGCGACTCGATCCGGGTCAGCGGCGAGGTCCAGGTCTCGACCACGTGCGTCGCCCGCGGCACCCGCTGCCTCGGGCGCCGCTATGAGATCAACCCCTTCGTGACCGCGCGAATCGTGCTCGCCGGCTCGGAGTCGGCCTCCGCGCCGGCGCTCCCGCTCTCCGGCGAGCGGCAGGTCAAATGCACCCAGCGCCGGCCCCAGCGCAACCACCACTGCACGATCGCCTTCCCGAACCTCCAGGCGACGATGGGAGACCCGGCGACCCTACCCTGCGCCGATTCGAATCAGTGCTACCTCAACATGCTCGTCGGCGCCTGGCACCGCAAGGCAAAGCGCGGCAACCGGGTCGTGCTCGGCGCCGACCGACCCGACGCCAGCGTCGCGCAGGACAAGGGCCGCCTCAACCTCGTCCACACCCCCGCCGGGGTCCCCGGGGCCAGCGAGCATCTCAGCGGCGATCTCGTCAACACCTCGCTGCCGCTCGCCGAACAGGGCAAGGCAAAGCGCCGGGTCGTGCACTCGATTCCGGTCCCGGGGCTGCGCAAAGGAGAGGTGATCGCGGTCGACGGCAGCTACCTGGCGACGATCGACCCGATTCCCTACAACACCTTCATCGCCACGCGGGTGCTCCTCAGCGACAGCCCGACGGCGGGGGTGCCGAGCGAGCTCGCCAAGCACGTCGGCCAGTTCCGTGGCGCCGTCACGGAGGCCAACGGCTTCAACTGCACCCAGGGCGCAAGCGGCTTCCGCACCCCGTGCACGGTCGAGAAGGCAGGCGCGATCCGGATCAACCAGGACGCGGTCGATCCGGCCACCGGCCAGCCCGTGACGCTCTACGTAAACCTCGTCGGCTCGGCCAAGCCGCTGCTGTACCCGATGCAGCACGTGAAGCGCTGGCACCAGGTCGTGCTCGGCCCGGTCGGCGGGCTGCGAGTGTTCAGGTACTCGCTGCCGGGCTAAGTGTCTGGTAACTAGAGCGGCTCACCGGCACACACCGGCCAATAAGCTCGCGCGGTGATCGGAAGGAGCCGCGCATCAGGCCGCTGGCGGCAGCGAGCAATGAGCGCGGTCCTCATCGCTCTACCGCCGATCCTGGT
>JBOGZD010000002.1:0-69544 GCA_050697155.1 Solirubrobacterales bacterium | reverse complement strand
TGTCCCCAACCCGATGTCGGCGTCCCCGTGCTGGTCGCGGAACGTGCCGCCGTCGCGCAACGGACGAGCCATTACGAGTCGCTCAGCTCGCTGAGCACCGCGCGCGCGTCGTCGAGCTCCGTTTCGCGCTCGCTTCGTTCGTGCTCGGCCTCCTCGTGGGCCGCCTGAGCCTGGTCGAACGCCTGGCGCGCTCGATCGAGTCGTCCCTCGGTTGCCTCCACCCGGCGCGCCGCCGTCTTCAAGGCGCGCTCGGCGCGCTTCACATTCCGCTGGGCTTCGCGGGACCGGGCGGTGGCGTCGGCGTCGGGACCCGGCTCCCGGCGCTTCGCCGCTCGCGCGGGAGTGGTTGCCGGCTGCGAGCCTCCGAATCCCACCGCCTCGCGGTCGCGGGTCAGCCGGCCGTCGGCGAACTCGGCGCGCAGCTCCTCGTCGGTGGCGACCGCGCGCAGCGTCTCGCGGACCCGGTCGAGGATCGCCGCGCTGCGCTCCTTCGACTCGAGGCTCCGACCCGCCACCTCGGCCACCTGCTCCACCGCCTCCTGCTGGTCGGCCATCGCCTTGCGCAGCTTCGTCGCCCCCTTGCCGCTGAGCGCCGCCCGCTGGGCTTCATCGAGGCGCTCCCCCGCCCTCACCAGCCGCTTGGCCGCGGCGGGGTCGGCGCGCACAGCCTGGTTGATCGCCCAGGCCGGCCGGTTGGGCTTGCGCAGCTTCTTGATCCCGTCGGCGGCCTCGCGGTCGCCGTCCTTGCGCAGCCGGCGCGCGACCGCGTCGCGCTCGGCGGTGAACTCGTCCAGAGGCAGCGAGTAGAGGCGGGAGACCTCGTCGGTCACCGGATGCAGGCTTGCATCTGCGCGACCGTCGCTGCGTCGTCGATGCACCTGCGGATCGCGAAGTAGTAGACCGCGGCGAGGATCGCCACCGTGGTCACGACCTTGAGCAGCGGGTTGATGAACGTGGCGGCGCCCAGCAAATCGACCCCCCGAAGGCGAGAGAGACTGTATCCGAAGGCGCACCGACCGCCGCGAATCTCGCAGTTTGCGAGGCTGGACCAGGTTGGGCGAGGGCCAATCGCCAATATCCTCAGCGAGATGGCCAAGGACACCGAGAAGCTGATCCGCCAGCTCTCGCTGATCTCGTTCCTGATGGCCAACCGGCGCCCCGTCTCGGCGCTGGAGATCAAGCGGGAGGTCGAGGGCTACAGCTCGATGAACGAGGACGCCTTCGCGCGCCGCTTCTACGCCGACCGCGCCGAGCTCGAGAGCCTCGGGATCTCGCTGCAGGTCGAGAAGCCCGCCGAGGGATTCTTCGAGGCAGAGCTCTACGCGCTGCCGCCGGAGAACTACTACCTGCCGGCGATCGAGTTCTCCGACTCGGAGCTCGCCGCGCTGCGCACCGCGCTCGGCCTGCTCGACGGGGAGTTCGCCTACGCCGAGCCGTTGCGGCTCGCGCTCCAGCAGGTCTCCTGGGGGCGCCCATCGCCGCTCGCCGACGAGGACGCGCCGATCGACGTGAAGCTGTCGAGCGCCGGCGGCGGGCGCGAGCTCTCCCAGCGCCTGGCGAAGATCGAGACCGCGATCTCGCGCCGCAAGACGATCGAGTTCAGCTACTACACGATGGAGCGGGACGCGGTCTCCGACCGCAAGGTCGATCCCTACCACCTGGTCTTCCGCAACGGCCAGTTCTATTTGATCGGCTACTCCCACGAGCGCGATGGCGTGCGGGTCTTTCGCCTCTCGCGGATCCGCGCCAAGGTCTCCTACGCGACCAAGGCCGAGCACGACTTCCATCCGCCCGAGGACTTCGACCGCCGCGACTACGGCCGGCGCGCCGACTGGCAGATGGGCGACCTCGACGGCCGCGCGACGATCTTCCTGCGCGAGCGGATCGCCTGGCTGGTGGAGCGCGACTTCGACTCCTACGGCGAGTTTCGCAAGCCCGCCAAGGGCGACGGGGTGCGCGGCCGCGGGCTCGTGTACGAGACCGAGTACGCCTCCGCCCGGCAGCTGATCTCGTGGGTGCTCGGCTGGCGCGAGAACGCCCGCCTGCTCGAGCCGCCCGAGCTCGCGGAAGAGGCCGCGCGCCGGCTCGAGCTCCTGCGCGAGCGCCACACGGCGGAGTTCGAGGCGGCGAACACCGTCCGGCGACCGCTGGTCGAGGGCAACGGACGCCCGCGGAGCTCGAACGGACGCGCCGAGTCGGTGATCCGGCCCGAGCGCTTCGCCCGCCTCGTCACTCTCGCCGGGCTGCTGATCGGGGCCGCCCGCGAGGGCGAGGGCAGCCTCGCCACCGAGCAGGTGCTCGGGGAGCTCAACATCTCGCTCGACGAGCTGCGCGAGGACCTCGACGTCCTCAACGTGGTCAACTTCGGCGGCGGCACCTACGTGCTGTACGCGGAGATCGCCGGCGAGCGGATCGAGGTCGACCCCGACACCTACGGCGACAACTTCGCCCGGCCGGCGCGGCTGCTACCGCTCGAGGCGAAGGCGTTGGTCGCCGCGATCGACCTGTTCGGCGACCATCTGCCGCAATCGGGGCTCCGCACCGCGCGGCGCAAGATCGTCGCCGCGCTCGGACACGACCCCTCCGAGGAGGGGCTCGAGATCGCCCCCGGCCGTGACGACTCGGAGGTGGTGGCGACCGTCAACGACGCGATCCAGCGCCGCCGGGTGCTCGAGCTCAAGTACTACAAGGAGAACGAGGACGAGTTCACCAAGCGCGAGGTCGAGCCCTACCAGCTCGTAAACGGCCCGGAGGGGTGGTACCTGGGCTGCTTCGACCTCGCCCGCGAGGACACCCGCCACTTCCGCCTCGACCGGATGAAGGAGGCGACCATCACCAGGCGAGGGTTCGAGCCCCGCGAGGGGCTCTCGGAGCGACTGGCGAGCCAGGAGTGGCTCGCCCGCGGCGAGGTCACGACCGCCGGGGTCGCCCGGGTCTGGGTCTCACCGGAGCGGGCCCGGTGGCTGCGCGAGGAGCGAACCGTGGTCGAGGAGCTCGCCGACGGCGCGGTCGTGGTCGAGGTCCCTTACGGATCCACCGACTGGCTCGTGCGCGAAGTGCTCAAGGGGGTCGGCGATCTCGTCGTCCTCGAGCCCGCTGAATCCCGCGACGCGGTGGTCGCGGCGCTCGGGGGCAAGCGGTAGGGGCCTCGCAACCGGGTAGGGGGGTAGACGACCGTCTGGGCGCGGAGCCTTCATTGACAGACTCGCCTCCCGGGCATCCGGAGATCGAGCGGATCGTCGCCCCCAATCCGGGGCCGATGACCCTCGAGGGCACCAACACGTATGTCGTCGGCGCGCCCGCGAGCGGCGTCTACGTGATCGATCCCGGCCCTGCCGACGGCGGCCACGTCGACGCGGTCCTTCGCGCGGCCACCCGGCGGGGCGGGGTGGCCGGGGTGCTGCTCACCCACTCGCACATAGATCACTCGGCCGCCTGCCCGCTGCTCGGCGCCCCGCTGCTCTGGGGCCAGGTCGGCGGCGGCGACGAGTCCTCTGTGACCAGTGGGGCCGGCGCGGATGAGGAGGGCTCGCAGCGAGCCCGCCACGAGCGCGTCGGCGCCTTCGACGTCGTGCCCACCCCGGGCCACGCGATCGACCACGTCTGCCTCGTCCGCGACGGGGTCGGGTTCTGCGGGGACCTGGTCCTCGGCCGCGGCTCGAGCTTCGTCCCACCCGATGGCGGCTCGCTCGCCGCCTACCTGGACTCGTTGCGACTCCTGCAGCAGCTCGAGCTCGAGCTGCTCTGTCCTGGCCACGGCCCCTTCATCACCGATCCCTTTGAGCGGGTCAGCGAGTACCTCGAGCACCGGCTCGACCGCGAGCGCAAGCTGATCGCGGCGCTCGCCGAGGGAGAGCGCTCCCGCGAACGGCTGCTCGATCGCGCCTGGGACGACGTCCCGCCCGAGCTCCGCCCGGCGGCGGCGGTGGTGATGCAGGCACACCTGGAGAAGCTCGAGGCGGAGGGCGCGGTGGCGATCGCCGAGCTCGTCGACTGATCGGCGCCGACCGGCGCCCCCACCCCCCACTAGAGTTTCCGCGTGTTCGGTGGACCGTCGCCGAAATTCCTCTCCGGCGCCGGGCTTGCGGCCCTCGCGGCCGCGGGGGCCGGCCTCTGGTACCAGCTCTTCCGTCGCCCGCTTCCGCGCGCGAGCGGGCGGGTCGAGCTCGCGGGGCTCGAGGACAGGGTCGAGGTGCGGCGCGATCGCTGGGGGGTGCCTCACATCCGCGCCCGCTCCATGCACGACCTCTGGTTCGGGCAGGGGTTCTGCCACGGCCAGGACCGCCTCTGGCAGCTCGACCTCTACCGGCGCTTCGCCTGCGGCACCGTTGCCGAGATGGCCGGCCCCGAGGGGCTGGCCCTCGACCGCTTCGTGCGCACACTGGGGCTGCGCCGGGTGGCGCTGCGCGAGGAGGCGGCGCTCGCGCCGGAGATCGAGGCCGCGCTCGAGGCATACTCGGCCGGCGTCAACGCGGCCGCCGCGACGGCCGCGGCGCCCCCGATCGAGCTGCAGCTACTGCGCCTCGACTTCGAGCCTTGGCGCCCGGCGGACACGCTGACGATCACGAAGCTGCTCAGCCTCGGCCTCTCGACCAACTGGGAGCGCGAGCTGCTGCGCGCCGACATGACCCGCGAGATCGGCCCCGAGCTGGCCGCCCGGCTCGACCCCGGGTATCCGGCCGGCAACCCGGTCGTGCTCGCGCCCGGCGAGCCCTGGCGTGGCGACGGCGCCGCGCTCGCCGAGCAGATCGCGAGCCTGCGCGAGACGCTCGGATTCGCCGCCGAGGCAACCGGCTCGAACAACTGGGCGGTCGCGGGCTCGCGCTCGGCGACCGGCGGTCCGTTGACGGCCGGCGACCCCCACCTGCCGCCGAGCATGCCTGGGATCACCTACCAGCTCGGCGTCTACCTCGGCGAGCGGTTCTGCCGCGGCGCCTCGTTCCCGGGCCGGCTCGGGATCGTCTTCGGCCAGAACAACGACGTCGCCTGGTCGATCACCAACGTGCTCGCCGACGTGATGGACCTTTACGTCGAGCGAATCGACGCCGACACCTATGAGTTCGAGGGCGAGCGGCGCCCGCTGGAGCTGACCGAGGAGGAGATCGCGGTTCGCGGCCGCGCAGCGCCCGAGCGGCTTCTGGTTCGCTCCACCCATCACGGCCCGATCGTCAACGAGGCGCTGCGCGCCGACCCCGCCGAGCCGCTGGCGCTGAGCTGGTCGGCGCTTACGCTGCCGACGGTGACCGGCGCCAGCCTGGGCGGGCTCGGGGTGACCAACGGGCCCGAGCTGATCGCGTCGCTCGAGCCCCACAACGCGCCGGTCTCCAATCTCATCTGGGCCGACCGCCACGGGTCGATCGGCTACAAGCTGATCGGCCGCCTCCCGCTGCGCCGCGGCGACTGCCCCGACCTGCCAAAGCCGGGCTGGACGGCTGACCACGAATGGGACGGCTGGGTGCCCTACGACGAGCTTCCCGAGCTCACCGACCCCGACAGCGGATACCTGGTCACCGCCAACAACCGGATCGTGCCGAACGACTATCCGCATCACATCACCAGCGACTACCTCGACGGCTACCGGGCGCGGCGGATCGAGGACCTGCTGCGGCCGCGCGACGACCACGACCTCGCCGGGTTCGGCGAGCTGCAGCTCGACCTGCTCTCGATCCCGGGATTGGAGACCGCGCACCGGCTGGCCCGGCTGGGCGAGCAGCCCGGCGACGTCCCGCTGCACCAGCGCGAGATCGCGGCGATCGAGCGCCTGCGCAGCTGGGACGGGCGCATGGACCCGGACTCGATCGGTGCCTCGATCTACCAAGCGTTCACCCTCCGGCTGGGCCGGCTCTTCGCCCGCGAAGTGATCCGTGACAGGGATCTGGCCGAGCGTTGGCTCGACCGCGCCGACAACGGCTTCAGCACCCACGTCGCCTCGCCGTGGCGCTGGCAGTCGCACCTGCTCGCGCTGTGGGCGGAGGGCGACGACGAGTTGGTCGGACGACCGTGGGACGAGCTCGTTCTCGATGCGCTGCGGGGGGCGCTCGACGACCTGTCGGAGCGTTTCGGACCCAACCCGGCCGCATGGCGCTGGGGCCGCGTGCACGCGCTCGAGTTCGAGCACGCGCTCGGCGCGGCGAACCCGCTGCTGGCGTTGATCTTCAATCGCACGCTCGAGGTCGGCGGCGCTCAGGAGACCGTGACCCAGGTTGGCTGGGACCCGCACGCTCCCTATCGCGCGATCTGGGCGCCGGCCTGGCGCATGCTCGCCGATCCGCGCGAGCCGGAGCGCTCGCGCTGGCAGCAGTTCGCCGGCCAGTCCGGCCACCCCGCGAGCGGCCACTACGACGATCTCCAACCACGCTGGCTGGCCGGCGAGACGCAGCGGATGGCGGGCGAAGGCCCCTGGCGCGTCCTGGAGCTGACGCCGGAGCGTTCCGGATAGGGCGATGCCGAGCCGGCGCGATCAGATCAAGCTCAGCCCCGCGGAGCAGCGCGAGCTGCTCGAGAGCGAGCGCGTGGTCGTCGTCTCGACGCTCGGCCCGCGCGGGTGGCCGCACTCGATGCCGATGTGGTACGTCCTGCGCGACGGCGAGATCTGGACCTGGAGCTACGCGAAGGCGCAGAAGATCTGCAACCTCGAACGCGATCCCCGGGCAACCCTGTTGGTCGAGACTGGGTTCGAGTACACGGAGCTACGCGGGGTCCAGATCGAGGCCGAGGCCGAGCTCGTGCGCGATCCGGAGAGTGTGCTCGAGTTCGGCAAGGAGCTCACCCTGCGCTACACGGAGGGGATCGACTCGATCGAGGGCGACGCGGCGGTCGCGATGCAGGCGCAGGCGGCGAAGCGGGTCGCGGTTCGCTTTCGGCCGATCCGAACCGCCACCTGGGACCACCGCAAGCTCGGCGGCACCTACTGAAGGCGCGCCGGGGCGGCGAGGGTCCCGGCGCTAGCCTTGCGCGGCCCATGGAGACTCTCAAGGGGCTGATCCTCTCTGGGGGCGCGGGCACGCGACTGCGCCCGATCACCCACACCTCGGCGAAGCAGCTCGTCCCCGTCGCCAACAAGCCGGTGCTCTTCTACGGCATCGAGGCGCTGGTCGAGGCAGGGATCAGCGAGATCGGGATCGTGATCGCTCCCGAGACCGGCGACGAGATCCGCGACGCCGCCGGCGACGGGTCGCGGTTCGGGGCCAAGATCACCTACATCCCCCAGGAGCGTCCGCTCGGTCTCGCCCACGCGGTGCTGACCGCGGAGGGCTTCCTCGGGACCTCGCCGTTCGTGATGTACCTGGGCGACAACCTGCTTCGCGACGGGATCACCGAGCTGGTCGGCGCGTTTCGCGAGCACGAGCCCGAGGCGCTCATCCTGCTCACCAAGGTTCCCGACCCCTGGCACTACGGCGTCGCCGAGCTCGACGGGGGTCGGGTGGTGCGCCTGGTCGAGAAGCCGCAGCAACCGCCGAGCGACATGGCTCTGGTGGGCGTCTACATGTTCACGCCCGCGATCTACGGCGCCGCGCGTGCGATCGAGCCCTCGTGGCGCGACGAGCTCGAGATCACCGACGCGATCCAGGGCCTGATCGACTCCGGAAGCAGGGTCGAGAGCCACACCGTGAGCGGCTGGTGGAAGGACACGGGCCAGCTCGCCGACATGCTGGAGGCGAACCGATTGGTGCTCGAGGACATCGACCGCCGGATGGAAGGCGAGCTGGTCGACTCACGGGTCGAGGGACGGGTCGTGATCGAGCCCGGGGCGCGGCTCGAGCGCTCGCTGGTGCGCGGGCCGGCGATCGTCGGGGCCGGGAGCCGGATCATGGACTCCTACGTTGGCCCCTACACCTCGATCGACCGCGACTGCGAGATCAGCGGCTCGGAGATCGAGCATTCGATCCTGCTCGCCGGGGCGCGCATCTCGGATCTCGGCACCCGCATGGAGGCGAGCCTGCTGGGGCGCAACGTAAGGCTCGCGCGCGGCGAGGAGATGCCGAAGACGATGCGGATGATCGTCGGCGACAACTCGGAGATCCACATCCCTTGAAGGTGCTGGTCACAGGGGCCGGCGGGATGCTCGGGCGCGACGTGGTCGCGTCCTGCCTCGGCCGCGATCACGACGTGATCGCGCTCACCCACGCCGACCTGGAGATCACCGACGGCCTCGCCGTCGACGAGGCGCTCGCCCGCTGCCGCCCGGATGCCGTGATCAACTGCGCCGCCTGGACTGACGTCGACGGCGCCGAGGCCGACGAACGCGGGGCGATGCGGGTGAACGACACCGGCGCCGGCATCGTCGCCGCGGCCAGCGCCGAGCGCGGTGCGACGGTCGTCCACGTCTCGAGCGACTACGTCTTCGACGGCCGCAGCAAGCGGCCCTACGTCGAGTCCGACCTGCCCGCGGCTCTCTCCGCCTACGGACGCTCGAAGCAGGCGGGCGAGACCGCGGTGGCGATCGCCAACCCGCGTCACCTGATCGTGCGCTCCTCGTGGCTGTTCGGGCTCCATGGCCCGAACTTCGTCGAGACGATGCTGCGGCTCGCCGGCGAGGGCCCGGAGGTGCTGGTCGTCTCCGACCAGGTCGGGTGTCCGACCTACACCGCCCACCTCGCTCCGGCGCTCGCCCTGCTCGCCGAGTCCGAGGACCACGGCATCCACCACCTCGCCGCCGCCGGCTCGTGCTCCTGGTACGAGTTTGCCCAGGAGATCTTCGATCAGTCCGGGCTCGAGACCCGGGTGATGGCCGCAACCACGGAGATGCTCGCGCGACCGGCGCCGCGACCGGCGTACTCGGTTCTCGCCAGCGAGCGCCCGGACCCGATCGAGCTGCCGGGCTGGCGCCAGGGGCTCACCGAGTACCTGGCGGCGCGTGCCGGGAGGGGCTCCACCGGGCGCTTCGGTGGGTCGACCGCGGCCGAGGAGGTTCGGCGGCCGTGATCCTGGTCACCGGCGGAGCCGGCTTCATCGGCTCGGCCTACGTCCGTCACCGGCTCGAGCACTACCCGGAGGATGCGGTGCGCGTGCTCGACAAGCTCACCTATGCCGGGCGGCGCGAGAACCTCGATGGGCCCGACCCGGAGCGCTGTGAGCTGGTCGTCGGTGACATCGCCGATCGCGAGGCGGCGCGGGCCGCGCTCGACGGCTGCGAGGCCGTGGTCAACTTCGCCGCCGAGTCGCACGTCGACCGCTCGATCGAGTCGCCGGGCGAGTTCCTCCAGACCGACGTCTTCGGCACCTTCGTCCTGCTCGAGGCCGCGCGCGACGCCGGCATCCGCCATCTCCAGGTCTCGACCGACGAGGTCTACGGCTCGATCGCCGAGGGCTCGTTCACCGAGGACTCGCCGCTCGCTCCCTCGTCGCCGTACTCGGCCTCGAAGGCCGCCGGCGATCTGCTCGTCGGCGCGTTCCAGCACACCTACGGCGCCGAGGCGCTCACGGTGCGCGCCTCGAACAACTACGGGCCGCGCCAGTACCCAGAGAAGCTGATCCCGCTCTGCATCCTCAACGCGCTCGCGGGTGACCCGCTGCCCGTCTACGGCGATGGGCTCCAGGTCCGCAACTGGCTCTGGGTCGAGGACTTCGCCGCCGCGATCGACCTGGTGCTCGCCCGCGGCAAGCCGGGCGAGGTCTACAACGTCGGCGGCCCGGACGAGCTCGCCAACCTCGACGTGGTCAAGCGAATCCTCGCGCTCACCGACCGCGACGAGTCGCTGATCGAGCTGGTCGAGGACCGCCTCGGCCACGACCGACGCTACTCATTGTCATCCGAGCGCACCCGCGAGCTCGGCTGGGAGCCGTCCGTCGACTTCGACGACGGCCTCGCTCGGACGGTCGACTGGTACCGCGCGAACGAGGCCTGGTGGTCGGAGATCCGCTCGGGCGACTACCGCGCCTACTACGAGCGCCAGTACGGCCGCGCGCTGGGCTAGCGAGGAGGAGTGGCGAACTGACCGGATTCGCGTCCGCCAGGCGGATGCAGACCCGGTTGGTTCACGGGGGTGAGGTCAGCCCGGCCGCGGCGCGGGCCTCGGGCTCGTCGGCGTAGATCTCCAGACGGGTGAGGAGGTCGTCGGCGATCCGGTAGACGGCGTACGAATCGATCTCGACCGGGATTCCGCTGCCCGCGCCGCGTGCGCTGAACCGCATGCTCATGTAGACGGCGCCGTCGCCGATCTCGATCTCGCGAAGGTCGATGCGCTGGTCCTCGAAGACCTCGGGGCGGAAGTACTCGAGCACTCGCTCGCGGCCGCGAACGATGTCTCGCGCCTCGGGCGAGATGTCGGCGCGCTGGAGCTCGATGTCGTCGCTGGCATCGGTGAGCACCGCTTCCCAATCGCCGCGGTTGTAGGCCTCGATCCCCTCGCGCAGCCGCCGCTCCCAGTCGATCTCCGCCACGCGCCGCAGGCTATCCGGCCCGCCGGGGAGGGTGCGTAGAATCGGTCGGTTGGGCATGGCCTCGAAAGCGACTGCGAAGACAGACCCGCTGGGCGGCTTCAGCGAGCGCACCAGGCGCTGGTTCGAGGCCTCCTTCGAGGCGCCGACGCCTGCCCAGGCCCAGGGCTGGCCGGTGATCGCCTCGGACGCCAACACGCTGATCTGCGCGCCCACGGGCTCGGGCAAGACCCTGGCCGCGTTTCTGTGGGGCATCGACAAGCTCTCGCAAGAGGCCGAGCAGCTCGGCGCCGGGGTGAAGATCGTCTACGTCTCCCCGCTGAAGGCGCTCTCCTACGACATCGAGCGCAACCTGCGGGCGCCGCTGAAGGGAATCGGGGCGGATGTCTCCGTGGGCCTGCGCACCGGCGACACCCCCCAGCGCGAGCGCCAGGCGATGCGCCGCCGGCCGCCCGACATCCTGATCACCACACCGGAGTCGCTCTACCTGATCATCACCTCGCAGGCGCGCGAGATCCTCACCGGGGTCGAGGCGGTGATCGTCGACGAGATCCACGCCGTCGCGCAGTCCAAGCGCGGCGCCCACCTTGCGCTCACGCTCGAGCGCCTCTCGCAGCTCGTCACCTCCGAGGGAGGCGAGGATCCGCAGCGGATCGGGCTCTCGGCGACCCAGCGACCGCTCGAACGAGTCGGCGAGTTCCTGGTCGGCCCGCGGCGCGAGTGCGAGATCGTCGACGCCGGGCGCCGCAAGGAGCTCGACCTGGAGATCGTCGTCCCGGTGGAAGACATGACCGAGCCCGACGCGTCGGTCGAGAAGCGCCGCGACGGGGGGGACGCGGGGCTCGACCCAGCGCTCGATCTGGCCCCCACCCAGCGCTCGATCTGGCCGGCGATCTACCCGGAGCTCCTGCGCCTGGTCCAAGAGCACACCTCGACGATCATCTTCGTCAACAACCGCCGCGGCGCCGAACGCCTGGCCAAACGCCTCAACGAGCTCGCCAACGAACGGCCCGAGGAAGAGCTTCCCGCGACCGAGCACGCCGGCACCACTGGCTCGAACGACGAACGACGAACGACGAACGACGCCTTCGTCGAGATCGCCCGCGCCCACCACGGCTCGCTTGCCCACGAGGAGCGCCTCGTGGTCGAGGAACTGCTCAAGTCCGGCAAGCTTCCGTGCCTAGTCGCCACCTCATCGCTCGAGCTGGGGATCGACATGGGCGCGGTCGACCTGGTGATCCAGGTCGAGTCGCCGAAGTCGGTATCGCGCGGCCTGCAGCGGGTGGGCCGCGCCGGCCACCAGCTCGGCGAGACCTCGAAGGGGCGCATCTTCCCCAAGTTCCGCGCCGACCTGCTCGAGTGCGCCGTGGTCGCGCGGCGGATGCGCGACGGCGAGATCGAGGAGACGGTGATCCCGCGCAACCCGCTCGACGTGCTCGCGCAGCACCTCGTCTCGATGGTCGCCGACACCGAGTGGCGTCTCGACGACGCGGAGCGCGTGGTGACCGCGGCAGAGCCGTTCAAGGAGCTCTCCCGCGAGCAGCTCGAGAACGTGCTCGACATGCTCGACGGCCGCTATCCCTCCGAGCGCTTCGCCGAGCTTCGCCCGCGGCTGGTCTGGGATCGCACCGAGGGCACGATCCGCGGCCGCAAGGGCGCACGCCAGCTCGCGGTCACCAACGCCGGCACGATCCCCGACCGCGGGCTCTACGGCGTCCACCTTCCCGACGGCCGCCGGGTCGGAGAGCTCGACGAGGAGATGGTCTACGAGGCGAGGCCCGGCCAGACCTTCCTGCTCGGGGCGACGACCTGGCGGATCGAGGACATCACCCGCGACCGGGTGATCGTCACCCCGGCGCCGGGCGCCCCCGGCGCGGTTCCGTTCTGGCGCGGCGACGGGGTCGGCCGCCCGCCCGAGCTCGGCCGGGCGATCGGCGCCTTCGCCCGCGAGGCGGTGAGCACCGATGCGAAGACGCTTGCGACGGACTTCGACCTCGACCGGCGCGCGGCCGAGAACCTGCTCGCCTACCTGCACGAGCAGCAGGCGGCGACCCGGGTGGTGCCCTCCGACGAGACGCTCGTGGTCGAGCGCTTTCGCGACGAGATCGGCGATTGGCGCCTGTGTGTGCTCTCGCCCTTCGGCGGTCGCGTCCACGCCGCCTGGGGCCTGGCGCTCGCCGCCAGGATCCGCGACCAGCTCGACCTCGAGGCGGACGCGATCTGGTCCGACGACGGGATCGTCGTCCACCTCCCCGATGCCGACGAGCCGCCCGACGCCGACATGGTCCTGCTCGAGCCCGACGAGGTCGAGGACCTGGTCGTCCGCGAGCTCGCCGGGTCGGCGTTGTTCGGCGCCCGGTTTCGCGAGAACGCCGCCCGCAGCCTGCTGATCCCGCGCGCCTACCCCGGCAAGCGCACGCCGCTCTGGCAGCAGCGCCTTCGGGCACAGAGCCTGCTCGAGGTCGCCAAGGAGTTCCCCCGCTTCCCGGTCATCCTCGAGACCTACCGCGAGTGCCTGCGCGACGTGCTCGACCTGCCGGCCCTCCAGGAGCTCCTGCGCGACCTGCACTCGCGGCGGATCTCGCTGGTCGAGGTCGAGACCCAGACCGCCTCCCCGTTCGCCTCCTCGCTGCTCTTCGACTACGTGGCCACCTACATGTACGAGGGCGACACGCCCAACGCCGAGCGGCGTGCGGCGGCTCTGGCGCTCGACCGCGAGCTGCTCTCGGAGCTGCTCGGCGCCGACGAGCTGCGGGAGCTGATCGACCCCGAGGCGCTCGAGGAGGTCGAGCGGTCGCTCCAACTCCGCCATCCCGACGTCCTGGCCAAGGACCGAGACGCGCTGCAGCAGGTGCTGCGTCGCCTCGGAGACCTGAGCGCGGATGAGCTCGCCGAGCGGACCGCCGAGGGATTCTCGTCGGCCTCGATGCTCGCCAAGCTCGAGCGCGAGCGACGCGCCGTCGCCGTCCGGATCGCCGGCGAGGAGCGCTGGATCGCCGGCGAGGACGCTGGCTTGTACCGCGACGCGCTCGGGGTGCCGCCGCCCGGCGGCCTGCCCGACTCGTTCTTGGAGGAGGTCCCGGATGCGATGCTCGCCCTGGTGCGCCGCTACGCGCGCACCCACGGCCCGTTCCCGACCGGCCAGCCCCAGCGCCGATACGGCGTCGACCTGGCTCCCGCGCTGAAGCTGCTCGAGCGCTCCGGCGAGCTCGTTCGCGGTGAGCTGCTGCCGGGGGGATCCGAGCGCGAGTGGTGTGACGCCGACGTGCTGCGCCGGTTGCGGCGCGCGAGCGTCGCCGCGCTGCGTCAGGAGGCCGAGGCGGTCGACCGCGCCGAGCTGGCCCGCTTCCTGCCGGCCTGGCAGAACGTGGACGCGCACCGCCCGGCGGGGGGCCCCGACCGGCTGCGCGAGGCGCTCGCGCCGCTGCAGGGGATCGCGCTCACCCCCGAGGTCTGGGAGCGCGACGTGCTCCCGCGACGCCTCGGCGCCTACAGCCCGGCCTGGATCGACCAGCTCACCACCGGCGGCGAGCTGGTGTGGATCGGCGCCGGCTCGGTCGGCCGCACCGGCCGGGTGGCGCTGTACTTCCGGGAGGACGTGAGGATCGCCGGGCCGCCGCCCGCGAACGCGAAGCTCGAGCGTCCCGAGGGGGAGGTCCACGAGGCGATCCGCGAGCGGCTCGCGGAATCGCCGTCCTTCTGGGTCGATCTCGTCACCGACCTCGAGCCCGAGCGCGAGGAGCTCCACGCCGCGCTGTGGGACCTGGTCTGGGCGGGCGAGGCGACCAACGACGCCTTCGCCCCGCTTCGGGCCCGGCGGCTGGCCGCGGTCGGCGGCTCCCGCCGCCCGCAGCGCCGCTTCGGCTCGCGTCGCGGCCCCGGCGGGGAGACGATCCAGGGCCGCTGGTCGCTGACCGAGTCGCTGTTCCGAAACGCCCCCGCGCAGGGGCCCCGGGCGCGCGCGCAGGCCGAGCTGATGCTCGAGCGCTACGGCATCGTCACCCGGGAGACCGTCCTCGCCGAGGGCGTCCCGGGCGGGCTCGCATCGCTCTACGGCGAGCTCTCGAACCTCGAGATGCTCGGCACGGCCCGCCGCGGCTACTTCGTCGAGGGCCTCGGCGGCGCCCAGTTCGCCCTCGCCGGGGCGATCGAGCGGCTTCGCGGCCTTCCCCACCGCGACGGCGACTACCTCGTGCTCGCCGCCACCGACCCCGCCCAGCCCTACGGCGCCACGCTGCCGTGGCCGAAGCGCCCCGAGGGCCGGCGCCCGGCGCGCACCGCCGGCGCCTACGTGCTGCTTCGCGACGGCAACCCGATCCTCTACGTCGAGCGCGGCGGCAAGGGGATCGTCCGCCTGGTCGAGGTCGAGGGCGAGACCCTGGTCGAGGCGATCTCACAGCTCGCCGAGGCGGCCCGCGAGGGCCTGATCCCGAAGCTCGGAATCGAGCGCGTCGACGGAGAGCCGGTGATCGGATCGGGCCTCGAGGAGCAGATCATCGCCGCCGGCTTTTCCCGCCAGCCGCGACGCCTGGTCGCCTCCGCCTGAGGGCGGCAGCATCGATGGCCGAGGGTGACACCGTCCATCGCCACGCCCGCCGACTCGCACGGGCGCTCGGAGGCGTGCCGCTGGTGAGCGCGGAGGCACCGAGCCCGCGGAGTCCGCTGCGACTTCAGCGCGCGGAGCTCGCGTCCCTGGCGGGGCGCCGCCTTGAGCGCGCCGATGCCCACGGCAAGCACCTGTTCTTGCGCTTTGAGCGCGACCTCACCCTTCACTGCCATCACGGTATGAGCGGCACGTGGGACCTATACGCACCCGATCAGCGCTGGCGCCAGCGCCGCAGCGCCGCCTGGCTGGTGCTCTCGACCCCGCGCATGGACGCGGTCGAGTTCGGCGGCACCCGGCTGGAGCTACGCCGCGACAGCGAGTTGGCGCGCGATCGGCGCCTTCGGGCGCTCGGGCCCGACCCTCTCGCCGACGGCTTCGCCCCGGAGGACGGGGTCGAGGCCCTGCGGCGGCGACCGCACAGAGAGCGTCAGCTGGGCGACGCGCTGCTCGATCAGGCCGTGATCGCCGGGATCGGCAACGTCTACAAGGCCGAGGGATGCTTTGCCGCACGCGTGAGCCCCTGGCGCCGCCTGGCGGACCTGTCGGACACCGAGCTACGCAGGGTCGTGCTCGAGACGGCGAGCCTGATGCGGGCCGGGTTGGAGACCGGCCGCCGGCCACGCGACGTCTACGGCCGCGCCGATCGGCCCTGCCCGCGTTGCGGGGAGGCGATCGCAGCCCGCGGCCAGGGCGACGCCGACCGGACCGCGTACTGGTGCGCGCGCTGCCAGCAATGATTGCCGCCCGTTTCTGAGCGATAATCCACCCGTGGGAGAGGAGTCCACCGAGCTGCTCGCGCGCGTGCCGCTCTTCTCGGAGCTGTCTCGCGACGAGCTGGAGCGCATCGGCGCGGTTGCGATCCCGCGGGAGTTTCCGAAGAACGTCCGCGTCTTCCACGAGGGCGACACCACCGATGCCTGCTACATCGTCCGCGCCGGGGACCTGCGGGTTACCCGCGAGCACTCCGACGGGCGAGCAATCGCGCTCGCGACCCTGGGGCCGGGCGACATCTTCGGCGAGCTGGCGATGCTCGACGGCGGCTCGCGCTCGGCCAGCGTCGAGACGATCACCGAATGCGAGCTGCTCGCCCTGCCGGCGTCCGACGTTCGCCGGGTGATCGCCGACCACGGAGACATTGCGGCGAAGCTGATCGTCGCGATCACCAGGCGTCTGCGGGAGACCAACGAGCGGGTGGCACGCCAGTCGTTCCAGACCGTCCCCAGCCGGGTCGCCGGGGTGCTCGCCCAGCTGATCGCGGAGGAGGCGATCCCCGAGGATCGCCAGGGGATCACGGTCCGGATGACCCAAGCCGACCTCGCCCAGCTCGCTGGCACCTCGCGTGAGAGCGTCAGCCGCTTCCTCGCCACGCTCGAGCGCGCCGGCGTGGTCGCCGTCGGGCGCGGGCGGGTGACGGTGCTCGAGCCCCGCCGGTTGCGCGCCTACATCTTCTGATCCGCGGAAACGCCCGGAGCCACGAGGATGGGGTTGACCGTGCCCTCGCGTACGCGCCTAACCCCCATCAACCCTCCAGCGGGGCAAACTTAGCCTGATGGCCGACTACGAGGTCCAGCGTGGGCGGATGGTCGAGCGCCAGCTGCGCCGGCGGGGGATCGGCGACGAGCGGGTGCTGGCGGCGATGGAAGCGGTCCCGCGGGAGCTGTTCGTCGGCGAGCGCCAGCGGCGGCGGGCCTACGCGGACTCCGCGCTGCCGATCGGCGCCGGGCAGACGATCTCGCAGCCATGGGTGGTGGCGGCGATCTGCGAGGGCCTCGAGCTCAGCGGCCCGGAGCGGGTGCTCGAGATCGGCACCGGCTCGGGCTACTCGGCGTGCGTGCTCGCGCGGCTGGCCGCCGCGGTGGTCACGATCGAGCGCCATGCAGAGCTCGCGGCCACCGCGCGGCAGGCGATCGCCACAGCGTGTCCCGGGGAGGTCGAGGTCCGGGTCGGCGACGGCAGCCGCGGCGCGCCCGACAGGGCGCCGTTCGACGCGATCGCGGTTCACGCGACCGCTCCGGGGCCGCCGCCCAGCCTGCTCGCCCAGCTCGCGGTCGGCGGCCGGCTGGTGGTCCCGGTCAGCGAGCCGCGCGCCGACATGCTGACCGCCTTTCGCCGGCTCGCCGAGCGCTTCGACCCGGAGTCGGGGGAAGGCCTCGAGCGGCGGGTGATAGCCCCTTGCAGGTTCGTGCCGCTGGTAGGCGCGGAGGGCTTTGCCGCCGAGTAGACGAGTCCGACCGCGATAGGCTGGCGCCCGCCATGCCCGGCGCCCTCTACGCGCTCAACTTCTTCTCGCCGGCGTTCGTCGACCAGCTCAAGCGCGGCCGCAAGACGGCGACGATCCGCCTCGGTGACAAGTCGCGCAAGTACGAGCGCGGCCAGGTGGTCTGGATCACCGTCGGCCACCAGCACAGCCCGCGCGAGCGGATCTTCTCCGCGGTGATCGACGACGTCGAGGTGAAGCGCGTGCGCGACCTCTCGCCCCGCGACATCGAGCACGACAACCCCGAGTTTCGACGCCTCGACGAGACCCTCGGCTTCATG
This sequence comes from Solirubrobacterales bacterium, assembly GCA_050697155.1. GTDB lineage: Bacteria > Actinomycetota > Thermoleophilia > Solirubrobacterales > 70-9 > JBOGZD01. The sequence goes on along the minus strand of JBOGZD010000002.1, from coordinate 52,020 downwards.
CGCCAGATCTACGGCCGTGAGATCGACCGCGAGGAGACCGTGACCGTGATCCGGTTCTCCCAGATCCTCGAGCGCCCCGGCCCGCAGTTCGGCAACGGCGAGGCGCCGTCGAGAAACTGAGCCGCCCGCTCGCGTCTGGCTAGAATACGGGCGCCGGCTCTGGCACTGTCCTGTTCAGAGTGCCAACAAAGGCCGGAAAAGCCTTACAACAAGCCAGATTCACGACGGAGGTAAAGCGAATGAACCTGAAGCCGCTTGGCGACAGGCTGATCGTCAAGGCGATCGAGGAGGAGGAGACGACCGCGAGCGGGATCGTCCTTCCCGACACCGCGAAGGAGAAGCCCCAGAAGGGCAAGGTCCTCGCCGTCGGCGACGGCGCCTGGGACGAGGACGGCGAGAAGCGGATCCCGCTCGACGTCGCCGAGGGCGACGAGGTCCTCTACTCGAAGTACGGCGGGACCGAGCTCAAGGTCGACGGCGATGACGTGCTCGTCCTGCGCGAGTCCGACGTCCTCGCCAAGGTCGTCTGAGACGACTTCGCAACGACTTTCCAAGAGACAGAGAGAAGGAGAAGCAAGACATGGCTCACAAGGAGCTGAAGTACGACGCGGAGGCGCGCGCCGCGCTGCAAGCCGGCGTCGACGCGGTCGCGAACGCGGTCACGGTTACCCTCGGCCCGAAGGGCCGCTACGTGGTGCTCGACAAGAAGTTCGGCGCCCCGACGATCACCAACGACGGCGTCACGATCGCCCGCGAGATCGAGATCGAGGACGTGTTCGAGAACCAGGGCGCGCAGCTCGTGCGTGAGGTGGCCACGGCGACCAACGACGTCGCCGGCGACGGCACCACGACCGCCACCCTGCTCGCCCAGACGATCGTCCGTCAGGGCCTCAAGAACGTCGCCGCCGGCGCCAACCCGCTCGCGCTTCGGCGCGGGATCGAGAAGGCGGTCGACCAGGTTGTCGACAACCTGCGCGACTCGCAGTCCAAGGAGGTCGGCGGCAAGGAGCAGATCGCCCGCGTGGCAGCGATCTCGGCCGCCGACGACGAGATCGGCAACGTGATCGCCGACGCGATCGAGAAGGTCGGCAAGGACGGCGTCGTCAACGTCGAGGAGGGCCAGACCTTCGGCATGGAGCTCGAGTTCACCGAGGGGATGCAGTTCGACAAGGGCTACATCTCCCCGTACATGATCACCGACCAGGAGCGGATGGAGGCGACTCTGGAGGATCCCTACATCCTGATCGCCAATCAGAAGATCGGCTCGGTCCGTGACCTGCTGCCGATCCTCGAGCAGGTGATGCAGTCCGGCAAGCCGCTGGTCCTCGTCGCCGAGGACGTCGAGGGCGAGAGCCTCGCGACGCTGGTGGTCAACAAGCTCCGCGGCACCTTCACCGGCGTCGCGGTCAAGGCGCCCGGGTTCGGCGACCGCCGCAAGCGGATGCTCGAGGACATCGCGATCCTCACCGGCGGCGAGGTGATCACCGAGGAGATGGGCCTGAAGCTCGAGAACACCCAGGTCTCGCAGCTCGGGCACGCTCGTCGAGTGGTCGTCTCCAAGGACACGACGACGATCATCGACGGCGCCGGCGAGAAGTCGGACATCGAGGGCCGGATCAACCAGATCCGCCAGGAGATCGAGAACACCGACTCCGACTTCGACCGCGAGAAGCTCCAGGAGCGGCTCGCCAAGCTCGCCGGAGGCGTGGCCGTGGTCAAGGTCGGGGCCGCGACCGAGACCGAGATGAAGGAGAAGAAGCACCGCGTCGAGGACGCCCTTCAGGCGACCCGGGCGGCGCTCGAGGAGGGCATCGTCCCGGGCGGCGGCGTCGCGCTGCTCAACGCCCAGGACGCGATCAAGCCCGACGGCCTCGAGGCCGACGAGGCGACCGGGGCGGAGATCATCCGCAAGTCGCTGGAGGAGCCGCTCCGCCAGATCGCCGAGAACTCGGGCCTCGAGGGCTCGGTCGTGGTCGAGAAGATCCGCGGCCTGAAGCCCGGCGAGGGTCTCAACGCCGAGAGCGGCGACTACGGCGACCTGGTCAAGGACGGGGTCATCGACCCGACCATGGTCACCCGCTCGGCGCTGCAGAACGCGGCCTCGATCGCGAAGAACATCCTCACCACCGAGGCAATCGTCGCCGAGCCGCCCGAGCAGGAGCCGGCGATGGCCGGCGGCGGCGGCATGCCCGACATGGGCGGGATGATGTAGCAGAGGACCTGCACTGGTAGGCCCGCGTCTGCGGGCTTACCATGGGTGCCAACAGGCGAGTGCCTCCGCGAGGAGGCGACTTCCGAGGGGCCCGGCTCGCGCCGGGCCCCTCGCTCGTACGCCCGCCATCACTTGACCTACGGCAGCGACGACGTGACCGTGTCGAGCTCGATCGTCGCCGACAACAGCGCCCCCAGCGGCCCCGACCTCGGCGACGAGCAGGACCCGGCGATCGACACCGGCGACGGCGCCTTCATCGCCGGCTTCAGCCTGGTCGAGAGCGCCGCGATTGTCGCGGCTAACGTGCGCTTCGGCCGTGGCCGCCCCGAGCGGCGAGGCGCGGATTACCGCGTTTGGAGCGTCGATTAGCCCAGTTCGGCGATTGACGCGCCCGCGAGCGGCTGCGAGCGTGTCCGACCGTGCTCGCTGGGGGGCCAGCCGCCGCCGCGACGGCGCTCGCGCTGACGCTGATTGCGGTCACGCCCGGAACCGCCCACTCGCTGTTCGATCGCCCGGCTGCTCCGGAGATCGGTGCGGTCTCCGACGGTGAGGCCGTGGCCGAGCTCGTCGGCACGCTCGGCGAGTCGGTGGTCCTCGGCGACGAGGGCCTCTACGAGGTCACGCTCGACGACGGCACCGAGCTCTCCACCCACGGCTCCGATCCGCGCGGCATGGTCGCCTCCCGCACCGGCGGCCTCCGGGAAGGGCCGGGGCGGGATCCCGTCTGCGCCCGTGATCGACGGACCCAGTTCGCGATCGCCTCGCCGGCGGGGGGTGGACCGGGTCGCGCGGCGGCGCGCACCGTGCGCGGATCGGTGGAGCGGGCGAACGCGCTGCTCGCCGACTCCGGGCGCTTCTCCGGCGGGCCGGAGGCCGATCTCAAGGTGGCCTGCGATCGCCGCGGCAGGCTGGAGATCGAGCGCATCCGGACGCGCGCGCACGATTTCGCCGCCGTGGTCAGCGCCGCCCGTCGGGCGGGACTGCGTGGGCGCACAACCAACTACGTGATCTTCGTCCGCGGCCGTCTCGGCGACCCGTGCGGGACCTCGTCCTTCCGCGCCGACGACCGGCTCGCGCCCGAGAACCGCAACCGCAGGGGCGGCGCCTACGCGGTCATCTACGGAAACTGCCGCGGCAGCGCCGAGATCGTGCTCCACGAGATCGCCCACATGCTCGGCGCGGTCCAGTACGGCGCGCCGTTCTCGACCGGCTCGGGCCGACACTGCTGGGACGAGCTCGACGTGCTCTGCTACGCGCCCGACGGCGGCGACCTGCACCAGAGCGGCGTTCTCTTGCGCTGCCTGATGATCGTCTTCGACTGCGGCTACGACACCTACTTCGACACGGCCCCCGAGCCCGGCGAGTACCTCGCCACCCACTGGAACCTGGGCTCGCCCCTGAACCGCTTCATCCGCTTCGGCGGCTGACGCCGCGGCGGCGGCTTGGACCGCCGGGCGCGCGCCGAACCCTGCCGATCGGGCCTTCTCGCTAGCCGGACGCGAGCACCTCGGCCATCCGCCGCGGCTCGACCCCGAGCGCCTCGACGTCCGCGGCGCCGCGCTCGGTGACCATCGGCACCTCCATCAGCTCCGCCTCCTCCCAGGTGGCGAAGGCGGCCTCGCCGATGACGCGGCGCAGGGCGATCAGGGCGGCGCGGATGAGCCCGAGGGGAACGTGGACGACGGGCCGCACCCGCCCAGCGGAGCGAGCGATCAGGCGTGCCATCTGCTCGTAGGTGAGCGTCTCGGGACCGGCCAAGTCGTAGCGCTCGCTGTTCGCGACGTCCCGCCCGAGGGCGGAGATGACGCAGCGAGCAACGTCGCCGGCCCAGATCGGCTGATAGCGCGCGTCGCCGCTGCCGGAGATCGGCAGCACCGGCAGGAGCGCGAGCCGGCGCTGGATCTTGACCAGCGGATCGTCGCCGTCGTAGACGATCGAGGGCGCGAACACCGTCGTCGCCAGCTCCGACGCCTGCACGGCACGCTCGGCGAGCGCCTTGGCGCGGAAGAACCGGGTGCGCTGGAACTCGCTCGCCCCGATCGCCGAGAAGAAGACGAAGCGGCCGACCCCCGCTTCCTCGGCCGCCCGCAGCAGGCGCGCGGTGGCGAGCCCGTTCAGCTCTTCGACCCGTACCGGTGGCTGATCACGGATCGCGGCCGCGAGGTGGATCACGGTGTCGACGCCTCGCAGCGCCTGGCGCACGATCCGCGGATCCGAGAGCTCGGCCAGGTCGCCGAGCGCGATCCGCACCTCGACCCGCAGGCGCCCGAGCCCGCGCGGGTCGCGGACCATCACCCGCACGTCCTCGCCCGCCTCCAGCAGCCGCGGCAGCAGCGCCCTGCCGACGGTCCCCGTGGCTCCGGTGACCAGGATCACGGCCCGGACTCTAGATGCCATCGGCGCGGTCGCCGCGTCTAGAATGTCCGCTCCACTCGCCTGGGGGGCACGGTTGGGCGGGTGTATCAGCCACACCGACCGAGAACAAGAAAGGCACCGAAACTTGGCCTACGTCATCACCGAGCCGTGCATCGGGACGAAGGACAACTCGTGCGTCGAGGTCTGCCCGGTCGACTGCATCCACCCGACTCCGGACGAGCCCGACTACGAGAACGTCGAGCAGCTCTTCATCGACCCCGACGAGTGCATCGACTGTGATGCCTGTGTCGAGGCCTGCCCGGTCGACGCCTGCTTCGCCGAGGACCAGCTCCCCGAGGAGTGGACGAAGTACACGGCGATCAACGCCGAGTACTTCTCGGGCGGCTAGGGCACTCGAACCAGACGCAAGCACCACCGGGGGGGCGAATCTCGGGCGATTGAGCCCTCAACGGGTCATTGGACCCCGCAATCGCTCAACCGACCTGGGCCGAGGTGATGGCGATCGCCGGCCGTCAGCACGACCTGGTCACGCACGCCCAGCTGTTGGCGCTCGGGCTGTCCGCCGACGGGATCAAGCACCGCGTTCGGCGCGGCCGTCTCCACCCACGGTACCGGGGCGTTTACCTGGGCGTCCACGCCTGGACCGCGAGGGCGAGTGGATGGCAGCGGTTCTCGTCGGCGGCGAAGGGGCGATCCTCAGTCACGCGAGCGCCGGGGATCTCTTGGGGCTATGTGCCCAGGGCGACGAGATCGAAATCTCGATCCCCCTCCCGAGGAGCGTGAGGAGGGCGGGGATCCGCGCTCACCGTCGACGAGCGCTTACGGGGTCGGATGTTGGCGAGCGCTCGGGGATTCCTGTGACTTCAGTCATCCGGACCCTGATCGATCTGGCGCCACGTCTCTCCCTCGGTGAGCTCGAGCGCGCCGTCAACGAGACGGACAGGCAGGACCTGGCCAGCCCCGAAGCTATTCGCCGGGCTCTCGAAGCAGCAGCGCCAGGCCCAGGAGTGGGCGTTCTGCGAAAGACCCTTGATCGCCGGACCTTCCGGCTAACCGACTCCGAGCTCGAGCGGCGGTTCATCCCGATCGCCCGCGGGGCCGGACTGCCTATGCCCTTGACCCGGCAAAGCGTCAATGGCCATCAGGTCGATTTCCACTGGCCGAGCCTCGGACTCGTGATCGAAACGGATGGGCTCCGCTACCACCGTACGCCAGCTCAGCAGGCGCGCGACCGGCGCCGCGACCAGGCGCATACCGCCGCCGGGATGGTCGCGTTGCGGTTCACGCACGAGCAGGTTCGTTACGAGCCCGCGGAGGTCACCTCGGTCCTTCACGAATGATCGAGCGCAGCCGTTGAGCAGCCAGGGGCCGTATGGACCCCCTCGGCGCTCAATGGAGGGTCAGCCCTGAACGACCGGCAGCTCGGTGCCGCTGACGCCCGCGGGCGCCGGGGCGGGCGCGGTCGCGGTCGCCGCCTGCATCACCGGCAGCTCCTGCGGGGTCGCGGCGACGATCCCGCGCGCGGCGGCGCGGATCGCCTGGGCCGCAGGCGCGTCGGGCTCGGCGAGCACCAGCGGCTCGCCCGCGTCGGCGTGAGCGCGTAGCTCCTCGGAGAGGGGCACCTTGCCGAGCAGCGGCGCGTCGAGCTCGTCGGCAAGCCGCTGGCCGCCACCCTCGCCGAAGATCGCGAAGCGCTCGCCGTCGGGGGTGGTGAAGCCGGACATGTTCTCGATCACCCCGAGCAGCTCGAGGTCGACCTTGCCCGCCATCTCCGCCGCGCGCCGGGCGACGCTCTGTGCCGCGGGCTGGGGGGTGGTCACCACCAGCACCCGCGCCTGAGGCAGCAGCTGGGCGAGGGTCATCGACACGTCTCCAGTCCCGGGCGGCAGATCGAGCAGCAGGTAGTCGAGCTCCTCCCAGGCGACGTCCTCGAGGAACTGCTGGATCGCCTTGTGCAGCATCGGCCCGCGCCACACCACGGCCGCATCGTGCTCGAGGAAGAAGCCGATCGACATCACCTTGACGCCCGCCGGGCCGGTGGGGGGGATGATCTTTCGCTCGGCGTTCACGTCCGGGCGCTGGTCGACCCCGAGCATGCGCGGGATCGAGTAGCCATAGACGTCGCAGTCGAGCGCGCCGGAGGCGTGGCCGTCGGCCTGCAGCGCGGCGGCCAGGTTCGCGGTCATCGTCGACTTGCCGACGCCGCCCTTGCCCGAGGCGACGCAGACGACGTTCTTCACCTGGGCCAGCGCACCCTCGGGAAGCCCGCCGCCGGGGCGCCCCAGAGCCTGCTGGAGATGGCCCTTCTCCTCGTCGGTGAGCACGTCGAAGCCGACGCCGACCTCGGTCACGCCCTCGAGCCGGGAGACGTTCTGGGCGACGGCCTGCTGGAAGTGGGAGCGAATCGGGCAGCCGGGGGTGGTCAGCGAGACGACTACGTCCACCTTGCCGCCGTCGCGGACGTCGATCGAGCGAACCATGCCGAGGTCGACGATCGAGCGCCGCAGCTCGGGGTCGATCACCGCCCGCAGGGCATCGTTCACCTGTTCCTTGGTCGGCATGCCTCAATTCTGGCAGCTTGGGCCTGCGGTCCCGATTGCCCCGCGGCCCGAACGACGATCAGCCGGCCTCTCGAACGACGATCAGCCGGCCACGTGGCCGGCTGATCGGGGAGGAGAGGTTGCTGTGTCTGTTCGCGAGGTATGTATGCGAACAGCTCCTCCGAGCGCGCCCCAACCTCTCGCGGGCCGACCCGGGCTAAGTGACGTTAGGGAAGGACGGGAACCCGCTCCTGGACCGTGGTCTGAGCCTTCTTCAGCTGCTCCTCGGCCTTGACGCGGTTCTGCTTGACCGTCCTGGTGACCTCGCGCCGGCGGGCCTTGAGCTCGCGCTCGACCCGGTTGCGGGTGGTGCGCACGCTCTGGGTGGCCTTGCGCCGCGCCTGGCCGCCCCGACGCTCGAAGCGGTTGAGCTCGCGGGTGACCTGGGTGCGAAGGCTCTTCAGCTCCCGCTCGCGGGTCTCGGACTGGGTCCAGGGCTCGACGGCATCGTTGACGCGGTCGCGCGCCGTAAGCGCGGCGCCGACCGGGACGTCGACCGCGCGCTCGGCGGACTGCCGGACGTAGTCGACGGTGCCTCTGCGTGCCTTGGTCAGGCCCTCGCGGACCTGGGTCGACTCCGAGCGCTTGGCGCTCGTGCTCTTGGCGGTGGCGTTGGTCGTGGTGGACTTGGTGTTAGCGGCCATCTTGATCTTCAACCCTTCGGTGGTTGTCGTGCGACTTGGCATTGACTTCCTTACTTCTAAGGATGTTCGAGTCTATCAACGCGAACATCTGTTTGTACCCCGGCCCGAAGCCGCGGTTACGCAGCGATCGCCGCGACGCGCTCGAGCCAGTCGCGCGGTCGCTCGAGCTCGTCGAGATCGGGCAGGTGCGCGGGGGAGCGCCACAGCAGCTCCAGTGCCTCCGGCCCGCCGGTGTCCGCGACCCCGTCGCAGAAGGCCTTCCCGAGCTCGTACTGGCGCAGCTTGAGGTCGATCCCGAGCAGCCGCGCGATCACCTCGCCGAGCCCGCCGCGTCGCTGCCGGCGGGCGTCGAGGCGGCGGCGCAGCTCGACGAGGCGCTCGTCGAACCCCGGCCCGCAGGCATCCATCACGTGTTCGGCGTGTCCCTCGATCGCCGACATCGTCGCCTGCAGCCGGTCGAAGAGAGTGCGCTGAGCCGGGTTTCCGAGGCTGCGCAGGAGCTCGCCGCGCAGGAGCGCCCGGGCGAGCTCCCGCGGGGCCGCGCGCAGCCTGTCGGCGACGGCGCGCACGACCGCGCGCGAGTCGAGCCCCGCCGCGGTCCCCCCGATCAGCCGCTCGACCAGTTCGCGCAGGTGCCCGAGCAGCCAGTCGACCCCCTCGAACTGTGCCACGTGGGTCATCTCGTGAAGGGCGATCCACCGCACGAACAGCGGCTCGTCGGTCTCCAGCCGAAGCCGCGCGACGGTCAGGTTCGGGCCCACGAACAGCAGCCGCGCGGGGCGCTGCGGGCCGATCACGGCGACGTCGTACTGGCCGAGCACGTGGCGCGCCGCGTAGCCCACCGCGACCCCGGCCTCCGCGCCGATCCCCGTGCCGACGACCTTGCGGGCCGCGGTGCCGAACGGTCCCGGGAGGCCGAGCTCGCCGGCGACTCGCTGCTCGAGCGGCCGGGCGGCGATCGCGAGCGTCTCGAGCCCGTTGCGCGCCCACTGGCGACGGTCGACGAGCTCGGGTGCAGGGGTCGAGCCCGTCGGCTCCAACCCGGTGTAGGAGGCGATCGCCTCCAGGGATTCCGCGCAGGCGGCGGCGAGCGCCGGCGCGTCGACGGGTGCATCGGTGTCGCCGTCCGAGCGGCCGAGGGGAGATCCGAGGCCGCCGACCAGCTCCGCCGCCCGTTCGGCGACCTGCCAGTCGACCAGAACGTGCTCGCTCAAGCCGGCTCTCCCGCCGCGGCCGCGTCGCGCTGGACCGTGAGCAGGGTGCCGAGCAACTCCTCGTCGAGCCCGGCGACGACGAGGTAACGGGCGTCGAGGTCGAGCGGCGCGTCGCCCAGCTCGAGCCGCTCGAACTTGACGCTCGCGCCCGCCTCTCGCGCGATCAGCTGGGCGGCGGCGACGTCGACCGAGCGTGCCGGGCGGGCACCGAGCATGCCGTCGAGCCTGCCGGCGCCGACGTAGCAGAGCGTGAGCGCGAGCGACCCGATCGCGCGGATCCGGTACGCCCTGCCGGCGAGCCCGCTGATCAACGGCAGGATCAGCTCGGGCTTTGTCATCTCGATCCCCACCAGCTCGAGCCCGTAGCCGGGACCGCGGGCCTGGAGCTCGCCGCCGTCGAGGGTGGCGCCCTGCCCGCGGACTGCGACGAACTCCTCGCCGGAGCCGAAGTCGTGGACGAACCCGAGCTCGACGTCGGCCATCGACGGTCCCGATGCGACCGCGAGGCTGAAACCAAAGCTCGGCAGCGTGCGGCGGGCGTTCAGCGAGCCGTCGATCGGGTCGATCACCACGCGTTGCGAGCTCGCGCCGTCTCCGAACCGCACCGAGCCGCGCTCCTCGGAGATCGCGGTGAACTCGAGGCCCTCGCGATGCAGCCGCTCGAGCTCGGCGAAGGCGATCTCCTCGGCCTCGCGGTCGATCACCAGGCTCCGATCGCCACCCTCGCCGACCCCGGCGTACTCGGTTCGGGCGGCGATCCCCCGCCGGCCGCGGTAGAGCTCGGCCTGCGTCGCGACGATCCGTCGGCAGGCCGCCAGCCAGCGGTCGGCCCCGGTTCCCGCATCCTGCGCTCGGGCCATCGCGGGCATCGTAGTGACCGGTTACCCGATCGCTAGCGTTGTCGGCGATGCCCACCGGGCCCGCCGAGCGCACGCCCACCGACGCCCAACGCCGGGTCGCCGAGCACGGCGAGGGGCCGCTGCTCGTCCTCGGTGCTGCGGGGTCCGGGCGCAGCGCGGCGCTTGCCCTCCGGCTCGGGGCGCTCGCGAGCGCCGGCACCCGGCCGGAGCGGATCCTGGTCGTCACCCGCTCGCGCGCCGCCCGGGCGGGACTCCGCGAGCGGGCCGAGGAGCTGCTGGACCGCCCGCACGAGGAGCTCTGGGTCTTCACCTACGAGGAGGCCGCCGAGCGGCTGCTTCGCGAACGCTCCACCGAGGCCGGGCTGGACCCGTTCTTCGCCGTGCTCGGCGGCGCCGACCGGCTCGCGATCCTGCTCGACCGGTTCGACGATCTGCCCCTGCGCCGGCACGAGATCCGCGGCAACCCCGCCGGGCTCCTCGCCCGGCTGCTGCGGCGGATCGACCTGCTCAAGTCCGAGGCGATCGGGCCGGGCCGCCTGCGCGAGTGGGCGACCGAGTCGGCTCGGGCCGCCTCGACCGCCGCCGAGCGCGAGCGGGCCGAGCGCGAGGTCGAGTTCGCCGAGCTCTACGCGCGCCATGACCGGCTCCTTCACGAGAGCGGCAGCTTCGACCACGGCGACCTCGTGCTCGGCCTCGCGAAGCTGCTCACCGACCGCCCCGACGTCGCCGCCGACGTCGCCGCTCGCTTCGTCGGTGTGCTCGTCGACGAGCTCGAGGACACCGGCATCGCCCACCGGCGCCTGCTCGACCTGATCGCCGGGGACGGCAACCTCGCTTGTGCATGCGATCCCGCCCAGGCGGTTCGCCGGTTTCGCGGCGCCGGCGAGGCGGCGCTGGAGAGCTTTCGCGCCGCCCATCCCGGGGCCGCCGAGGTCGATCTCGGAGCGACCCTGCGCGAGCCGGCGGCGGTTCGGTTCTGGCGCTGCGAGAACGACCGAGCCCAGGCCCAGGCCGTCTCCCGCGAGATCGAGGGCCTGCTCGCGGCGGGCGAGGTTCGCCCCGAGCGCGCTTGCATCGTCACCGGCTCGGGCTGGCGCGAGGGGCGGCTGGTCGCCGCCGCGCTCGAGGAGCGCAGCGTGCCGTTTCGGTTCGCCGGCGATGCCGCCTTCTTCCAGCGCCCCGAGGTCCGCGACGCGCTCGCCTGGCTGCGGATGCTCGCCGATCCGGGCGATGCCGCAGCGGTCGTCCGCGCGCTCACCCGCCCGCCGGTCGAGCTGCGCTCGGTCGATCTCGCGAAGGTGACGACGATTGCGCGCCGGCGCAAGCTCGACATGGTCTCCGCGCTCGAGGCGGCGCTGGAAAGCCCGCAGCTCCCCCCGGAGGCGCGCGACCGGATCCAGGCGTTCCTGCGGCTCCAGCGTGCCGCCGCGAGGGCGCTGGACGAGATGCGCGCCGACGTCTTCGTCCGGCGGCTGATCGAGCGGGTGGGCTTTCGCCGGCACCGCCTGTTCGCCGCGAGCCCGGAGACCGCCGAGCGGCTGGTCAACCTCTCGCGGCTGGCGGAGCTGGCGGCCTCGTGGTCGCGCCGCGAGCCGCGCGGCACGGTGCGCGACTTCGTCCGCCATCTGACCGCGGTCGCCGACGCGGGAGCTCTCGACGCTGAGGACTGCGACCGGCCCGCCGCGGGCGCGGTGCTGCTCGCCGAGCCCGGTCAGGTCAAGGGACTCGAGTTCGACCGCGTCTATCTCCTTGGGCTGCGAAGCGGGGCGATCGAGGCGCGCCCGTGGGAGGACGAGTGGATCCCCGACGCGTTGCTCGACGAGCCGCTGCCCGAGTCAGGCGACGAGCTCACCCGGGGGCGCCGCCGCCGCTTCGCCCACCTGGCGATGACCCGAGCCGGCGAGGCGCTGGTGCTCTCCTGGCCCGCGGGGCCGGGTGACGGCGAGGGCGCGCCCTCGCGGATCTACGCCGACGCGCGGCGGGCCCGCGATGCCGACGAGGAGCACCACGCCGAGGAGCTCTTCGGGCCCGCCGAGGGCCTGCATTCGACCTACCGGATGATCCGCGACGAGGTGCTCGAGGCCTCGTGGCGAGCGGGGGCGGCGCTGTCGGAGATGCGCCTCGACACCGCCACCGACCTCAACGCGGCGATCGCCCGCTACCTGGAGCTGATCAAGCTCGGCGCGCTCGTCCAGCGCCCCGGCTCCGAGCCGGCCGCCGACGCGCTCGCGGCGATCAACGAGCTGCTGGGCCGGGTCGCCTCGCCCGAGCAGCTCGAGGCGCTGCAGGGCTCGGCGCTCGACGAGTACGTGATCGGAGAGGAGCGCGAGCGCGGCGCCCGCCGGGACCAGATCGCCTCCCGCAGCGAGCCCTCGCTGGAGCAGTTCCTGCCTCGCCGTGGCGACGGCCTGGCGCTCTCGGCCTCCGACATCGACCTCTACCGGACCTGCCCGCTGAAGTACAAGTTCGCTCGCGTGTTCGCGATCCCGCAGGAGCCGACGATCAACCAGCGGTTCGGGATCCTCGTCCACCAAGTGCTCGAGCGCTTCCACGCCGAGGAGATGCGCGCGCAGTCGACCGGCGCCGAGCCCGGTATCAGCGCCCCCGCGGGCAGCCTGGAGCGGCTGCTCTCGCTGTTCGAGGCCGGCTGGCGGCGGACCGGGTTCGGCGCCTCAGACGACGAGCTTCAGTACCGCGACCGCGCCGTCGCCGCGCTCGCCCGCTACCAGGAGCGCCACGCGAGCTCGCAGGCGAGCCCGGTCTGGCTGGAGCGCAACTTCGCATTTGCGATCGGCCAGCACCAGCTCCGCGGCCGGGTCGACCGAGTGGACCGGCTCCCGGATGGCGGCTACGAGCTGATCGACTACAAGACCGGCGACCCGGGCTCGGGGCCAGCGCTCGCGGGCGACGTCCAGCTGGCGCTCTACCGGCTCGGCGCCCGCACCGCCTGGGAGATCGAGGCCGAGGTGGGGAGCTACTGGTACGTGCTCGCCGACGAGCGCGTCCCGGTCCGCGGCGAGCCGGACGACGCCGAGCGCGTCGAGCGCACCGTGCTCGAGGTCGCGAGCGGGATCGAGGACCAGGACTTCGAGCCTCGCCCCTCGTACGAGATCTGCTCCTGGTGCGACTACCGGCTGATCTGCCCCGCCTCCGAGGCGTAGCTGAGTCGCCGACACAGCACCCGACCTCCCCATTCGTCCGCACCGGAGCACGCGCCGGGCTCAGCTGCGCCGCAGACGGTAGAAGCGCTCATCCGCTCGCGGGACCCATCTCACCTCGGAGCGCGTGGCTGATGCCGATCCAGAACGCGCAGCGCGCAGCCCCCAGCGCCTCCCCGGCGTCGTGATTGAGGCGATGGACGCGCTCCAGCGCGCTCACGTAGTCGTTGTCACGGCCACGCATGAACGCGGCAGTGGCCAGCAGCTGCAGGTCCGCGACGCCCAGTGGCGCCTCACGGTCTGCGGCTGAGAGCGCCTCATACGCGTCCTTCCGTGCCCGCCTTGCGTAAGCCTCGCCCGGTCGAGCTCTTCCACGGCGTCCACCGCGAGCCCCGGTCTACTCGTCGTCGCTGCGCTGGCGCAGGAAGCGCTGGAAGTCGCGGGCGATCGAGTCGCCTGAGGGGACGTCCTCGCCGGCCTCCTCGCCCTCGTCCTGCTCGGACTCGAGCCGCTGGACGAGCTCCTCGATCTCGGGGTTGGAGGCGACGGCGCGGTCGACCTGGTGCTCGAACCGGTCCATCGCCTCCTCGAGCTCCGATGCCTCGATCGCGATCCCGGTGAACGCCTCCAGCCGGCGCAGCAGCGCCAGCGCAGCCTTCGGGTTCGGGACGGCGGCGACGTAGTGCGGGACGGCCGCCCAGAGGCTCGCCGAGGTCAGCCCGCGCTGGCGGCAGGCATCGTGCAGGACGCCGACGATCCCGGTGGGGCCCTCGTAGTTCGAGCGGCTGAGGTCGAGCCGATCGACCAGCTCGGGGTCCGAGGCGAGGCCGGTGATCGGCACCGGCCGGGTGTGGGCTACGTCGGCGAGCAGCGCGCCCAGGGTGACCACCATCTCGACCTCGAGCCGCTCGGCCGCGTCGAGGACGGCGGTCGAGAAGCTGCGCCAGCGCATGTTCGGCTCGACCCCCGAGAGCAGCACCAGGTCGCGCTCCGCGGCGGGCGCGCGAGCGGCGAACAGGGCGTTGGTGGGCCACTCGACCTCCCGCGTCTGTCCCTCGCTCAGGCGAATGGTCGGGCGTGTCACCTGGAAGTCGTAGAAGTCCTCGGGGTCGACCGCCGCGATCGGCTCGGAGTCGAGCGCAACGGCGACCGCCTCGAGCGCGTTGGTAGCCGAGCTGGCGGCGTCGTTCCAGCCGCCGAAGGCGGCGACGAGGATCGGTGAGCGAAGGCGCGGGGGCTCGCCCTCCCAGATCAGGGCATCCACGGTCCCGAGCCTACCGGCGCAGGTCCGCGATCGATCCGGTCCGCGGGTCAAGATCGAGTACATGGAGGCGGCGGTCGCACAGATTCGCGCCGAGATCGCGACGCTTCGGCCGGGACAGCGGTTCGAGGGCAGCTACGCCTGCCTGCAGAAGGAGCGCCTCGTCTCCCGCAACGGCTCCACCTACCTGTCGCTGCGGCTACGCGACCGCACCGGCACGATCCCGGCCCGGGTCTTCCGCGAGGCTGATCGGATCGGGCTGCGGTTCGAGGCCGGCGACGCGGTCGCGGCGAGGGGAAAGGTCGAGCGCTTCCGCTGCGAGCTCGTCGCCGAGCTCGACGACGCCCGGCGGCTCGAGCCCGGCAGCTTCGACCCGGCCGACTTCCTGCCGGCCGCCTATCGCTCGGTGGAGGAGCTCGAGGGCTTCCTCGAGCACCTGGTGCGCGAGATCCACGACGGCGCCCTGCGGGCGGTCGTCGAGGGCCTCGTCCTCTCCGGGCCGCTGGCCGACGACTTCGGCCGCGCCCCGGCCACCCGCACCAGCCACCACGCCTACCTCGGCGGGCTGCTCGAGCACACGGTCTCGGTCGGCACTCTCGTCGGCGATCTCAGCCAGCTTCACCCGCGGCTCGACTCCGACCTTCTGATGGCGGCGGCGATCGTCCACGACGTCGGCCGGGCGCGCGAGTTCACCTACGGGGCCGAGTTCGGGATCAGCGAGGAGGGCCGCCTGCTCGGCCACCTCACGATCGGCGCCGAGCTGGTGGGCGCGGCGGCCGCCCCGCTGCCGGACGAGCGCCGGCTGGCGCTGGTCAACTGCGTGCTCAGCCACCACGGGGCGGACGCCGGGCCCGGCAGGGCGGCGGCCGCAGGAGGCGGCTCGCGCGGCTTCGCCTCGCCCGAGGCGCTCGCGCTCTACCGGCTGAACGCCCTCGACGCTTCGGTCAAGGGCGCCCTCGAGCACGGCGGTAGCCGCGCAGCGCCTACGGGCTGGCGAGCGCCCGCCTGATGAGCTGGCCGGCGACGAGCACCAGCAGCGCCGCGAATGCAAGCTCGAGCGCTCGCTGGGAGACCGAGTTTGCGACCACGACCCCGGCCGCGACCCCGAGCGGCGAGAGCGCCCCGATCAAGATCCCGTCGCGGACGCGGACGTTGCCGAACCCGTGCTGGCGCCAGGCGCCGGCGGCGGCGACCGGGACGATCGCCAGCAGCGAGGCGGCCTCGGCGCGGATCTGACTCTCGTCGAGGAAGATCGCCAGCGCCGGCACGAACAGGATCCCGCCGCCGACCCCGAGCACCCCCCCGACGACGCCGCCGGCGAACCCGAACACGGCCGCGGCCACGTACTCCATCAGAGCACCAGCTCGACCGCGATCGCGAGCAGCAGGAGCGCGAACAGGGCCGAGATCGTGGGCTCGGGCAGCCGCTGCTGGAGCCCGGTGCCGGCGATCACCCCGGCCACGGCCGGCACCCCGACCAGCAGACCGAGCAGCGGATCCAGGTTGCCGTAGGCGCCCTGGCCGATCGTCGCCAGCGCGGCGATCACCGCGATCGCCGCGAGGCTGGTCCCGGTCGCCTCGCGCTCGCCGTAGGCGAGCCAGAGGACCAGCAGCGGGACGATCACGGTTCCGCCGCCGACCCCGAACAGGCCGCTGAACGCCCCCGCCGCGGTCGCGATCACGGCGAGCTGGAGGACTCTGCCGGCGGCCACGCGGCGATACTAGTGCCGATGCGACAGGCGCCCGAACCGCTCCCGCCCATTGGCTGAGCCCGCGCTCGAGCCGTTGCGCGCCGAGCCTGGCCGGGCCGCGATCCTCACCGACGTCGACGGCACGCTGGCGCCGATCGCCGCTCGCCCCGAGCAGGCGAGCGTCCCCGAGCCCGCGCGCGCGGTGCTGCGCGAGCTCGCCGGCCGCTTCGCGCTGGTCGGTTGCGTCTCAGGCCGCCGTGCCGCCGAGGCCCGTCGCCTGGTCGGCGTCGAGGAGCTGCTCTACGTCGGCAACCACGGGCTCGAGCGGCTGGAGCCGGGAATGGACGAGCCGGCCTTCGACCCGGAGCTGCGCGGGCGCGAGGAGCTGGCGGCGGAGCTGGTCGGGACCCTCGACCGAGGCCGGCTGGACGCGGTCGGGATCAGGATCGAGGACAAGGGCCCGATCCAGGCGCTTCACTGGCGCGGCGCCGGCAGCCTCGCCGCCGCCGAGCTCGAGGCGCGCGAGGCCGCCGCGCTGGCCCAGGCGCGCCGCCTGCATCCCCACTGGGGGCGCAAGGTGCTCGAGCTGCGCCCCCTCGCCGAGGTCGACAAGGGCACGGTGATCGAGCGTGTGCTCGGCGAGCACGAGCTGCGGGCAGCGCTCTACGCCGGCGACGACAGCACCGACCTGGACGCCTTCGACGGCCTCCGCCGGCTCGCCGACGCGGGGACGATCGAGCGGGCGGTCTGCGTCGGCGTCGCCTCGGATGAGGGCCCGGCGGCGATCGCCGAGCGCGCCGACGTGGTGGCCGCGGGCACCGACGGCTTCGTCGAGCTGCTGATGGAGCTCGCCTGATGCCCTGCCAACACCGCACGAAGGCCGTGCTTGACCGCCCGGGGGCGAGCTAGTGCTGTTCTGCGACCTGTTGCGGGTGACCGTGCTGCTCGTTGCCGGCGTCGCCACCGCGCTCGGCACGGTCGCGGTCGTGGTCGCCAACCGCGACGCCGACGCCGTGGCGCTGATCGTCGCCGGCGGCTGGTGGGCTGCGGCGGCAGCGCTCGGGCTCTGGCTCGGGCGCGCGGCCCGGACCGCCGAGGAGATGGCCGGGACGCTCGCCTCGGCGCGAACCACGACCAGCCTGCCGCCGGAGAGCCCGGGCAGGATCGCGTTCGGGCGGCTGTGGCCGATCGGCGCCTTCGCGCTCGGCGTCGGCGTTGCCGGCTGGGTCTGGCCCCAGGTGGCGGCGATCGGCGCCGGCTACGCGGTCATGGTCGCGCTCGCCTGGCGCCGACGGGAGGCGGCCGTCGCGGCGATCGAGGACCGCGACGGAGTCCGCTTCTACGTCGAGCCCTCGTCGGCTTTCGAGCCGCTGAGGCTGATCCGCACCCCGGGCCTCTACCGCGATCGCGCGCCGCGCGCGAAGCCGCCACCGCCGCCGCCGGCCCGGGTCGGGTGAGAGCACCAGCGCGCCGGCGATCCCCGGACGCCAGCCGGGGTCGCGGCTGCGGGCGAAGGCGATCCAGCCTCCGAGGGCGGCCGCGAGCGCGGCCCCACCGGCGAGCACCAGCCCGGCGCGCGGGCCGGCCACCTCGGCGAGCCAACCGGCGATCGGGCCGCCGATCGGAGTGGAGCCGAGGAAGACGATCGAGTAGAGGGCCATGACGCGCCCGCGCATCTCGGGCGCCGAGCCGAGTTGCAGGGTCGAGTTGATCCCTGCGGCGAAGGTCACTGTCGCGGCCCCGAGCGGAGTCAGCGCGGCGATCGCCAGCGGCAGGGTGGGAGCGGCGGCGGCGAGCAGCGCCAGGACGCCGAAGGCGACCGCGGCGCCGACCATGAGCCGCTCGGAGACCCGGTCCCGGGCGCCGACGGCGAGCGCGCCGATCACCGAGCCGATGCCCATCGCGACCGCGAGCGCGGTGTAGGTCTCAGCGCCCCCGCCGTAGGAGAACCGGGCCAGGAGCGGCAGCAGGACCAGGAAGTTGAAGCCGAGCGTGCCGACCACCCCCATCATCGCCAGCGGGATCGCCAGCGCCGGCTCGCCGGCGACATAGCGGATCGCCGCCCGCACGCCCCCGGAGCCGTCGCGTGGGCGAGCCGCAGGGGAGAGCGCCGCGGGATCCATCGCCCGGAGGGCGACGATCATCGCCCCGAAGGTGAGGGCGTTGATCAGGAAGCACGGAGCGACGCCGACGGTCGAGATCAGCACTCCGGCGCCCGCGGGGCCGAGGATCCGCGCCGAGTGGATCAGGGTGCTGTTGAGGCCGACCGCGCTCACCACTCGGTCGGCGCCGACCATCTCGATCACGAAGCTCTGCCTGGTCGGGTTGTCGACCGAGTTCACCGCTCCACGGGCGAAGACGAGTCCGTAGACCATCCACGGCTCGATCCCGCCGGACGCGGTCAGCGCCCACAGCGAGAGCGCCGGGATCGCCATCAGCGACTGCGTGGCGAGCAGCAGCGAGCGCTTCGGCAGCCGGTCGGCGAGTGCCCCGCCCCAGGCCCCGAAGAGCAGCATCGGCAGGAACTGAAGCGCCGCGGTGACCCCGACCGCGACCCCGCTGCCGGTGAGCTCGAGCACCAGCCACATCTCGGCCACGGTCTGCATCCAGTTGCCGCTGAGCGAGACCAGCTGGCCGGCGAAGTAGCGCCGGTAGTTGGAGATCGAGAGCGAGGAGAGGGAGCGGCGCAGAGCCGCACTCACGACAGCGGCCTCAACAGCGGCCGGATTCGGCTTCGTCCTGTGGGACTCCACCTCATAGCTGCTCCTCGTCGAGCATCCGCTCGAGTGCCGGAAGCGCTCGCTCGAGCGCGGCCGCGTCGGCCGGGTCGAGCTCGCGCAGGCGACGGGCGAGGTAGGCGTTCTTGCGGGTGCGAAGGCGGCGCAGGAGGTCGCGGCCGTCGCGGGTCACGCTGATAAGCGACGCGCGCCCGTCGCTGGGATCGGCCGTCCGCTCGACCAGGCCGAGCTCGGCCAGCCTGGCGACGATCCGGGTGGCGGTCGGGCGCTGAACCCGCTCGCGGGCGGCGAGCTCGCTCGGCGTCAGCGGCCCGCGGGCCTCGACCGTCGCCAGTGCGGCGGTCAGCGTGGGGCTGAGCGGTGCGCCCTCGGCGTCGAGCGCGTCCTGGCGCAGGCGGCGCGCCATCCGGGCGATAGCCAGGCGCAGCCGCGACGCGATCTCGGTGATCTCCTCCCGGCTGGTGGTTTTGGTTGCCATCGCTAATTAGCTTAGCGAACGACTCCGCTGGGCAACGTTCGCTACCGCATGGGTAGTCAACTCGGCCCAGTGGACCGGCGGTTGCGCTCGGTCAGCGGCGGGTGCGCTTGCGCAGCTTCGAGAACTCGCGCCACGGACGGGTGTTGGCGACCTGGTCGGCGGTCAACCAGGCGCGGCGCGCGGTCGCGAGTCCGTACTGGATGTTGGACAGGGTGTCGACGCCGTGGGCGTCGGTGTTCAGGCAGATCATCACCCCCGCCTCGGCGGCGAGCCGCGCGTGGCGCTCGGAGAGGTCGCGGCGGTTCGGGTTGCCGTTGATCTCGAGCATCGTCCCGGTCCGCGCCGCGGCCGCCGCGACCGCCGCGACGTCGACGTCATAGGGCTCGCGCCTGCCGATCAGCCGCCCAGTCAGGTGGCCGATGCAGTCGACCAGCGGGTGCTCGATCGCCGCGATCACCCGCTCGGTCATCCGCTCGGCTGAGATCCGAAACGAGGTGTGGACGCTGGCGATGACCCAGTCGAGCTCGGCGAGCAGCTCGTCGGGATAGTCGAGCGAGCCGTCGAGCAGGATGTTCACCTCCGAGCCGGCGAGCACGCGGAAGCGCTTGCCGCGCAGCGCCTGGTTCAGCTCGGCGACCTCCTCGATCCGCTCGCGGAGCTGGTCGTCGGTGACGTGGTTGCCGAACCCATGGCTGGCCGAGTGGTCGGTGACCCCGAGATAGGAGTAGCCGCGCGCCCGCGCCGCCTCGGCCATCTCGGCGAGCGAGTTGCGGCCGTCCGAGAGCGTGGTGTGGCAATGCAGGTCGCCACGGAGGTCGCCCAGCTCGACCAGCTCCGGCAGCTTGCCGTTCGCCGCCGCGGCGACCTCGCCGTTGCCCTCGCGCAGCTCGGGCTCGATGTAGGCGAGCCCGATACGGGCGTAGACCTCGGCCTCGGTCTCGTACCGCTCGACGTCGCCGCTCTCCGCCTCGGCGATCCCGTGCTCGGACACCGAGAGCCCGAGCTTGACCGCGCGCTCGCGCAGGTCGATGTTGTGCTCGGCCGACCCGGTGAAGTGCTGAAGCAGGTTCCCGTAGGCCTGCGGCGCGACGATCCGCAGGTCGACCGAGACCCCGTCGTGGGTGACGATCCGCGCCCCCGCCGGCCCCGCCGAGCCGGCCTGGGCGACGAGCGGATGCTCGGTGAGCGCCACCGCGAGCGCCTCGGGGTCGGTGGCGGTGGCGATCAGGTCGATGTCCTTGCAGGTCTCCGCTCGCCGCCGCGCCGAGCCGGCGACCTCGACCGCGTCGCTCGCCGGGTGCTCGCGCAGGCTCGCCGCGAGCTCCTCGGCCACCGGAAGCACCTGTGAGAGCAGCAGCCGCTCGGACGGTCCCTCGGCGCCGAGCTTGTCGATCGCGGCCAGCACGTTCTCCTCGACCTTCGCCCCGAGGCCCCTGATGTCGCGAATCCGCTGCTCCTCGGCGGCGACGCGCAGCTCCTCGAGGTTCGTGATCCCGAGCTCGTCGAACAGGCGGCGGGCGGTCTTCGCGCCCAGGCCCGGAATCCGGGTCACGTCGACCAGCGTGGCCGGGTACTTCGCCTTCAGCTTTGTCGCCGAGGGGATCTCGCCCTGATCGAGCAGCGCGACGATCTTGTCCTGGAGCGTCTTGCCGACGCCGGGCAGCTCGGTCGCTCGGCCCTCGCGGGCGAGCTCCTCGACCGAGACCGGGCTGGCGCGCACGACGCGCGCCGCCTCGTGGTAGGCGAGCACCCGGTAGCGCACGGCTCCGTCGAGCTCATACAGGGTGCCGAGCTCCGACAGGGCGTCCGCGATCTCGGCGTTGCGCATCGCCATGACTCTAGATTCCCGCCGATGTCCGACTCGGTCTGGCTGGTGATCCCCACATACAACGAGGCCGCGAACGTCGCCGGGATCGTCTCCGCCGCGCGCGATCGCCTGCCGGCCGACCGCCGGGTGCTGATCGTCGACGACGGCTCGCCCGACGGCACCGGGCAGATCGCGGACCGCCTCGCCGCCGAGCACGACGACGTCGCGGTGCTCCACCGACCGCGCAAGCAGGGCATCGGCCCCGCCTACGTCGCCGGCTTCGGCGAGGCTCTCGCCGGCGGCGCGCGGCTGGTCGCTCAGATGGACGCCGACTTCTCGCACGACCCCGCCCGGCTGCCCGACCTGCTCGCCGCCGCGGAGCGGGCGGACCTGGTGCTCGGCTCGCGTTACGCTCCCGGCGGCAGCGTGCGCGACTGGGGGCCGCTGCGACGCGCGATCTCGCGCGGGGGCAGCGCCTACGCGCGCGCTGTTCTCGGGGTCGGCATCCGCGATCTCACCGGCGGATTCAAGGTGTTTCGGCGGCCGGTGCTGGAGGCGATCGACCTGCCCTCGATTCCCTCGCTCGGATACGCGTTTCAGGTCGAGACCACGTACCGCGCGCTGCGCGCGGGTTTCCGGGTGGTCGAGGTGCCGATCGCGTTCTCGGATCGGCGGGTCGGTCAATCGAAGATGAGCGGCGCGATCGTCGCCGAGGCGGCCCTGCGGGTGCCGGCGATGCGGCTGCGCCGCCGGAGGACCCGATAGACGTAACGAAGCCGCGTCGACCGGTACTTCACTTTGTATAGTAAATGCGGGTGCGATAAGAAGCAGCACCCACCCCGCGAAGCGGACAAGGAGACACTGAGTGACTGGCAAGCTCCCCGACGTCACCGACGCCAACTTCCAGGCCGAGGTTCTGGATTCCCACAAGCCGGTGCTGGTCGACTTCTGGGCCCCCTGGTGCGGTCCCTGCCGGGTCGTCCATCCGATCCTCGAGGAGCTGATGGCCGAGCGCGCCGAGGGCCTGCGGATCGTCAGCCTGAACGTCGACGACAACCAGCAGACCGCGGCCCGCTACGAGGTGCTCTCGATCCCGACCCTGATCCTCTTCCGGGACGGCGGCGAGGCGAAGCGGATCGTCGGGGCATTGCCGAAGAAGCGCCTCGAGGCCGAGCTCGAGCCGGCGCTCGTCTGACCGCGCGGCGGATCAGCGCCGGCTGACGCCGATCCGAAGCTCCCTCCCCTCGATTGAGGCCTCGGCCGCCGCCTCCGCAGCGGTGAAGTCGACCTCGGTCGCCAGCGTCTCGCCGGCGATGTAGGCCTGGTGGGCGCGGGCGGCAGCGAGCAGCTCCTCGTCCCCGCCGAGGCTGAGCGAGATCCGGTCGGTGACCTCGAACCCGGCCTCCTTGCGCGCCCCCTGCACGGCGTGAACGATCTCCCGCGCGACGCCCTCGCTGCGCAGCTCGTCGTCGAGCTCGAGCTCGAGCGCGACGGCGCGGCCGGCCTCGGCCTCGACCTGGTAGCCGTCGAGCGGCTGCATCACCAGCGACACGTCGTCGGGCCCGAGCTCGTGGTCCGAGCCGTCGAGGTTGATCCCGATCCTGCGCTCGCCGCGGATCGCCTCGGCGACGTGGTCGGGGTCGAGCGCCTCGATCGCCGCCGCCGCGGTCGGCATCAGCTTGCCGAGCCGGGGGCCCAGGGAGCGGTAGTTCGGCTTCACCGCGTAGCGGACCAGCTCGCCCTCCTCGGAGACGAACTCGAGCCGCTTGACGTTGAGCTCGCCGGCGACCAGCTCGGCGAGCCGCTCGAGCTGCTCGCGCTCCGAGCCGGTGGCTACGATCACCGCCCGGCGAAGCGGCTGTCGCATCTTCACCTTCGCCTGCGCCCGCGCGGCGCGCCCAAGCTCGACCGCCCGCCGCGCGGCCTCGATCCCGCCCTCGAGCGCATGGTCTGTGAGCGCCGCATCCGGCCGGGGGAAGTCGCACAGGTGGACCGAGTCGCTCGCCTCGCCGGCGAGGTTGGTGTGGATCTCGTCGGCGAGGAAGGGGATGAACGGGGCGAGCAGCTTCGAGACCTCGACCAGGCAGTGGCGCAGGGTCGCGAACGCGGCCCGGTCGCCCTCCCAGAACCGCCGGCGGGAGAGCCGCACGTACCAGTTCGAGAGCTCGTCGACGTAGGCGGCGATCGCGCGTCCGGCGGCGGTGCAGTCGTAGGCCTCCATCCTTTCGACCACCGTGGCGACCGTCCCCTGAAGCCGAGAGATCGCCCACCGATCGAGATCCGTCCCTGGCGACTGGCGACTGGCGACTGACGACTGATCGAAGTCCGACCCCTCCAGGCCCTCGGCATTCGCATAAAGCACCCAGAACGAGTACGTGTTCCAGAGCGTAAGCATGAACTGGCGCACCGCCTCGCCCACGGTCTCGGTCGAGAAGCGGTAGCCGGCCCACGGCTGCTGGGAGCTGAGGTAGTACCAGCGAAACGCGTCTGCGCCGTGGCGGTCGATCACGTCCTGCGGGTCGACCACGTTGCCGCGGCTCTTCGACATCTTCTGCCCCTCGGGGTCGAGGATCAGCCCGAGGCAGACGCAGTTGCGGTAGCTCGAGCGGTCGAAGACCAACGTCGAGACGGCGAGCATCGAGTAGAACCAGCCGCGGGTCTGGTCGATCGCCTCGCTGATGAAGTCGGCCGGGAAGCGCTGCTCGAACAGCCGCTCGGCCTCCTCGCCGCCGTAGGGATGGTGGTACTGGGCGAAGGGCATCGACCCGGAGTCGAACCAGGCGTCGATCACCTCCTCGACCCGGCGCATCTCGCTCCCGCAGGCGGTGCAGCGCAGGGTCACGTCGTCGATGTAGGGGCGGTGGAGGTCCTCGCCGACGGTGCCGCCTCGCTCGTGCAGGTCCGCCACCGAGCCGGCGCAGAAGGTCTCGTCGCACTCGCTCGACTCGCAGCGCCAGATCGGAAGCGGCGTGCCCCAGTAGCGCTCGCGGGAGAGCGCCCAGTCGACGTTCCCCTCCAGCCACTTGCCGAACCGGCCGTGCTTGATGTGCTCCGGGTGCCAGCCGATCGCCTCGTTCTCGGCCAGCATCCGCTCTCGCACGTCGGTGGTGCGGATGTACCAGCTCGACTTGGCGTAGTAGAGCAGCGGCGTGCCGCAGCGCCAGCAGTGCGGGTAGGAGTGGCGGTAGGTCTCCGCCCGAAACAGGCGGCCGGCGGCGCGCAGCGCCTCGACGATCTCGGGGTCGGCGTCCCTGACGAAGCGGCCGGCGAAGTCGGTGACCCGGTCGTCGAAGGTGCCGTCGGGCAGGACCGGGCTCTGGAGCTTGATCCCGTGCTGCTCGCCGAGGCGAAAGTCGTCCTCGCCGAAGGCGATCGCCGTGTGCACGAGGCCAGTGCCCTCGTCGGTGGTGACGAAGTCGCCGTCGAGCACGGTGTGGCCCTTGGGGCCGTAGTCGGCGATGTAGGGGAACGGAGGCTCGTAGCGGGTGCCGACGAGCGCCGAGCCGGGGAACTCAGCTTCCACCCGGGCCCCCTCGCCCAGGACCCGCTCGACCCGATCGCGGGCGACGATCAGGACCTCGTCGGAGTCGGCCCGCTTCGCCCGCACGTACTCGATCTCGGGCCCGATGGCGACCGCGGCGTTCGAGATCAGCGTCCAGGGCGTCGTCGTCCAGACGAGCAGCGAGTCACCCTCCGAGACCGGGCTCTGGGGTGGGGCCGCGAGCACGGGGAGGCGGACGTAGACCGACGGGTCCTCGACGTCCTCGTAGCCCATCGCGACCTCGTGCGACGACAGCGCCGTGCCGTCGCGCGGGCAGTAGGGGACCACCTTGTGCGCCTGATAGAGCCGACCGTCGTCCCAGATCCGGCGCAGCGCCCACCAGACCGACTCGATGTACTCGTTCTCGAGCGTGACGTAGGGGTCGTCGAGGTCGATCCAGAAGCCGATCCGCTCGGTGAGCCGGTTCCACTCCTCGACGTAGCGGAAGACCGACTCGCGGCAGCGCTGGTTGAACTCGGCGATCCCGAAGGCCTCGATCTCCGCCTTCGACGCGATTCCCAGCTCTTTCTCGACCTCGAGCTCGACCGGCAGCCCGTGGCAGTCCCAGCCCGCCTTGCGCGGGACGTAGTGGCCCCGCATCGCCTGGAAGCGCGGATAGACGTCCTTGAACACGCGCGAGAGCACGTGGTGGGAGCCCGGCTTGCCGTTCGCCGTTGGCGGCCCCTCGTAGAAGCTCCAGATCGGCGCTCCCGCCTCGAGCCGCTGCGCCTGCTGGCGCCCGAACACGTCCAGCTCTCGCCAGCGCTCGAGCACCCGCTGCTCGAGCTCGGGAAACGACTGCTTGGGATCGACGGGCCGAAAGCCGCTCACGGGCGCGAAGCCTACGATGCGGTGGTGAGGCGGATCTCGACGGTGGCGGGGGCGCTGGCGCTGCTCGTGGTCGCGGGCTGCGGCTCGGACGACCCGCCCGACACCCCGGTCGCCTGCCTCGATGGCGCGCCCTCCTACCTTCGGGCGCTCGAGGTCGCGCCGGCGGACGTGCGCCTCGATGGCGCGACGCCGATCAGCGACTGCCTGGTCGAGGAGCAGGGCTCCGGGGCACAGGCCCAGGTGGGCGAGGCGATCGTGACCGCCGCCACCGAGCTCAACCGTGAGGCTCGCCGCGATCCGGGCGGTTCGGCGACGCAGCGGCTCGGCTATCTGGTCGGCGCAGTCCAGGAGGGTGCGGCGGCCACCGGCGGGATCCACGAGGACCTGGTGCTGCGAGTCGACACCGCCGCACGCTATGCCGGGCCGGGGGGCGAGCCGTTCGGCGCTCCGTTCGAGCGCGCCTTCGGCCAGGGCTACGCAGCCGGCCAGGCCGGCGGCTGATATCCCGAGTAGCGTTAGTAGCCCCGTGGCAACCGAGACCGAGCTCTGGGGGTCAGAGACCGCGAAGGCGATCGAGAACTTCCCCGTTTCCGGGCATCCGATCCCGCGGCCCGTGATGCACTGGCTCGGCGGGCTGAAGGCGGCCGCGGCGCGGGTAAACGCCGAGCTCGGCCTGCTCGACGGCGAGCTCGGCGAGCGGATCGCGGCGGCGGGGGACGCGGTCGCGGCTGGGGAGCACGACGCCCAGTTCCCGATCGACGTCTTCCAGACCGGCTCCGGCACTTCCTCGAACATGAACGCGAACGAGGTGATCGCCAGCCTCGCCGGCGAGGGCGTTCACGCCAACGACCACGTCAACATGGGCCAGTCGTCGAACGACGTCTTTCCCTCGGCGGTCCACCTCGCCGCGCTCGGCGAGGTGAGCGAGGATCTGCTGCCCGCGCTCGAGGCCCTCGCGGCGACGCTGGAGTCGAAGGCGGAGGAGTTCGCCGACCGGGTGAAGGCGGGCCGCACCCACCTGATGGACGCGGTCCCGGTGACCCTGGGCCAGGAGTTCGGCGGCTATGCGGCCCAGGTCCGCCTCGGGCGCGACCGGATCGCCGACGCGCTGCCGCGGGTTGGGCAGATCCCGCTCGGTGGCACCGCGACCGGGACCGGGCTGAACACCCACGACCAGTTCGCCCAGCGGGTGCGGGCGAAGCTCTCCGAGGCCACCGGCCTGGAGATCTCGGCCGCCGCCGATCCGTTCGAGGCCCAGGGAAGCCGTGACGCGCTGGTCGAGCTCTCCGGGGCGCTCAAGGTGCTCGCGGTGTCGCTGATCAAGATCGCCAACGACATCGCGCTGATGGGGTCCGGGCCCCGCGCTGGGCTCGCCGAGCTGCGCCTGCCGGAGCTGCAGAAGGGCTCGTCGATCATGCCCGGCAAGGTCAACCCGGTGATCTGCGAGGTCGCGATCCAGGTCGGCGATCAGGTGATCGGCAACGATGCCGCAATTACCGCCGCCGGCTCGCAGGGCCAGTTCGAGCTCAACGTGAGGGTGCCGCTGATCGCCCGCAACCTGCTCGATTCGATCAAGCTGCTCGCGGCCGCGGCTCGGCTGCTCGACCAGAGGTGCGTCGCGGGGATCGAGGCAAACGACGAGATGCTCGACCGCCACGCCGAGGCGACCCTGGCGACGGCGACGGCGCTCAACCCCCACATCGGCTACGACCGGGCGACCGAGATCGTCAAGGAGGCGGCGGCGTCGGGGCGCACCCTGCGCGAGGTCGCGCGCGAGATGGGGGTCTCCGACGAGATCCTCGACCAGGCCCTCGACCACCGCAGGCTCGCGCGGCCGCACGAGTAATACGGGCGAGACCGGGAACACTGATGGGTATGAGCGCCAACGACGACACGACGCAAGCCGAGCTGGCGACCTTCGGCGCCGGCTGCTTCTGGCAGGTCGAGGCGGCCTTCCGCGAGCTCGACGGCGTGATCGACACCGCGGTCGGCTACGAGGGCGGCGATGTCGACAACCCGACCTACGAGCAGGTCTGCAGCGGGACCACCGGGCACGTCGAGGTTTGCCAGGTGGAGTTCGATCCCGCGCGGGTCGGCTACGAGGAGCTGGTTGAGAAGTACTTCCAGATCCACGACCCGACCCAGCTCAACCGCCAGGGCCCCGACGTGGGCTACCAGTATCGCTCGGTGGTCTTCGCCCACTCGGACGAGCAGGCCGAGGCCGCCCGCCGGGTGATCGAGCGGGCCCAGAGCCGCTGCCGCGACCCGATCGTGACCACGGTCGAGCCCGCGAAGCCCTTCTGGCGCGCCGAGGAGTACCACCAGTGCTACCTCCAGAAGCGCCACGAGAGCCCCGGCCTGCTCAGTCAGCTGCTCGGCCGCTAGGGAGCGCACGTGCTTCGCCTCGCGCTTGGCGGTTCGCGCTTGGCGGTTGACGACTTGTGGGGTCTATAGCCCCCCGGATCGCTCAATCGCGGGGTCGCGGGGGCTGATGGGGCGCCGACGCCCTGCGCGGGCGGTCGCGACCAGCGCCGCGAGCGAGGCGCCGGCCGCGAGCCAGCCGACGAGGTCGCCGACGGCGGCATACGGGGTGCTCGCCGCCGCGATCCCGACGTCCGCGACCAGGGTCGTGCGGCGCTGCTCGTGGCCGGCATAGGCGAGCCGCTCGCCGTCGGGCGCGTAGATCGCCGAGCCGTAGCGCCAGTCCGCCCGGATCAGGGTGAGGCCGCTCGCCCGCGCCGCGAGTCGCGCGTAGGCGGCCTGGGGTGCGGCGCTCTGGCGCCAGTCGTGGGTCGACGACGCGAGCAGCTCCGCCCCCTCGCTTGCGAGGACGCCGGCGATGCGGGCGTCCTGGGGGTCGGTGCCGAGCAACGTGCCGACCCGGATGCCGTCGAGATCGATCGGCAGCGCCTCGCCCTCGCCCCGGCTCTCGCCGACCACCCACGCCGGCCGCTGCTTCGCGCGCGCCTCGGTCAGCCGGGCGCCGCCGGCCGACGGCACGACGGCGATCGCGTAGCCCTCGTTCGCCGGCCGGTCGAAGAACGGCACGATCAGCGTCACCCCCGTCGACCGCGAGAGGCCGAGCAACGCTCGGCGGACCGGTGGCTCGCGGCGCGGGTCGACGTACATCGACGCCTCGGGCCAGACGACGAGCTCGGCGCCACGCCGGGCCGCCGAGCGGGTCAGGTCGCCGAGGTCGTCACGGATCAGGTCTAGCGCCGCGAGGTCCCAGGTGCCGGGCTCGAACCGGCGCAGGACTTGTCGCTCCTCGTTCGCGGTGTCGTAGCCCGGCTGGATGGCGGCGACGCGCAGCGCCCGGGCGTCTCCGGCCTGCGGCTCCGCGGCCGAGCCCGCGAGGATGAGCGCCACGGCGACCACCGCCGAGGCGAGGGCGGGCGCGATCCGGCGCCGGACGATCGCGGCGGCGATCCCGTAGTTGACGGCGACGATCGCGAGCGTGATCAGCCACGGGCCGCCGAGCGCGGCAACCGATCCGGCGGACTGGTCCGTCTGGGAGAGGAACAGCGGTCCCCACAGAGCCCCCGGGTCGAGCTTTGCGCGGGCGAAGTCGAGCGCGGTCCAGGCGAGCGCGGGCACGGCGATCGCCGCCACCGCCGCCGCGCCCGCGGGCAGCGCCCCGGCTCCCCACGGCTGTCCGAACCTGACCGCGTAGAGCAGCGCCCCCACCAGCGGCACGACGACCAGCGCGATCGCCAGCACCGGCGAGCCCCCGACCAGCACCGGGACGACGGGATCGCCGAACTGCCCATCGGCGACGCCGAAGGGGAAGGCCGGGACGAGCAGCAACTCGAGGTAGACGACGTAGCCGAGCGGGATCGAGAGCCGGGCCGCGCGGGTCCCCGGGAAGGCCAGCACCACGCTCGCGGCCGGGACGAGAGCGATCCACGCGAGCCAGCCCGCGCCGACCGCCGGAGCGGCGAGCCACAGCAGTACCCCACTGGCGAGCGCGGCGGCGATCGCGAGCCGCACCGGACGATCGGCCGGGCGCAGGCGCTCAGAGGTTGACCGCGACGTACTTGGTCTCCAGGTACTCGTCGATCCCCTCGCGGCCGCCCTCGCGGCCGATCCCTGACTGCTTGACCCCGCCGAACGGGGCGCCGGCGTTGGAGACCATGCCCTGGTTGAGCCCGATCATCCCGGTCTCGAGGCCCTCGCAGACGCGCAGCGCGCGATTGAGGTCTCGGGTGTAAACGTAGGCGACCAGGCCGTACTCGGTGTCGTTGGCGGCCGCGATCGCCTCCTCCTCGGAGCCGAAGCCCTTCACCGGGGCGACCGGGCCGAAGATCTCCTCCTTCAGCACCCGGGCGCCGTCGGGGACGTCGCCGAGCACGGTGGGCTCGTAGAAGTAGCCGGCGCCGTCCCGGGCGCCGCCGCCGACCACCGCCCTGGCGCCCCTCTCGATCGCATCGTTCACCAGCTCGGTCACCTTCGACCGCTGGTCGTCGTCGATCAGCGGGCCGACGTCGACGCCCTCCTCGGTGCCGCGGCCGAGCCGGAGCGAGCCCATGCGCTCGCCGAGCCGCTCGGCGAACTCCGCCGCGACCGGGTCGGCGACGTGGAAGCGGTTCGCCGAGGTGCAGGCCTCGCCGATGTTGCGCATCTTCGCCGTCATCGCGCCCTCGATCGCGGCGTCGAGATCGGCGTCGTCGAAGATCAGGAACGGGGCGTTGCCACCGAGCTCCATCGACACCCGCAGGACGTTGTCGGCCGACTGGGCGATCAGCTTGCGGCCGACTTCGGTCGAGCCCGTGAAGCTCAGCTTGCGCAACCGCGGGTCGGAGATGATCGGCGCGGAGACACCGCTCGAGGACGAGCTCGTGATCACGTTCAGGACCCCGTCCGGCAGCCCCGCCCCGGCAAGGACCTCGGCCAGCGCCAGCGCCGACAGCGGCGTCTGCTGGGCGGGCTTCCAGACCATCGCGCACCCGGCGGCGATCGCCGGGCCGATCTTGCGGGTCCCCATCGCGGTGGGGAAGTTCCAGGGGGTGATGAAGTAACAGGGGCCGACCGGCTGGCGCATCACCAGCACCCGCGAGGCGGCGTTGCCGGCGACCTTGTAGTTGCCCTCGATCCGCAGCGCCTCGCCCGAGAACCAGCGGAAGAACTCGGCCGCGTAGGCGATCTCGGCCTTCGACTCGGCCACCGCCTTGCCCATCTCCAGCGTCATCACCAGCGCGAGCTCGTCGGCACGGTCGTTGAGCGCCTCGAAGGCGCGCCAGAGGACCTCGCCGCGCTCGTTCGGCGGCGTCGCCGCCCAGGCGGGCTGCGCCTCGCAGGCCGCGTCGAGCGCCGCCTGGGCGTCCTCGGGGGTGGCGTCGGCGACCTCGCGGATCGTCTCGGCGGCGGCCGGGTCCTCGACCGCTAGCGTCGCGCCGTCGCTCGCCTCCCGCCACTCGCCGCCGATCAGCAGCCGGTTGGGCACCGCGTCGAGGACCGATTGCTCCGTGGTCGCGATCGCCATCCCTGCCCAGCGTACCCGCAATGAATTGCCCGAACCGCGACCTTGGAGGCACGGATCTGTTCAAGTCGAAGATGTCGCGAATGACGGCAAAACGGACGCTGCTGGGGAGCGCGCTCGCGGCCTTGGCGATGGCCATGCCCGCGGCGGCGGACGCCGCGTGGACGGTCAAGGGCCGCGGCTTCGGCCACGGCGTCGGCCTGAGCCAGTACGGCGCCTACGGGATGGCCCAGCACGGGCGGGGCTACAAGCAGATCCTCGACCACTACTACCGCCACACCAAGGTCGGCAAGGCGGGCGGTAAGCCCGTCCGGGTGTTGCTCGGCTCGGGGCAGGGAAGCGTCGGGTTCAGCGGCGCGCGGGCGGCGTGTGGGAAGCGGCTCAATCCGAAGCGCGACTACGTGCTGGCGGCCAAGGGCGGTGGGGTCGAGCTGGCAAGCGGCGGCGAGCGGCTGGCGGGATGCGGGGCCGAGGGATCGGCGAAGGGCCCGGGCAGGATCCGGATCGAGGGCTTCGGTCGCTACCGCGGCAGCCTCGTCGCTCGCGCCGACGGCGGCGACCTGATGGTGATCAACTCGCTCGGGCTCGAGGACTACGTCAAGGGCGTGGTCGCGAACGAGGTGCCGAGCTCATGGCCGAGGCAGGCGCTGCGGGCGCAGGCGGTGGTCGCCCGCTCCTACGGCCTCGCGACCGAGCGCGGGGGTCCCTTCGACCACTACGCCGACACCCGCAGCCAGGTCTACGGCGGGCGCTCCTCGGAGACCCGAGCGACCAACAAGGCGGTCAAGGCCACCCGCCGCAAGGTGGTCAAGTACCGGGGCGAGCCGGCGATCACCTACTACTTCTCCACCTCCGGCGGCCAGACCGAGAACTCGGAATTCGGCTTCAGCGGCGGCAACCCGCTTCCCTACCTGAAGTCGGTCAAGGACCCGTTCGACGACATCTCCCCGGTCCACAAGTGGAAGATGAGGTTCTCCGACGACGAGATGGAGGACGAGCTCGACAAGCTCTTCCGGGGCGAGCTGCGCCGGATCGAGGTGCTCAAGCGCGGCCGCTCCCCCCGCATCGTCCGCGCCCGTGTGGTCGGCAGCAAGGGCTCGACCGAGGTCACCGGCGACACCCTCCGCGCCCGCCTCAGCCTCCGCTCGACCTGGGCGAAGTTCGTGCACTGAGCCGGTCGTACTTGCGATCATCCGGACGTGCCACCGCTCACTGCGAAGGAGCGCGCACAGCTTCCGGACAGCGCCTTCGCCTACATCGATTCGCAGGGCCGTAGGCGTCTTCCGATTCACGACGCATCACACGTCCGGAATGCCCTGGCGCGGTTCAATCAGGTCGCCTTCGAGGACGAGGCGTCACGCGATCGTGCGCGCACCCGGCTGCTGAAGGCGGCGAACAAGCACGGGATTCTGCCCATCGGCTTCATCAACCGCCAGCTGCAGCCGCAGCGGAGGCTGCCGAAGGGCACTGTCACGTTTCTGCTGACTGACATCGAGGGCTCGACCGAGCTGCTTGCGCGTCTCGACGACCAATACGCCGCCTTGCTCACCAAGGCCCGCCGTCGCGTGCGCGCGGCGGTGCAGAAGGCCGGGGGTCGCGAGGTGGACGTCCGCGGGGACGATCATTTCGCGGTCTTCGAGCAGGCTCCCGCGGCGCTCGAGGCGGCGCTCGCGATTCAGCAGGCGATGCCAGGCGTTGGCCCCGAGGGGCTCGACGTGCGGCTGCGGATCGCGCTGCATCGCGGTCGTCCCGCCCTCACCGCCGCGGGTTACATCGGCCTCTCGGTCCATGCGGCCACGCGCATCTGCTTTGCGGCGCACGGCGGCCAGATCGTGTTGTCGTCCGCCGTGCGGAGGGCGGTCCACGCCTCGGTCCCGGACGGAGTCAGCCTGAGGAGCCTCGGTGCGTGGCGGTTCCGCGGCCTGCCCGAGCCCCTGGATCTCTTCCAGGTGCAAGCGGCCGACCTGGTCGCCGACTTCCCACCGCTGCGATCCGCCGTCCCCGCCGGCTAGCGGGGATCCTGGCGACGCTCAATCACTGAGTCTCGGGAGGGTCTTCCGCGGCGAGCGCGAACGGGCTTCCCTCGGAATCGCGGCAGACCGCCCATCGCTCGCCCGGGTGGATGACCGAGCCGCCGAGCTCGCCGACGCGCTCGAGCGTCGCCGCGAGGTCCGCGACGGTGAAATACGGAAGGGCGGCGGTATCGCCGGGCCCGGGCCCGCGCGCGTGCACGCCGAGGCGCAGACCGTCGTCATCCGACTCCCACCCCGAACCGGCGGCGGCAGGTCTCGGCGCGAGCTCGACGCCGAGCACTCCGCGCCAGAACCGGCGGGCGCGGTCGGGATCGTCGGCCGGGAACTCGATCAGCGGCGCGGACATGGCCCGAGTATGGCGCGGGAACTCCTCAGTCGCCGGCGGACAGGAGAGCCGCGAGCATCGTCACGACGAGGACGATTCCGACCGCCGATCCCAGCACGCGTTGGAGAACCTGTGGGCCGACTATCAGGACGCCCGCGTTGATGAGTTGTGTGCCCTATAGGCCCCATAACTCGTCAATCGGTGAATCCGCCGCAGCGCGGCTCAGCCGTCCGGGTATGGCTGGAGGGGGATGCCGTGGTCGGTTTCGCGCATGCCGATCTCGTACGCGGCGGCGCCGATCGATTCGAGGCGCAGCGGTTCGGCGCCCTTGCGCTCGACGGTCAGCTCGAGGTCGGAGATCGAGCAGTTGAGGGTGTTGTGCTCGGGGCCGACCGGGTCCGCGTAGACCCAGGCGACGAAGTTGCGGGGCTCGGATGAGACCCGGCCTCGGACCTTGACCCCCTTGCCGGTGAGCTCGAACGCGCACTCGGTCGGCTCGTCCTCGATCGTCGTCGAGCGGATGCGGTCGAACCCGCCGAGGCGGTGCTCGGCCCCGTCGAGGCGCAGCATCGCGTTGCCGATCCACGGCGTGGTCAGCGGGCCGACCTTGACCCTGCCGAGCGCGGCATCGAAGTAGCCGTCGCCCTCGCGGAACTCGTTCGCCTGGATCCAGGTCCAGCGCTCGGCATGCTCGGCACCCCAGTTGTGGCCGATCATCCCCGGCCACGAGACCAGCTCGATCTGCTCCCCGTCGACGGTGACGGAGCCGTCGAAGCGTGCGTCCGGATAGGGGGAGAGGAACTTCGTCTTCGGCAGCGGCGCGCCGTAGAGGAACTCGTACGGCATGTGCCGGAACGCCTCGGCTCCGGAGTCGAAGCGCAGGTCCCAGGAGACCGACATCGCCTCGGTCTCCGCGCTGCCGCCGGCGCGACCGGGCTCGAGCAGCGCGTCGCCGACCCGGATGTAGGCGCCGTCGGGGGCGGCGAGCTCGGTCGCCGGCAGGGTCAGCTTGGTCGCCCTGGGACCGTCGGACTCGGCGTCGAAGAGCGTGAACCACAACGACGCGCTTGCCTCCGCCCCGGGCCGCTTGTGGACGGTGTGGCGGATCCAGATCCCGCGGCCGCCTCCCGGCCGCGTCGCCTTGATGTACAAGCTCTCGTAGTGCCCGGCTCCGTCTGCGACAGCCGGAAAGCGCGCCTCGGTCCGCACGACGCGGAACCTAACATCGCACGGCGTGCGGGACGACGATTCGATTCGCGAGCAGCGATCCGGCAGGGACGACCTCGTCCGCGCCGTCGGCGGCGTGCTGCTGCTTGTGGTCGCGGCGGCGATCGTCGCCGCGATTCCGCTGGCGCTCGGCCTCGGCGAGCGCGAGCCGCTCGATGCCCGCGTCGCGGGGATCGCCGGCGAGGCGAGCGCGGCGGCCGACCCGCAGAACCCCTCGGTCGACCCGCTCGCGTGGGATCCCCCCCGCCGGGAGCGCTTCGAGGCGCGGGCCGCGACCGGCGCCTCGCACGTGATCTACGCCAAGAGCCCCGGAGGCGCGATCGCCTCGGCGCGGCGAACCGCCGCCTGGCGCGATGAGATCGAGGCGGCCGCCGGCCGCCACGGCGTCGACCCGGACACGGTCGAGGCGGTCATCTTCCTCGAGAGCGCCGGGCGCCCGGAGGTGACCGCGGGCCCGACCCCCGAGGCCGCCTCGGGGCTGGCGCAGATCATCCCCTCGACCGCGACCGAGCTGCTCGGGATGAGCGTCGACCTCGAGCGCAGCGTGGCGATCACCAAGCGGATCGCGAAGGCCGAGTCGGCCGCCGAGGCGAAGCGGCTGCGCGCCGAGCGAGCGGCGGTCGACCAGCGCTTCAACCCCGAGGCGGCGATCGACGGCGCCGCCACCTACCTCGAGATCGCCCGCGAGCGCTTCGGCGCCGACGACCTCGCGATCGCCTCTTACCACATGGGGATCGGCAACCTGGAGAACGTGATCCGGGCCTACGCCGGCGACGAGGGCGAGGGGCCGATCGGAGCGCTGGTCGCCGCCGACGCGCTCACCTACGCCCAGCTCTACTTCGACTCCTCGCCCGACTCCCACCGCGAGGCGCACGAGCTGCTGACCGGGTTCGGCGACGAGTCCTCGGACTACCTGTGGAAGGTGCGCGCCTCGGAGGGGGTGATGCGCCTTTACCGCAACGATTCCGACCGGCTCGTCGAGACCGCCGCGCTGGCGACCGCGAAGGCGACCCTGGAGGAGGTCTTTCACCCCGAGGAGGAGACCGAGGTGTTCGAGGATCCCGGCGACCTCGAGGCGGCGCTTCGCGACGGCCACCTGGTCCCGCTGCCGGTCTCATCGCGGCTCGGCTGGCTGCCGGCGAACCAGATGGGCGAGCTCGCGCCAGAGCTCGACCAGCCGGTCGAGCTCTACCGGGCGCTGCGCCCGGAGGCGCTGGCGACGCTCGGCTATCTCGCGCAGCTAGTGCGCGAGCTCTCGGGCTCGAGTGCTGCGCTGCGAATCTCGAGCACGGTCCGCGACCTCTCCTCCCAGGAGCTGCTCGCCGGCGACAACCCCGAGGCGACCAACGAGTACTCGCTGCACACCACCGGATGGTCGTTCGACGTCCTGCGTCGGTACGAGAACGGGCGCCAGGCGGAGGCGTTCCAGTTCGTGCTCGACCGGCTGAGCGCGCTGGCGCTGATCGACTACGCGGTCGAGCCCGCGGCGATCCACGTCACCGTCTCTGAGCTCGGCCGCGAGCTGCTCCGCGAGGAGCCCTGATTGAGGCGAAGTGCCGGGAACCCGCGGCTCTGGCGCCAGGCCCTTCGCGCGATGGCGAAGCGCCAGGTAAGAGCCGCGGTCATGTTCTGATGTTGATCACGTCGCCGTCGGCGACGACGTAGTCGCGGCCCTCGGTGCGCACGGTCCCGCGATCGCGGGCCGAGGCGTAGCCGCCGGCGTCGACCAGCTCGCGCCAGCCGATCACCTCGGCGCGGACGAAGTCGCGCTGAAAGTCCGTGTGCACCCTGCCGGCCGCGTCCCAGGCGGTCGCTCCTTCGGGCAGCTCGCGCGCGGTCGCCTCGGCGCCGGCGTGGGCGGTGAAGAAGGTGATCAGCCCGAGCAGGTCGAAGGCCGCGCGGACGAGGCGATCGAGCCCCGCCTCACCGATCCCCAGCCCGTCGCGAAGCTCGGCTGCCTCGCCGGGGTCCTCGAGGTCGGCGAGATCGGCCTCGACCCTGGCGCTGATCGCGAGCGCCGCAGCCCCCGCGGCCTCGGCGTGCTCGGCGAGCGTGGCCGGGACCCGATCGACTCCCTCGTCGACGTTGGCGACGTAGAGCACCGGCTTCGAGGTCAGCGCCTGTAGCCGTCCCGGCGCGCCGGCCGCGGCGCCAGGCACCGGCACGCTTCGAACCGCGCTTCCGGCGGCGAGCGCGTCGACGGCCGCCTCGAGCCAGCCGCGCTCGGCGATCGCCTCGGCGTCGCCCGAGTGGGCCTCCCGGGTCACTCGCTCGAGCCGGCCCTCGGCCTGCTCGAGGTCGGCGGCGCAGAGCTCTGCCTCGACCAGCTCGGCGTCGCGAACCGGGTCGACCGTTCCCTCGGGATGCGGCACCGAGCCGGCCTCGTGGCAGCGGACGATGTGGCAGATCGCGTCGGTCTCGCGGATCGCCGCCAGGAACCGGTTTCCCAGCCCCTCGCCCGCGGACGCGCCCCTGACCAGCCCGGCGATGTCGTCGAACTCGATCGTCTCGGGCACCACCTCGGTCGAGCCCACGGTCGCCGCCACCTGGTCCACGCGCTCGTCGGGGATCGGGACGACGGCGACGTTCGGGTCGATCGTGGTGAACGGGTATTCCGCGGTCTCGGCGCCGGCGCGGGTGAGCGCGTTGAACAGGGTCGACTTACCGGCGTTCGGCAGGCCGACGATGCCGACCTTCACGGACCTGTCCTAGCCGGCAGCGCCCGGATGCCCGACCGCCTCCGCTGCGACCTCGCCGTTGGTCGGGGCGCGCTCGTTCGCGGCCGCGGCGAGGTCGAAGAGCCGCTCCTCGGTCGGCGGGGCGCCGAGCCCAGGCACCAGCGACCCCAGTGCGGCCCCGAGAGCCGCCCCGGCGAGCACGTCGGACGGGTAGTGCATGCCGAGGTAGGGGCGACCGGCGCAGATCGCCGCCGCGAGCCCGAAGGCCGCCGGCCGCGCGCGCGGCTCCACCCGACCGATCGCGGTCGCAGCGGCCACCGACGAGGTCGCGTGCGCGGAGGGGAACGAGAGCTTGGTCGGCGCGCGAGCGAGCGGCGGGTGCTCCTCGATCAGCGGGCGCTCGCGGCCCACCGTCACCTTGACCAGGAAGTTGACCCCGATCGCCACCGGCCCGGTCCCGGCAGCGGCGATCCACTGGCTGCGACGGCGATGGTCGATCGAGGCCCCGACCGCGCCGGAGGCGACCCAGATCGCCGCGTACTCACCGCAGAGCCCGAGCGCCTTCATCAGCGTCTCGACCGGCTCGGAGTGTCCCCGCGTGCGCAGGAAGCGCAGCACCGCCTGGTCCGCCTCGCCGATCGCCGCGAGCAGCGGATTGCGCGGCGGCAGCCGGCGTCCGGGTCGAAGCCACGGGCCGCGCCACGAGCCTTGGCGTCGCACCATCATCACGTGGGCAGGATAGGGGCCCGTGCTCGACACGCGGAAGCGGCAGAATCACCGCCCGTGTCACCGCCAGCGACGATGGTCCCCGGCTATCGCCACCTGCCGGGCAACCACTGCGGCTCGACGGCGCTTCGCAACCTGCTCGACTTCCACGGGGTCGAGATCTCGGAGGAGATGGCGCTCGGGCTCGGCGCCGGGGTCTGCTTCTACTACGTCGCCCTTGATGGGCAGACGCCGTCGCGCTTTACCAACGGGCGCGTGAGCCGGCTCGAGGAGCAGTTCGTGGAGCTCACCGGGCTGCCGCTGCGGCTGGAGACCCACCACGATCCCGCCGCCGCCTGGGCGAGCGCGCGGGCCGCCGTCGACTCGGGGCGCCCGGCGCTGCTGCTCACCGACCTCTACTACCTCGACCACTACGGGAAGTCGGCGCACTTTCCCGGGCACGCCGTGGTCCTCGCCGGCTACGACGACGAGCTCGCCTACCTCTCCGACACCGGCTTTACGGAGCTGCAGACGACCCGGCTCGAGAACCTCGCGAAGGCGCGGCACGGCGACCTGCCGATCTTCCCGCTGGCCGGGCACATGCTCACGGTGCCTGACGGCGCCGCGCTCGACGACCCCCGCGCCGCGGCGCCGGCGGCGATCGCCCGCAACGCCCGCCAGATGCTCGAGCCGGCGCTGGGCGAGTACGAGGGCCTGCCGGCGCTGCGCCGCTTCGCCGCCGAGGTCGGCGACTGGCCCGAGCAGATCTCCGACTGGCAGTGGTGCGCGCGCTTCTGCTACCAGGTGATCGAGCGCCGCGGTACCGGCGGCGGCAACTTCCGGGTCATGTACTCGCGCTTCCTCGACGAGGTGGGCTCGGCGCAGGCCCCGCTGGCGCGTGAGGCCGCCGAGCTGTGGACCGCGCTCGCGGGCGACCTCCAGGCCGCCAGCGAGACAGAGGAGCCCGAGGACGGGCATTGGCTTCGGATCACCGAAGGGGCGGCCGCGGTTCTCGACGCGGAGGGGCGCCTCTGGCCCGCACTCGCCGCCGAACGGGGGATAACCAACCTATAGCGAGGGGAATCCCCCGCCTGAAGACGATTGGACGGCGTTAGCCGGCCGCGCGCCCCTTCGCCAGATATGCCTCGTGGATCGGCTCCCAGGCCCCCCACGGGTCGGCGATATGGACGCCCTCGGTGAGATCATCGCCGGGCCGCCTGAGGTGTCTATCCACGAGGTGGCATCAACGCAGACGCTGGATGAGGCGCTCGCGCCCGCTGGTGTGAGCGGGTAGCGATCAAGCTCCCCGCCGGAAGTTGGACGAAGTCAGCCGGCCGAGCGGCTCTTCACCAGTCGGGCGAAGTAGCCGAACGGCGGCCCGTCGCGGTGCTCGAGGCGCAGGCCCGCCCCCTCGGCTCGGCGGCGGAGCGCGCCCGGTGCGGTGAAGTGAGGGTCGGGGAAGGCCAACTCCCCGACGACCAGGCGCCCGTCCGACCGAAGGACGCGCCCGATCTCGCGCAGCGCGGCCTCGGGATCCGGGATCTCGCCGAGCACCGCGACCAGCACGCAGGCGTCGAACGTTCCGTCCTCGTACGGGAGCTCCCGGGCGTCGCCCTGGGTGGCGTGGACGTTGTCGAGCCCACGCCGGGACGCGCGGTCCAGGGTGTGGTCGAGGAACTGCTGCTGGATGTCGAAGATGTCGATCCTCCCGCCCGGGCCGACCCAGGCCGCCATGTCGAGCGTGTAGTAGCCGGTGCCGGGGCCGATCTCGAGCACCCTCTCGCCGGGCTCGGGGCAGAGCACCGCGCGCAGGCGCTCGCGGGTGATCAGCGGGTGGGGGAGCTCGACGAAGAACCGCTGGCTGTAGGGACAGGCGGAGGGATGCTTGCGCAACCAGTAGGCGACTCCCGCGAGGCCCAGCGCGGCGCTGACCGGGAGCGTTGCCCTCACTCGCCCGAGAAGCCGATCGTGTGCGACGGCCCGGCGACCTTGACGAAGACGACCTCGCGCAGGTCGACCGACACGGTGCCGTCCTCCGAGGAGAGCTCGTGCCAGCCCGCCTGCTCGCTCGACAGCTTGTCGGTCGAAGTGAGCGCCTTTCGCAGCTCGCCGAGCTCCTTCTCGGTCAAGCGCGTCGCCATCACCTGCCCGCCGCTGAACCCGATCTCGATTCGCTTCGCCTCGTCTGCCATCGCCTCTAATGCTCAGCCGGCTCGACGATCTCGGTCAGCACCCCGCCGGCTGCGCGCGGGTGCACGAACGCGACCCTACTGCCGCGGATCCCGGTTCGCGCCTCGGCGTCGATCAGCTCGAC
Organism: Solirubrobacterales bacterium; assembly: GCA_050697155.1. GTDB lineage: Bacteria > Actinomycetota > Thermoleophilia > Solirubrobacterales > 70-9 > JBOGZD01. The sequence continues at coordinate 11,849 of JBOGZD010000002.1, read as the reverse complement.
CCCGTCCTCCTTCAACTCCCCGAGGACCCCGTCGATGTCATCGACTCGGTAGGCGACGTGGTGGAGGCCCGGCCCGCGCCTGGCGAGGTGCTTGCCGATCGGGGTCTGCTCGCCGAGCGGCTGCAGCAGCTCGACGTGGCAGTCGCCGACGTCGAGCAGGGCGGCCTCGACCCCCTGCGCCTCCACGGTCTCGCGGTGGGCGAGCGGCATCCGGAAGGTGCCCTCGTAGAGCGCGATCGCGGCGTCTAGGTCGTCGACGGCGACGCCGACGTGATCGATCAGCCCGAACATCCGGGCTGAGTCTAGATGGCCGAATCGCCCGGATCGGTCGGGACTCTCGCCCCTTGCGGGCGGGACGGGCGGGCGGTCAGGTTGCCCTCGCAGGCAGCGCCCGAGCGAAGGCGGAACGGATGGACTTGAGCCCGATCAAGCTGATGTGGCGTGAAGGCCCGGGTCAGCCGTCTTCAGGCGGCGGCTCGCTCGCCAGCGCCTCGGCGGGGACGCCGGCGTCGAGGATCTCGGTGGGGCGCTCGGGCCGCTCGCGGCGGCGCTCCATGATCGCCCGGATCTCCTCGCGGTCGATTGACTCGTCGGCGAGCAGCCGCTCGGCGATCTCATCCAGCAGGTCGCGGTGGTCGGCGATCAGCTGGTATGCGCCGCGATAGGCCTCCTCGGCGATCGCCGTCACCTCCTCGTCGCGGGTCTGGCGCAGCGACTCGGAGACCGTGTAGTCGTCGCCGGGCACCTGGTGGGCGCGGATCATCGTCCCCATCGCGTACTCGTAGACCATCGACCGGGCGATCGTCGTCACCCGCTGCAGGTCGTCCGCGGCGCCGGTGGTCACCCGGCCGAAGGTGATCTGCTCGGAGACGCGGCCGGCGAGCAGGACCTTCATGTAGTCGATCAGCTCCCCTCGTGACTTCAGGTAGCGGTCCTCCTGGGGGAGGTTCAGCGTGTAGCCGAGCGCCTTTCCGCGGGGCACGATCGACACCTTCTGCACCTTGTCCACGCTCGGCAGCAGCTCGGAGACCAGCGCGTGGCCGGACTCGTGCCAGGCGACGACGCGCTTCTCGTGGTCGGTGATCACCTTGCGGGTCTGCAGCCCCGCGATCACCCGCTCGAAGGCGCTCTCGAAGTCGGCCTGGGCGACGAAGTCGCGCTTCTTGCGCCCGGCCAGGATCGCCGCCTCGTTGGCGAGGTTGGCGAGGTCGGCGCCGGTCAGCCCCGCGGCGTGGCGGGCGATCCGCTCGAGGTCCACGTCCTGGGCAAGCGGCTTGCCTCGGGTGTGAACCTCGAGGATCCGTCGCCGGCCCGCCATGTCGGGAGCCGGCACGAACACCTGGCGATCGAAGCGGCCCGGTCGCAGCAGCGCCTTGTCGAGCTTCTCGAGCAGGTTCGAGGCCGCCATCACGACCACGTTGTCGCGGGCATCGAAGCCGTCCATCTCGACCAGCAGCTGGTTCAGGGTCTGATCGCGCTCGCCGGAGATGTCCGAGCCGCGCTGGGCGCCGACCGCGTCGAGCTCATCGATGAAGACGATCGCCGGGGCGTTCTCGCGCGCCTCCTTGAACAGCCGCCGGATCCGTGCGGCGCCGAGGCCGGCGAACATCTCGATGAACGAGGAGGCCGACTGGCTGAAGAAATTGGCGCCGGACTCGTGGGCGACCGCCTTCGCCAGGAGCGTCTTTCCGGTGCCGGGCGGGCCGTGCAGGAGGATCCCCTTGGGCACCTTGGCGCCGAGCTGCTTGAACCGCTTCGGGTCGGAGAGGAAGTCGACCACCTCGCGCAGCTCGGCCTTGGTCTCGTCGACCCCGGCGACGTCGTCCCAGGTGATCGCGCTCTTCGACCGCGGCGAGATCTCCTGCGGCTTGGTGCGCGGCATCAGCTTCAGCGTCCGCCACATGAAGTAGACGATCACCGCGAGCAGCAGGATCGGCGCCCAGGGGATCAGGACGTCGTCGACGAACTCCTGGTAGGTGTCGATGCCTAGCAATCCGGGTGGCGCCATGGGCGAGAGGCCGCGGTCAGGCGGCCGCTACAAGGTATCGGCAGCAAGCGCCGACTCCCGCAGCCACGGCACGGTCTGACGGCGTCTGGGCACGCCTGGCGGCGCCCGGTGGACTCGACGATGCTCAAGCATCGCCTTCGTCCACCGGGCTTGCCAGCCGCGCCCAGCCGCTCGTCAGATCCGCGCCGTACCTGCGGGAGGCGGCGCTGATCGCTCTACCCGTAGGATCTCGTCCAGCGCCGCGGCGCCTACTTCGAGCTGCTCGGCGGTCGGCTCGCGGGTCGAGACCAGGCGCTGGATCTCGTGGCCCGGGCGGTGCACGGCGCGCCCCAGCGCCGACTCGGGACGGCGCTCGGCATAGGCGAACAGCTCGACCGCGATTCCGACGCCGGCGACGGTGACGAGGCCGCGGGCCAGCGGCCCGCGCTTCGGAGCCAGGCGCTCGAGCGCGGCCTGCCCCGCGACCGAGAGCAGGATCAGCGGCGCGACCAGGTTCGAGCCGCAGCGGTCGTGCTCCTTCGGCACCAACGCCGGGTCCTGGCCGGTCTCGTAGCCGCCGATAGCCTTGTGCTCGACGCCGTGGTAGGCGGCGAGATCGGCGTCGCGAAGCGCGGCCAGTGCCGGTAGCGCGCCGAGCAGCGAGACCAGGCCCTCGCGAACGGCTGCCTCCGAGGCCGAGCCCTCGCGGCGAGCGACACGGCGAAGGGCGGCGCTGGTGAGGGCGCTCGCAACGGTGGCGCCGATCACCGCCCGGTCCTCGAACGGCAACCGGGCAGAGCCCAGGCGCGCGCGGGCAATCGGCACGACTGTGAGCGCCTCGGCAAGCCGCAGGGGGCCGCGCAGCAGCGGGATCCGGCCCACCCGGCCCCGGGCGAGTGCGAGCTTCGGCCCCGAGGCGACCTCGATCCGGCCGTCCGGGCCGCGGGCGGCGATCGCCCACGAAGACGGCCCGTGGATGAGCAGGCCGTTGCGCAGCGCCATTCCGCCGAGCCGCAGCCCGCCCTCCCTCGCTCCGTCCCCCGGTCCGGCGCCGTCGGGCCCGAAGCCGTTGCCGGGGCTCACCGTCTCACCCCAACACCCGCTGGGCGAGGTCGGCGTAGAAGCCGGCGGCGAGCTCGACGTCGGCGACCGCGGCGCGCTCGTCGGCAGCGTGGACGAGTGGGGATGCGGTGAACAGGTCGAGCTCGCGCTGGGGGTGAAAGCCGTAGACGATCGCCGAGTCGAACGCCTTCCGAAACCAGTGGCTGTCGCTGAACCCGGGCATCACGATCGGCACCAGGGTCGCCCCGGGGTCCGCCTCGGCGAGCCACCCGGCGATCGCGTCCGCGAGCGGCGAGTCGATCGGCGAGCGGTTGCCGACCACTGTCTCGGTGAACTCGAGGTCGAGCTCGCCGAACAGCGGCCCGAGCACCTCGGCGACCCGTTCGCGCACCTGCTCCGGTCCGATCCCGGGCGGGGCCCGGCAGTCGACCAGCGTCTCGGCCCGTGACGGGATCACGTTGTCCTTGTCGGAGGCATGGGCGCGGGTGGGGACCACGGTCACCCGGCTCATCGGCTCGGCGAGATACGCGGCCAGCAGGGGCGAGATCCCGCGCAGGCGCTCGATCGCGCCCTCGAGCCAGGCCGCGTCGTGCCTGGCCTCGGTGTCGTCGAGCAGGGTGGCGAGGAACCGGATGCTCTCGGGGGTCGGGTCGAGATCCGGCTGCTCGCCGAGCCTCACCAGCGCCGGAGCGAGCTTCAGCAGGGCGTTCTCGCCGATCCCCGGGATCGACGCGTGGCCCGCGGCACCCCGGGCGGAGAGCCTGAACCGGCAGACGCCCTTCTCGCCGACGCAGAGGGTGTAGAACCGCCGTCCGGCGAGCTCGAACGCGGTGCCGCCGCCCTCGTTGACGACCATGTCGGCGCGCACCTTGTCGGGGTGCTCCTCGCACAGCCATGCCGCGCCGTGCTCGGCGCCGACCTCCTCGTCGGCGGTGGCCACCACCAGCAGCCGGCCCCGGGCGGGGCGCCAGCCGTCGCGGGCGAGCGCCGCCGCGGCGGCGACCTCGGCCGCGACCTGGTCCTTCATGTCCTGCGCCCCGCGGCCGCGGACCATGCCGTCGACCACGTCTCCCGCCCAGGGGTCGAAGCTCCACTCGCTCGGGTCGGCGGGCACGGTGTCGGTGTGGCCCAGCAGGCACAGCGTCGGCCCGTCGGCCTCGCCGTCCAGGCCGGCGACCAGGTTCGGTCGGCCGGGCTCGGCCGCGAGCAGCTCGCACTCGAAGCCCGCGGCCGACAGCGTCGCCTCCAGCAGCTCCTGCGCTGGCTGCTCGTTGCCAGGGGGGTTCGAGGTGTCGATGCGGATCAGCTCGCCGAGCAGCTCGACCGCGTCGGCGTCCGCTCGGGTCCGCGCGACGGTCGTTTCCTCGCCCATCCCGTCCAGACTACCCGCGCCGCATCCCCGGCCCACGCGGTCAGCCCACGGCGGCACGAACGAGAATGGCGACGCCGCTGAGCACCAGCACGGCGGCGCAGGCGCGCAGCAGGGCGTGCTCGTCGAGTCGCCCGGTGAGCTGGGCGCCGAGGTAGGCGCCGGGGACGCCGCCGGCGCAGCCGGCGGCGAACAGGTCCCAGTCGACCCCGCTCGGCAGGTGGCCGACCAACCCCCCGATCCCGACGATCACGCCGACAGCCGCGTTCGTCCCCACGACCGCGTGGGGCGTGATCCCCGCGTACTTCACCAGCGCCGGCAGCCGCGGCGAGCCGAGGATGAGGCCGACGAAGCCGCCCAGCAGGCCCACTGCGAGCCCGACGAGCGCGGCGTTGAGCAGGTGCGTCCGAAGGCCTGGGGAGGGCGGTGCAGCGCCGACGTCCTGGCGGTAGACCTCCCAGGCGCCGTAGAGGATCACGACCCCGATCGCGATCAGCAGCGGCTCGTCGGGGACCTCGCCCGAGACCAGGCCACCGCCGACCGCCCCGACCAGCGAGGTGGGCGCCATCCACCAGAAGAGCCGCCAGTCGATTCGCCCGGCGCCGGCGTGGCGGCCGGCGGCGCCGCGCCGCTGACTGCGACGTTGGCGCCCGCTCCCGCGGCCGGCGAGCTGGCGAAGACCAGTAGCAGCGGCAGCCGCAGGTTGCCGAGCACCAAGCCGACCATGCCGCCCACGAGCGAGACCACGAAGGCCCATGCGACGACCGCTGCGATCTCAAGTGCCTCCAAGGCGGGCGCGAGTATCCCGCAGGAGGCTCGCGGGATACTGCCCGCGTGGAGCGGTTGTTCGACACCGGCGAGGAGACCGCCGAGCGGCGCACCGGGGTGCCGTTCGCCGAGGCGCCGCTGGCGGTGCGGATGCGGCCGCGGTCGCTCGATGAGCTCGTCGGCCAGGAGCACCTGCTCGGGCCCGGCTCGTCGCTGCGGGTGGCGATCGAGTCCGGCGAGCCCCACTCGGCGATCCTCTACGGCCCGGCCGGGTCGGGGAAGACGACGCTGGCGCGGATAATCGCCGCCGCCGCCCGGGGCGCGTTCGAGGAGGAGTCGGCGGTCAACGCCGGCCGCGCCGAGGTCAGGGCGGTGATCGCCCGCGCCGAGGAGCGCCGCCGGGGCACGGATCAGCCGACGATCTTCTTCCTCGACGAGATCCACCGCTTCAACAAGGCGCAGCAGGACGCGCTGCTGCCCGCGGTCGAGGAGGACCTCGTGACCCTGATCGGGGCGACGACCGAGAACCCCTACTTCGAGGTCAACAACGCCCTGCTCTCGCGCTGCCAGATCTACGAGCTTCACCCGCTCGATCCCCGACAGCTCGCCGAGCTGCTGCGGCGGGCGCTCGCCAACCCCGAGCGCGGGATCGCCGATCCGCCGCGGATCGACGACGAGGCGCTCGAGCTGCTCGCCGAGCGCGCCGGTGGCGACGCCCGCACCGCGCTCGCCGCGCTCGAGCGCGCGGTTGAGGCCGCCGATGCGGCGGGAGGCGCGATCGACCTCGGCACCGCCGAGGACGCGCTGCAGCGCAAGGCGGTCACCTACGACCGCGAGGGCGACCGACACTACGACTACATCTCGGCGTGGATCAAGGCGACCCGCGGGTCAGACCCCGACGCTTCGGTCTACTACCTCGCGGCGATGCTCGAGGGCGGCGAGGACCCACGCTTCATCGCCCGCCGGATGGTGATTCTCGCCTCCGAGGACATCGGCAACGCGGACCCGCAGGCGCTCGTCGTCGCCACCGCGGCGGGTCAGGCGGTGGACCGGGTCGGGCTGCCCGAGTGCGCGCTCAACCTGGCCCAGGCGTCGGCCTACCTGGCGCTGGCGCCGAAGTCGAACGCCTCGACCAGCGCGATCTCGGCCGCGACCCGCCACGTGCGCGAGCACGGCGCGAAGCTGCCCCCCGACCACCTGCGCGACGCTCACTACCGCGGCGCGAAGAAGCTCGGGCGCGGCGAGGGCTACGTCTATCCGCACGACGAGCCCGGCGCGATCGCCGACCAGCCGCTGCTCCCCGACGAGCTCGCCGGCGAGCGCTTCTACGAGCCCACCGATCGCGGCTTCGAGGCCGAGCTCCGCCGCCGCCTCGAGGCCGCCCGCCGTCGCCGCGAGGGCTGAGTTTCCCGCTCCGCCGGGCGAGTATCGCGTCATCGCCGGTGGTCACGACGAGCGAGCCACGATGAGGTCGTCGACGACGGCCCTTGCGCTTGCCGTCGCTATGGCGCTCGCCGGGACCCTCATCGCGTCGGGCGCGGCGGCGCCCGAGCGCGCTGACGCGCGGGCGAAGTTCGTCAAATGCGGCAAGGTCGGGCTCGGGTTCACCAAGGCGAAGGTGAGGTCGCGGGGGATGAAGTGCAGGGGCGCGAAGCTCGTGTTCCGTAAGTGGCGGCGCAAGGTCAACTGCCCGAACGATCCCTGCGAGCGGGTGGCGGTCGAGAACTTCGTCTGCCGCTTCGGCGGTACCACGGTCGCCAGGCTGCGCTGCAACCACAGTTTTCGCGACCAGCGGGCGATGAAGGCGCGCTGGGGGGACTGAGCCGGTCTCGCCGATCCCGACGGCATCTCGCCGAGGGCACGCCGATAAGATCGAGCCCTGGATGGGGGTTCTCGAGTCGTTCAACCCGGCGACGGGCGAGCTGGTCGGCACGGTCGAGACGATCAAGCCGGACGAGGTGCAGGCGGTCGTCGACGACGTCGCCGAGGTCCAGCCCTTCTGGGCGCAGCTCACGCCCGGCGACCGCGCCCGCTACATGCGCCGCGCCGCCGATGCGCTGGTCGAGCAGATGGACGAGGTGGCCGAGCTGCTCACCCACGAGCAGGGCAAGCCGATCACCGAGTCCTACACGATGGAGCTGCTGCCGACGATCGACGCCCTGCACTGGTGCGCCGACGCCGGGCCGCGGATCCTCGCCGACGAGCGCATCCCCTACCCGCAGGCGTTCCTGAAGACGAAGCGCAGCTTCTTCTCTTACGAGCCCCTCGGGGTGGTGGGCGTGATCTCGCCCTGGAACTACCCCTGGTCGATCCCGTTCGGCGAGGTCGCGATCGCGCTCATGGCCGGCAACGGTGTGGTGCTGAAGCCCGCCAGCCTGACGCCGCTGCTCGGCGAGCGGATCCAGAAGGCGTTCGAGGACGGCGGTCTGCCCGAGGGCCTGGTCCGCACGGTCCACGGCGGCGGCGTCATCGGCCAGGCGCTCTGCGAGGCCTCGACCGCGAAGATCTTCTTCACCGGATCGGTCGAGGTCGGGCGCGGGGTGGGCGAGCTCTGCGCGCAGCGACTCAAGGGCAGCGTCCTGGAGCTGGGCGGCAAGGACCCGCAGATCGTCTGCGCCGACGCCGACCTCGCCAACGCGGTCTCCGGCTGTGTCTGGGGCGGGTTCGCGAACTCCGGCCAGACCTGCTCGGGGATCGAGCGCACGTACGTCGTCCAGGACGTGGCCGACCGCTTCATCGAGGGCGTCGTGCGCGAGACCGAGCGGCTCACCGTCGGTGACCCGCTGCGCTGGGAGACCGAGAGCGGGCCGATGGTCTCGGCCGAGCAGGCCGATGTGGTCACCGGGCTCGTCGACGATGCGCTCTCGGCCGGCGCCGAGCGGGTCACCGGCGGCCCGCGCGAGGTGGACGGCTTCTCGGGGCGCTTCATCGCCCCGACGGTCCTCGCCGGGGTCGAGGACGAGATGCGGATCATGAACGAGGAGATCTTCGGGCCGGTGGTGCCGATCGTCGTCGTCGCCGACGAGGAGGAGGCGCTGCGCCGCGCCAACGACACGAACTTCGGCCTCGGCGCCTCGGTCTGGACCAAGGACCGCGCCAAGGGCGAGCGGATCGCGCGCCGGATGGAAACGGGGATGGTCTGGATCAACGACCACTCCTACTCGCACGGGGCGCTGCAGTGCTCGTGGGGCGGGGTCAAGGAATCCGGCCTCGGCCGCTCGCACTCGAAGTTCGGCGTGTATGAGTGCGTGAACGTCAAGCTGGTCGCCTGGGAGTCGGGAATCACCCGCGACTTCTGGTGGCAGCCCTACGACTCCACCCTCGGCACCGCGATCCGCTCCTCGGCGCGGCTGCTCTACGGCCGCAACGGCCAGCGGCTTCGGGCGTTGCGCGAGGGGCTGGTCCCGCTCGCGAAGGTGGGGGCGAAGATCGTGCGCAAGGGCCGCTGACCGTGGCGCGGCACCGCTCGCCGTGACCGATCCGTCGACGACGGGGGGCTGTCTCTGCGGGGGCGTGCGCTTCGAGCTCACCGAGCCGGCCACCGCGGCGGGCTACTGCCACTGCACGCGCTGCCAGCGCCGCACCGGCACGGCGGCCTCGGCCCAGGCGCGAATCGATGGCCGCACGTTCCGGCTGCTGGCGGGCGAGGAGCTGGTCAAGGCCTGGCGCCACCGCGAGGGCGGCTTCGAGAAGTGCTTCTGCCGCGAGTGCGGGGCGCACCTGTTCAGCCGCAACCCCGACGATCCGACGCAGATGAGCGTCCGCATGAGCGCGTTCGACGGCGATCCAGGCGTGCGCCCGAGCTGGCGCACCTACGTCGCCTATGCGGCGGCCTGGGAGCCGATCCCCGACGACGGGCTCGAGCGGCTCAACGAGGGCAAGCCGCGCTGACTCATCCAGCCCTCGACGGGGTCAGCCGTCGATCCGCGCGTGCAGGTGGTTGTCGTGGTTTACCAGCGGCTGGACGATCTCGGTCGGGCCCCCGAGCCCGGTGCTCGGACCGACGTAGATCACCGTCGCTCCCGCGCCGACGAAGAGATCGACCAGCGCCTGCGATAGCCGGCGGTCGATCTGGTCGACCGAGGTCGGCGCCCGCTCGGCGCGGTCGAGGCGCGGGTAGTAGAGATCGACGTCGAGGCCGTTCTGGTGGGTCGCGTGGCCGATGCCGCCGCTGACCTCAGGGCCGAAGTCGCCGCCGTAGGGGAGGCTGAGGTCGCCGACGCCGACCCGCGGCGCGGCGGGGGACCGCTCGGCGAACGTTCGCAGCACCCGCAGGGTGGTGCGCACGAGCTCGTCGGTTCCCCAGCGCCGCCAGTCGCGGTTCGGGCGGCGCTTGAGGATCGGGTCCCAGGTGAAGTAGGTGCGTCCTGCGGCGGGAAGCTGCACGCCGCGCTCCAGGCTGCCGGCCTCGGGGACGCCGATCGCGACCGAGTCCCGCCAGCGGATCCGGGGTCCGACGCTGCGCTCGGATCCGGCCCGCTCGCCGGACGCCGACCGCAGGCGGTCGCCGTCCGCAGACCGGTCTGCACCGGCTGAGTGCACGCGCGCGGATGCCCGGTCGGCGCTGGGGCCATCGTCGCCCAGAGGCAGCGCATCGGCGAGGACGAGCGCCGCCGCCCCGGCGCTGACGACGAGAGCGGCGGCCGCGAAGGCTCGTGTTCGGCGAGGCAGGGGTCGCATTGAGTCCCTCCCTCGCTACGAGACAGATGTAGCGAGCGGTCCTAACGCGCGGATGAAGACGCGAGCGCCAGGTTGCAGGCGCGCAGGCGCGCCGCTGGGACAATCGGATCAAGATGGTCACCGACACCGCGGTCGAGCGGGAGGCGAAGCCGGCGGATGCCGGGACGGCGGCGGCGGTCGTTCTCCGCGGCCTCCGGCGCGACTACGGCGAGCGCCCGGTGCTCCGCGACGTCAGCCTCGAGCTCGAGCGCGGGGCGACGCTGGTCGTGCTCGGCCCCAACGGCGCGGGCAAGAGCACCCTGCTGCGAATCCTCGCCACCCTGCTCCGCCCGAGCGCCGGGAGGGCAGCGGTGCTGGGTGCCGCGCTCCCCCGCGAGGCCTGGAGGGCACGGGGCCGGATCGGCTACCTGGGTCACGAGCCGCTGCTCTATCGCGAGCTCAGCGTCCGCGAGAACCTCAACTTCAACGCCCGCCTGCACGCGCTCGACTCGCCGCGCGAGCGGATCGGCGAGCTGCTGGCCGCCGCCGGGCTGGAGCGCCGCGGCGACGAGCTGGTCCGCAACCTCTCGGCCGGGATGCTGCAGCGGGCCGCCGTCTGCCGCGCGCTTCTCCATCGCCCCGAGCTGCTGCTGCTCGACGAGCCGCGCTCGCACCTCGACGTCGCCGCCGCCGAGCGGATCGAGCGGATGCTCGCCCCGGCTGACGGGCTGAGCCGGGTCGTGGTCACGCACGAGATCGAGCGCGGGCTCGAGCAGGCCGACGCGGCGCTCGCCCTGCGGGTCGACGGCAGCGTCGCCTACGCCGGACCGGCCTCCGGGCTCTCGGTTCAAGAAGCGCGGGCAGCCTACTCCGGCGCCGTGGGAAAACCACGCGAGGCGCGGCCGTGAACGCCTTCCGGGCCATCCTCGCCAAGGACCTGCGCACCGAGCTGCGCACGCTCGAGTCGGTCCCGGCGATGGCGCTGTTCGCCGCCACCACGTTCGTCCTCTTTCGCTTCGGGCTGGACCGCGAGCAGCTCGAGGGCAGCCTCGCCGCAGGGGTGCTGCTGGCGACGCTCCTGTTCGCCTCGATCCTGGCGGTCAACCGGGCGTTCGTTGCCGAACGCGAGCAGGGGGGATTCGACGTGATCAGGCTCGCCCCGGTCGACGGGGCGGCGCTGTTCGCGGCCAAGCTCTGCGCCCTGCTGATCTATCTGATTGCGCTCGAGGCTGTCGCGCTGCCGGTGTTCGGGATCTTCTTCCTCGATGACTGGTCCGGGCTCGCGCCGCTTGCCGCGGTCCTACTCCTCGCCGACGTCGGGCTGGCGACGGTCGGCGCCCTGGTCTCGGCGATCGCCGTCCACTCGCGCGCTCGCGACCTGATCGCGCCGCTCCTCCTGCTGCCGCTGCTGGTCCCGGTGATGATCGCCGCCGCCGGCGCCGCCGAGCCGCTGCTCGCCGCCGATGGTCCCGGCTACGAGGACTTCGGCCAATGGATGGGGGTGCTCGCTCTCTACGATCTAACCTTCGTCGCGGTCGGCTACGCCGTGTACGACTTCCTGCTCGAGGACTAGGTGCCTAACTAAAAGGCCTGCTCCGACGTGACCAAGCTCGCCAGCCCGACTTACCTCGCCGCCGCCGCGGTGGTGGCGCTGGCCGCCGGCTTCTCGCTGGTCTTCTTCTGGGCGCCGAACGACGCCGACCAGGGCTTCGTGCAGAAGATCTTCTACCTGCACGTGCCGCTGGCGGTGATGGCGCTGGTCGGGTTCATGGTCGCCGCCGTGCACTCGATTCGCCACCTGCGAAGCGGCGACCCCCTCTGCGACGCGCGCTCCTACGTCTCGATCCACCTCTCGGTGATCTTCGGCGTCGGGGTGCTGGTGACCGGCTCGATCTGGGCGAAGGCGTCGTGGGGGAAGTGGTTCGTCTGGGATGAGCCGACCCTGGTCTCGTTCCTGATCGTCTTCCTCCTCTACTGCACCTACTACCCGCTGCGCTACGCGAT
>JBOGZD010000001.1:0-79885 GCA_050697155.1 Solirubrobacterales bacterium | reverse complement strand
TCGTAGATCGCCTCGGCCTCGGCGCGATCCATGTCGGCAAGGTTCGCCGTGCCCGGCGCGGAGCCTGCTTATGTCAACCGGCCTTCCCCCGGGCCAGCGCCCGGCGGACCGACTGAACGCTTACGGAAAAGGGCCCCATTCGGGGCCCTTTGTTCCGAAAGGACGTGCCGCCAGCGGTTCCCGCCGCTGGCCCGTCGGTCCTTCAAGCTTCTTGCCGCCTTATCGGCGACTCCTCGAACAACCTTAACACTGAACTTCGCTCGAAGTTACGGTTCTCCTTCGCTCCGATTCGAGCGTCGTTGCGGGTGTTTTCCACCCAGGACAACGGACCTGGCTTCGTTTGTACGGGTCGCCCCCGAATCAGACCTGGCTGAAGGTCCAGAGCTTGTTCCCGACGAAGTTCGCCGGCATCGCGACCGCGACCGCGGCCGCCTGGGACGGGAGCTCGGCAGCGCCGAAGCCGTCGACCAGTACGGCCAGCACGACCAGGTTCACCGCGAGGCCGACGAGGCTGACGGCGAAGAACCGCGCCGCCTGGAAGCCCGCGTGACCGCCGCTCGCCGCCGCGCGGAAGGTCCAGGTCCGGTTCCAGAGGAAGTTGTTGCTGACCGCGATGCAGAAGGCGCCCACGGCGGCGATGACGTGATTGAGCTCGAGCGCCTGCGTAAGCAGCGCGAAGACGGTCAGGTTGACGATGTACCCCAAGCCGCCGACGACGCCGAACTTGAACAGCTCCACCCAGTTGGCCGGCCGCCGGCTGCCGAGGTGGACGCGCCGGATCGCCTCCCAGGTCCCGTCGGCGGCACGCTGCCAGCTCCCCGCCGGCTCGGCCACTGACACGCGCTGCCGATCGTCGCCGGCTTCGAGCATCCGCGCAGTCTAGGGCGCTACGCTCTGCCCCCTCGGGCGCTTAGCTCAGTAGGGAGAGCGCCAGCTCGACAAGCTGGAGGTCACTGGTTCGAGCCCAGTAGCGCCCATCGGTAGCCGATCAGGGGTAATTCGCGGGGTGTGCTCGGGGTAATTTCGCCCGCGAGGTCTGGACTCGGCCAGGTGCCCGGTCTACGTTGGCCAGACCTTGATCAAGCCGAGGCTTTGGGAGGTGCAGGCGCCGGTGACGCAGCCGAGATTGCCTGCCTGGGTTTCGGAGCTCGACGATCACGAGGACGTCGATCTCGAGCTCTCGTTGCTGCTTTGCTCGGACCTCGGCACGGTGATCGAGACGCGGATCGCGGGCGGGCGGCCGGAGCTGGGGGGTCCGCCCGCCACGCCGCGCACACCGGCTACCGGTCTGCGAGGCCGGCGGCCGTGCCTACGGGGACATGGAGGATCTACGCGAGAGAGCAGGAGGAGACGATGCCCGAAGACGAGGCCGTGACGGAGCTGCAGGCCCTCGACGCGATCGCGTCGGAGCGTGGCGCGGTGCTCGCGTTCCGAGTGTGTGAGGACTCGGTCGACCTCGAGCCGGTCTTCCTCGCGATCTCGCGCGGAAACGCGGGGGACGAGAACGAGGTCGCGCTGGTCGCGCTCGATGATCAGAACGGGCTCTCGCTCGGGCGCTACGTCGTCAGCCGCGAACGGCTCGAGGCGGCGCTCGACTGGGCCGAGGACGTGCTCGACGACGCCGAGCCGGCCGTGGTCCCGGCCGATTGGGAGCGGTCCGGCTAACGCGCCGCAGCCGACGTGCGCGGCCGTTTCGCGCATCCGCACCACGGGTAGGCGTCGCCTGACCCAGGCATGGGTCGCGAAAGGAGGAGCGCGATGTACATCGGCCTCGGGACGCTGCTGATCATCATCCTGATCATCATCCTGCTCGCCTAGGACGCACTGAGTTGGGGGGCGGGCGCGACTAAGCTCGCCGCCTGTGCTCGGGACCTACGCGTCCTTCCTGCTCGCGCTCGGCGTCTCGGCGACGGTCGGCCAGGCCGTGTTCGCGCTCGCCGGACGGCGATCGTGGTCGTGGCTGGCGCCGGCGGTGGGGATGGCCGTGGCCCCGGCGGTGGCTTGGGCGACGGTGCGGCTGCCGGGCGAGGGGACGGCGTCGCTTGTCGCGCTGGCGCTGCTGTCGATCGCCGCGGGAGCGTTCCTGCGCGGACGGCTCGAGCCATGCCGGAACGCATTCGTGATCGGCGTCGGGATCGCGCTGGGCGCAGCGGCGGCGTCGTCGCTGCCGTTCATCGTCGAGGGCCGCTTCGGGATCCTGGGAACCGGGCTCAACCCGGACATGTCCCAGCACCTGTTCGCGGTCGACCGGCTCGCCGACGGTGCGGGCGAGCGCCTGGTCGACCAGGGGTATCCGCTGGGACCGCACGCGCTCGTGGCCGCGCTCGCCGAGCTCGGCCCAAGCACGGTCGAGGCCTTCGACGGCCTCACCCTGGCGATCGCCGCGACGGCGTCGCTGGCGGCGCTTGCGCTGCTCGGCGAGGGACTCGGCTGGCGCCGCTACGCCGGCGCGCTCGCGGTCGGCTTCGCCTATCTCGTCGCCGCCTCGCTGGTCCAGGGGGCGTTCAAGGAGACCGCGCAGGCGTTGTTCGTGCTCGCGTTTGCGATCGCGCTACACCAGCTCGCCCTCGAGTCGCGGACCCAGGCCGCGGCACCGCGCGCGCTGCGCGCGCTGCCGCTGGCGGCGCTCGCGGTCGGAAGCGTCTACGTCTACAGCTTCCCCGGCCTCGCCTGGCTCGCGGGCGCGCTCGGGCTCTGGGCGGCGATCGAGCTGATACTGGCAGCCCGTCGAGGGACCCTGGAGCAGGCCCTGCGGCTGGCGCGACGGGCCGCGCCGGCCGCCGTCGTATCGATTGCGGTCGCGGTCGCGGCGATCGCGCCCGAGGCCGGGCGGATGGCGAGCTTCGCCGACTTCGAGACCTTCGACCCCGACGGCCCCGGCCTCGGAAACCTGTTCAACCGGCTCTCGCCGCTCGAGGCCCTGGGGGTCTGGCCCTCGGGCGACTTCCGGGTCGAGCCCGGCGACGGCGCGGCGCCGGCGGTCGCCTTCTACCTCGGAAGCGCGCTCGGGCTCGCTGCGCTCGGCTTCGGGGTCGTCTGGTGGTTGCGCCGCGGCGACCGCGCCGTCCCGGCGGCCCTCGCCGCCGCGGCGGTGCTGTGGCTCTACTCGCTGACCGGGGGCACGCCCTACCAGGAGGCCAAGGCGCTGACGTTGGCCGCGCCGCTGGTCGCTCTGGTCTCGGTCCGTGCGCTGCTCGAGTCCGCGCCGAGCCTCGCCGAGGCGCGGCGGATCCTCGCCCGACGCTCGCCGACGCTCCTGATGCCCGGCCGTGCGCGCCGAGCCAAGTTCAGCCTCGCGGTGGGGTTGCTCGCGGTCGCGTTCGTCGGTGCGGCCGGCGCCTCGAGCCTGCTCGCGCTTCTTAACGGCCCGGTGGGGCCATCGGGGTACTCACCCGAGCTCGCCGAGCTCCGCGACCAACTACCGCGTGGCTCGACAGTCCTGCTCCCACCCGGTGCGCTGCTGGAGGATCAGCATGGCCGCGACTACCTCGTCTGGGAGCTGCGCGGGAACCGGATCTGCGTCGTCGACGCCGGGTCCGATCCCGGGCCTCCTACCAGCTCGATCGCGGCCACGCTCTCGATCACGTGGGACGACGACGGTGCCGTCGTCCCCGAGGACGTCTTCCACCTCAATCGCGACGTGGAGCATCCCGGTCCGTGCCCGTTCATCCCCGACGGCGCCCGCGCCGACCCGGCCGGCGACGGCTAGGGCTGGCCGACTACTCGACCAGCTCGAGCTGACCGCGGATCGCGCCGTCCGGGTACGCGGAGTTGTGAACGTTGACGTAGAAGTTCTCGGGCCGCTTGCCGATCTTCCTCAGCAGCTTCTTCTTCGCCTTCACGCACTCCTCGACCCGGTCCTCGCCCGGCAGCTCGGGATCGGTCCCGAACAGCCCGACCTTGATCGGGCCGGCGGTCTCCTCGTCGCCCTTGTGGATGTGGGCGGCCGAGGCTCCGTCGAGCTTGCGCCAGGCGAGGTCGAAGCAGACCTTGCCGTTCTTCTTGTTCTTCTTCGTCTTCAGCTTCGCGTCGAACGTGCCGCGGCCGTTGGGATCGCCCGGCCCCGGGACCTCGTTCTGCCCCTTCAGCTTCGCCTCGACGAACACCTTCTTCGTCTTCGCGCCGAGCGAGAGCGCCGGCACGGCCATCGCTGTGACGGCGATCGCCAGCGCCGCGACAACCAGCTTCGAGTTCGGGTTGATGCGCATCCCGCCTACCTCCTCCGTCGTGCTTCCCTGGACACCACGGCAGCCTACAGCGCGGTCGCCGCGACGTCGAGGAGCAACGCGTGGCCCTGGGTAGCATGGCCGCGCGATGGCCAGGATCACGGTCAAGCTGCCCGACGGCAGCCCGCTGGAGCTCGAGGCCGGCGCGAGCGGCGCCGATGCCGCGGCGGCGATCGGCCCGCGGCTTCGCAGGGACGCGCTCGCGGTGCGCGTCAACGGCGAGCTGCGCGACCTCGGCGCCCCGCTCGCCGACGGCGACGCGATCGAGATCGTCACCCCCGGCGACGCGGACGACGCGCTGTGGCTGGTCCGCCACGACGCCGCCCACGTGATGGCGACCGCGGTGCTCGACCTCTGGCCGGAGACCAAGGTCTCGATCGGCCCGCCGATCGCCGACGGCTTCTACTACGACTTCGAGTTCGCCGACGGCTTCCGCCCCTCGGAGTCCGACCTCGAGCGGATCGAGGAGCGGATGCGCGCCCACATCGACGCCGACGAGCCGTTCGAGCGCACCGATCTCTCCGTCGCCGAGGCGCTCGAGCGCTTCCGCGCCGAGGGCCAGCCCTACAAGGTCGAGCTGATCGAGGACCTGGTCCGCGACGAGGGGGTGGAGACGGTCTCGCTGTATCGAAACGGCCCCTTCACCGACCTCTGCCGGGGCCCGCACACACCCTCCACCGGCCGGGTGAAGGCGTTCACGCTGAGCTCGCTGGCGGGCGCCTACTGGCGCGGCGACGAGAGCCGCCAGATGCTCACCAGGATCTACGGCACGGCCTTCTTCTCGCAGGCCGAGCTCGACCGCCACCTCGAGCGGCTCGAGCGCGCGCGGGAGATCGACCACCGCCGGCTCGGCCCGGAGCTCGGCCTGTTCGAGCTTCGCCCGGAGGCCCCCGGGATGCCCTTCTGGCTGCCTCACGGCACCGTCCTCCTGCGGCTGATCGAGGCCGAGGTCCGAGCGCAGCTGCAACGCCGTGGTTACCAGGAGATCAAGACCCCGCAGATCCTCGAGCAGGACCTCTGGCACCGCTCCGGACATTGGGACAACTACCGCGAGAACATGTTCTTCGTCGAGGCGGGCGAGCGCGACGAGCGCGAGCGCCGCTACGCGGTGCGGCCGATGAACTGCCCCGGTGCCTGCCTCGTCTTCGGCTCCGACCGGCGCTCCTACCGCCACCTGCCGATGCGGCTGGCCGAGTTCGGCCTCGTCTCGCGCTTCGAGCGCGAGGGGGTGCTGCACGGCCTGCTCCGCGTGCGTGCCTTCACCCAGGACGACGCCCACGTCTACTGCACCCTCGAACAGCTCCCGGACGAGGTCGACTCGATCTGCGAGGCGATCGACGAGCTCTACGCCCGCTTCGGTTTCGAGCAGGTGCGAGTCGAGCTCTCGACCCGGCCCGACAAATCGATCGGCACCGAGGAGGAGTGGGAGCAGGCCACGGCCGCGCTCCGCGAGGCGCTCGAGCGGCAGGGGCGCGACTACGACGTCAGCCCGGGGGAGGGGACGTTCTACGGCCCGAAGATCGACTTCCACATCACCGACGCCCTCGGGCGCTCGTGGCAGTGCGGCACCTGCCAGGTCGACTTCCAGATGCCCGAGCGCTTCGACCTCTCCTATCAGGGCGCCGACAACGCCGACCACCGGCCGGTGATGATCCATCGCGCCCTGCTCGGCTCGATGGAGCGCTTCGCCGGGATCCTGATCGAGCACCACGCGGGCCGGTTCCCGGTCTGGCTGGCGCCGGTTCAAGTGGCGGTGCTGGCGGTGGCCGACCGCCACCTCGCCTACGCCGAGCGGGTCGCCGCCGAGCTCGAGGCCGGCGGCGCCCGAGTGCGCGTCGACGGTCGCAGCGAGTCGGTTGGGCGCAAGATCCGCGACGCGGAGCTGGCCAAGGTCCCGTTCATGGTCGTGGTCGGCGACCGCGAGCAGGAGAACGAGGCGGTGTCGGTGCGCTCGCACGCCGACGGCGACCTCGGCCAGATGTCGGCGGAAGAGCTGGGCGGGCGCCTCTATACTGCGTCGCAATGAAGGGCACCCACATCCGGCCGCGCCGCTAGCGCCCCTTGCCCTCCTTGCCAGCTTCCTCCGACGACCAACGCCACTAGTGCCGGTCCCGCGGCGGTTCGACCGCCAGCCCCCCGAGCGCGATCCGACGCGGATCAACGAGCGGATCCGGGTCGCGGAGGTGCGCCTGATCGACGAGGACGGAAGCCAGATCGGCGTCATCGAAACCGACCGTGCCCTGGCGATGGCCAATGAGCGCGACCTCGACCTGGTCGAGGTCGCCCCCGAATCGCGTCCGCCGGTCGCCCGCCTGCTCGACTACTCGAAGTACAAGTACGAGCAGGAGCAGAAGGCGAAGGCGGCGCGCAAGCACCAGCAGCAGGTCAACGTGCGCGAGATCAAGCTGCGCCCGAAGATCGCCGACCACGACTACGCCACCAAGCGCGGCCACGTGGAGCGCTTCCTGCGAGGCCAGAACAAGGTCAAGGTGACGATCATGTTCCGGGGCCGCGAGCAGGCCCATCCCGAGCGGGGGCGGGCGCTGCTGCAGCGCCTCTACGACGACCTCGACGGCCTGGCGACGATCGAGCAGCAGCCCGAGCAGGAGGGCCGCAACATGACGATGATGCTCGCGCCCTCCAAGGAGAACGCCGCCCGCTACCGGGCCGAGCGCCAGCAGGAAAATGCCGACGCCCCCGGCGCCGAGCCGGCCGAGGGCGCCGAATCGGCTGCCGCCGGCTCCTGACCGGCGCCTCGCGGACCGTCCCCCGGCTTCTGCTTCAATAGTCGGCCCGATGCCGAAGATGAAGACCCATTCGGGCGCCAAGAAGCGCTTCCGCAAGACCGCGCGCGGGAAGCTGCGCGGACGGCGCGCCTACTCGAGCCACATCCTCGAGAAGAAGTCGCCGAAGCGCAAGCGGCGGATGTCGCGGCCGGTCGAGATCGCGCCCGCCGACCGCAAGCGGGTCCGCAACCTGTTAGGGGGTGGATCGTGAGCCGCACGACGAACGCCGTCGCCCGCAAGCGGCGCAAGAAGAAGGTCCTGCGCCAGGCCAAGGGCTACTGGGGCCGCAAGCACTCGAGCTACCGGCTCGCCAACGAGCAGCTGATGCGGTCGGGCCAATACGCCTACCGCGACCGCCGGCGGCGCAAGCGCGACCTTCGCCGGCTGTGGATCGTGCGCATCAACGCTGCCGCCCGGCGCGAGGGCATGAGCTACTCCCAGCTGATCCACGGCCTCAACGAGGCCGGGGTCGAGGTGAACCGCAAGATGCTCGCCGACATCGCCGTCCGCGACCCGGAGGCGTTCCGCCGATTTGCCGAGCAAGCCCGGGAGGCGGCGGCCGCTTAGACGCGAGCGCAGACGACTTCACCGGGCGCCCCACGAGGCGCCCTTTTTCGTGCGTCGGCCGATCCACATGATCACGAGCAAGGACAACGAGAAGCTCAAGCTGATTCGCAAGCTCGGTCAGCGAAAGCACCGCGAGCGCGAGGGGTTGTTCGTCGCCGAGGGCGAGGACCTGGTCGCGGCCGCGGAGACGTCGGGAGTGCAAGCCGAGTTCGTCCTGCGGGCGGGCATCGACGTCGAGCCCGACTTGCTCGACGCCGTGAGCACGCTGGGATCCGGAGCGCGGGTGATCGGCGTCTACCCGACGGAATGGTCGCCCTCCGAGGACGCCGAGCTCTACCTGCACAGGGTTGGCGATCCGGGAAACGTCGGCGCGATCCTCCGCAGCACTCACGCCCTTACCGGCGGGCGCGTCGCTCTCGGCCCCGGCTGCGCGGACCCGTTCTCGCCCAAGTCGGTGCGCGCGACGATGGGCTCGATCTTCAACCGCCCTCCCGTGCGCTGCGAGGACGTCGCCGAGTTGCGCACGCCCCGGGTGGCGCTGGTCGCCCACGGCGGCGAGCCGCCCGATGAGGGCCCGGTCTCGGTGCTCTGCCTGGGCTCGGAGCGCGAGGGCCTGCCGGCCGAGGTGCTGGAGCAGTGCGACCGCCGGTGGACGATCCCGCTGGCGCGCGGCGGCGCTGAATCGCTCAACGTCGCCGCAGCGGCTGCGATCGCGCTCGGGCGGATATCGTCGGCGGCCCTCGAACCGCAACGGTCGGGGGGAGCGAGCTGATGGTCGAGCGGATCGAGAGCCTGCGCACCGAGGCCGAGGCGGCTATCGCTGCGGCGGCCGATCCGGGCGCGCTCGAGGAGCTGCGGGTCCGCTACCTCGGGCGCAAGTCTGAGTTGACCGCGATCCTGCGCGGGATCGCGGGGCTGCCTGCCGAGGAGCGCGGGACGGTGGGCGCTGCCGCCAATCGCACGCGCCAGGAGCTCGAGCGCCTGCTCGCCGACCGCCGCGACGAGCTGGAGGCGGCCAAGCTCGGCGACGCGCTCGCCGCCGACCGCATCGACGTCACCCTGCCGGGCTCGCCGGCGGTGCCGGTCGGCTCCCGCAACCTGCTGCTGCGCACGATGCGCGAGATCGAAGACGTCTTCGTCGGGCTCGGATACAGGGTGATGGAGGGCCCCGAGGTCGAGCTCGACTACTACAACTTCACCGCGCTCAACCACCCGCCGGGCCACCCGGCGCGGATGGAGCAGGACAGCTTCTACGTCGATCCCGACACCCTGTCGCCGGAGCTGCGGCTCGAACCCGCCCCGTCGGTGCCCGGGGAGGAGGTCAGCGGGCCGGCGCTGGCGCCTGGGCCCGAGGACGTGGTCCTGCGCGGCCACACCTCGCCGATGCAGGTGCGGGCGATGGAGGCTCAGGGGCCGCCGATCCTCATCATCGTTCCCGGTCGCTGTTACCGCAGCGACCCCTTCGACGCCACCCATAGCCCGGTCTTCCACCAGGTCGAGGGCCTCGCCGTCGCCGAGGACATCACCCTGGCCGACCTGAAGGGCACCCTGGACGAGTTCGCGCGGGCGATCTTCGGCCCCGAGCGCAAGACGCGCTTCCGCCAGGGCTTCTTCCCGTTCACGGAGCCGAGCGTCGAGGTCGACGTGTCGTGCTTTCGCTGCGGCGGCTCAGGGCAACTTGCCGACGGATCGCGCGATCCGCTCTGCAAGGGCGTCGGCTGGATCGAGATCCTCGGGGCGGGGATGGTCGATCCGAACGTGTACTGGTTCGTCCGCGAGCGCGGCTACGACCCCGAGCGGGTGCAGGGATTCGCCTTCGGGATGGGGATCGAGCGGATCGCGCAGCTCAAGCACGGGGTCCCTGACCTGCGCAAGTTCTTCGAGAACGACGTGCGCCTCCTGGAGCAGTTCCGATGAGGGTTCCCATCGGCTGGCTCAGTGACTACTGCGACCCCGGGCTCCCGGTCGAGGAGCTCGCCGCGCGCATGGCGCTGCAGAGCACCGAGGTGGAGCGGATCGACCACGTCGGGCCCCCGTCCGCTGAGAACTTCGTCGTCGGCGAGGTGCTCGAGGTCTCGCCGCATCCGGACGCCGACCGGCTCAGCGTCTGCCGCGTCGATGCCGGCGACGGGGAGCGCACGATCGTCTGCGGCGCCCCCAACGTCGCCGCCGGGCAGACGGTCGCCGTCGCCCTGCCGGGGGCGGTGATGCCGGGCGGCGAGACGCTCGGCCAGGCAAAGCTGCGCGGCGTCGTCTCCGACGGGATGATCCTGTCCGAAACGGAGCTGGAGCTAGGCGAGGACCAGTCCGGGATCATGATCTTGGAGGACGGTCCGGCCCCGGGGACTCGACTGGGCGAGGTCCTGCCTCTCGCGGAGCCTGTGCTCGAGCTAGAGGTCAACTCGAACCGGGTCGACTGCCTCGGCATCTACGGGGTCGCGCGCGAGACGAGCGCCATCACCGGAGCCGAGTTGGCGCCGGAGCCATGGGCCGACGATGCGGAGGCGAACGGCGAGGGGAAGGTCGACGACTACGCCTCGGTCGCCGTCGAGGTGCCGGAGCTGTGCCCGCGGTTCACCGCCCGCGTGTTCACCGACGTCACCATCGCGCCTTCGCCGCTTTGGCTTCGGGCGCGGCTGCTCGCCGCCGGCCAGCGGCCGATCAACAACGTGGTCGACACCACCAACTACGTGATGCTGATGACCGCCCAGCCGCTGCACGCCTTCGACCTCGACCTGGTCCCCGACGGGGCGCTCATCGTCCGCACCGCGAAGGCCGGCGAGAGGATGACGACGCTCGACGGCACAGAGCGCAGCTTCGACGACGACGCGGTCCTGGTCTGCGACCGCGAGGGCCCCTCGGGGATCGCGGGGATCATGGGGGGCGCGGCGTCCGAGGTGTCCGAGACGACGACCGGGGTCCTGCTCGAGGTCGCGACCTGGAACGGGGTCAACATCCTTCGCACGTCGCGCAAGCTCGGCCTGCGCTCGGACGCCTCGACCCGGTTCGAGAAGCAGCTTCACCCCGAGCTCGCGATCCGTGCCCAGCGGATCGCCTCCCGGCTGCTGGTTGAGCTCTGCGGAGCGCGGCTGGTGCCGGGAACGATCGACGTCGCCGCCGGGGTCCCGGCCGCGCACCGGGTCCGCCTGCGCGGCGGGCGGGCGGAGCGGCTGCTCGGGATGCCGATCGATTCCGCCGACAGCGCCCGCTACCTCGAACGGCTCGGCTTCACAGTCGCCCGCGAGGACGAGGACCTGATCGCCGAGGTACCGCCGCACCGGCACTTCGATGTCAGCCGCGAGGCCGACCTGATCGAGGAGGTCGGGCGAATCCACGGCTACGAGCAGCACCTGCCGGCGACCCTTCCTGAGGCGACCGGCCAGGGCGGGCGCCTGAGCCGCGAGCAGGCGCTCCGCCGGCGCGCCGAGGACGTCATGCGCGATCTCGGCTTCGACGCGGTCGTCACCCTCAGCCTCACCGACCCCGCGCTCGGCGATCGGCTGCGTTTGCCGGCCGGGGATCCTCGGCGCGAGCCGATCCGGGTCGCCAACCCGCTCTCTGCCGAGCATTCGGCGCTGCGCACGAGCCTGATCGGGTCGCTGCTCGACGGCGCGCGCTACAACCTCGCCCACGGCGCGGAGCGGGTGGCGCTGTTCGAATCCGGTCGGGCGTACCTGGCCGAGGGCGGCGCTGCCGCCGGCGGCGTGCTCGGAGGCCACTTTGCCGGCGAGCGCCCCGCGCCCGCATTCGAGCCGCAGCGGATCGCCTGCGTTGCCGTCGGGTCGCTGGCGGCCGGCTGGCGCGAGCCCGCGCGCGAGGTCGACTTCTTCGCCGTCAAGGGCGTGCTCGAGGCGCTCGCGAGCCAGCTCGGGTGCGAGCTCGAGGCCGGCGAGGGCGACGAGTCGTTCCTGCACCCGGGTCGCGCGGGGATGGTCGCGGTCGACGGGGTCGCCGCGGGCTGGATCGGGGAGTTGCACCCGCTCGTCTGCCGCGCCTGGGACCTCGAACGCGCGGCGGGATTCGAGATCGACCTCGCGCCGCTCGTGGCCCGCTCGGAGATCGGCCGCGAGCAGTACGAGGACGTCATCTCGTACCCGGCCGTGCATCAGGACATCGCGGCGGTCGTCGCCGAGGACGTCCCCGCCGCGGACGTGCGCTCGGCGGTGCTGAAGGGCGGGGGGGAGCTGCTCCGCTCCGCCGAGGTCTTCGATCTCTATCGCGGCGAGCAGGTCGGCGAGGGCCGCAAGAGCGTCGCCCTGCGGCTTCAGTTCCGCGCTCCGGATCGGACGCTCACTGACGAGGAGGTCGCCGGGCGACGGGAGACGATCCGCGAGGCGCTCGCCTCGGTCGGGGGCTCGCTTCGTGAATGACACACCCCAGCCGCTCGACGGCGTTCCCGCCGCGCGGGTGATCGTGGCCGGGGCCTCCGGGTTCGCCGGAGCGCTCGCGGCGCGGCTCGTCTGGCGCCACCCGCGCCTCGAGCTGGCGGCGATCACCGCCCGAGCCGACGCCGGCACGCGGCTCGACCGGCTCTATCCGCGTCACCGCGTCCCGCTCGAGCTCGGCGAGCTCGACCTCGAGCGGCTCGAGGGCATCGACGCCGCGGTCGTCGCGTATCCCCACGGGGCGGCCACGCCCGTAGTCGCCGAGATGCGCGGGCTGGGGATTCAGGTCGTCGATCTCTCCGCCGACTTCCGGCTCGTCGACGCCTCCACCTACGAGCGCTGGTACGGGTCACACGGCGACCCCAGCCTGCTCGCGGGCGCCGTCTACGGGCTCACCGAGCTCGCCCGCGACCGAATCCGCGAGGCCGAGCTGGTCGCGAACCCGGGCTGCTATCCGACCGCGGCGCTGCTCGCCCTCGCCCCGCTCGCCGAGCGCAGGCTGGTCGACGAGGTGGTGGTCGACGCGAAGTCGGGCGTCTCGGGGGCCGGGCGCGCCCGCGGGGACGAGCTCAGCTTCGTCAACGTCGATGAGAACTTCCTCGCCTACGGCGTCGACGGCCACCGCCACCAGCCGGAGATCGAGCAGGAGCTGGAACGGTTGGGCGTGGCAGTCCCGCTCACCTTCGTTCCCCACCTGCTGCCGCTCGATCAAGGGCTGCTCGCGACCTGCTACGTGACGCTGACCGAGGCGATCGACTCGGACGCCCTCGGCGCGCTGTTCGCCGACCGCTATGCCGGCGACCCGTTCGTTGAGTTGGTCGAGGCCCCGCCGGGGGTTCGCGACGTGCGGGAGACCAATCTCTGCCGGATCCAGGCGACCCTCGCGGGCGAGCGGCGCGCGGTTGTGTTCGCGGCGATCGACAACCTCTGGAAGGGCGCCGCGGGCCAGGCGGTTCAGAACCTGAACCTGATGCTGGGACTCGAGGAGACCGAGGGGTTCGAGTGACCGCGGCGGTCGACAGCTTCTTCCGCTCGCGGTGGGTCGAGGCTCCGGCGGGCGTCGAGCTCGCCGATCCGGCAGAGCTGGCGCCGGGGTTTCGCGCCGCCGGCGTGCCCTGCGGGGTAAAGGGCGCACGGGGCATCGATCTCGGCCTGCTGCTCAGCGAGAGCCCGGAGACGCGCTCGGCGATCCTGCTGACCCGAAACGCCGCCGCCGCGGCGCCCGTCAGGGTCTGCCGCTCGGAGCTCGACCAGGCGGCCGTGCGCGGCACGGTGGTCAACTCGGGCAATGCCAACGCCGCCACTGGCGAGCCCGGCTACCGGGACGCGCTCGCCATGCGCGCCGCGGCCGCCGACGCCCTCGCCCTGCCGGTTCGGTCGGTGGCCGTTGCCGAGACCGGCGGGATCGGCAAGCCGCTGCCGATCGGCCGGATCGAGGCCGGAATCGCCGCCGCCGCGAAGCGGCTGGAACCGGTCGGCGGCCGTCGCTTCGCCGAGGCGATCATGACCACCGACCGAGCGCCGAAACAGTGCACGGTTCGCACCGGCGGGATAACCCTCTCGGCGCAGGCGAAGGGGGCGGGGATGATCGAGCCGGGGTTCGCGACGATGCTCTGCTTCGTCCAGACCGACGCCGTGGTCGAGCAACCCGAGGCCGCGCTGCGCGCCGCGGTCGCCGGCTCGTTCGAGCGGATCACCGTCGACGGCCAGATGTCGACCAACGACACGGTGCTGCTCCAGGCGACAGGCGGCGCGCGGGCGCCGCTTCCGACCGGCGTGCTCGAGGCGGTGCTGCTCCAGCTCGCGCTGGAGATCGTCGCCGACGGCGAGGGCGCGACCAGGGTCGGCCGGATCGCCGTCGCGGAGGCGGCGACCGACGGCGAGGCCGAGCGCGTCGCCCGCGCGGTGGCGAACTCGCCGCTCGTGAAGACGGCGCTCTACGGGCGCGATCCGAACTGGGGCCGGGTCGCCCAGGCGGCCGGGATGGCGCTCGCCGGGCAGCCGCTCGCCGATCTCGGATCGCACGAGATCGACGCCGAGGGGCTCGGCTCCGACGAGCCGGAGGCCGAGATCTCGATCCGGCTCGGTCGCGGCCGAGCCGGGACCCACATCTACTTCTCCGACCTGACCCCGGATTACGTCAGCCTGAACTCCGAGTACAGGACCTGAGCGGATCGTTCACGCTAGACGACCGATGACCGAGACTCAGCCCAGAACAGGAGAGGCCAGCGTTGAGACGCTGCTCGAGGCGTTGCCCTACATCCGCGAGTTCCACGGGCGCACGGTGGTGATCAAGTACGGCGGCGCGGCGATGCGGGAGGAGGGGTTGCGCGACGGGTTCGCGACCGACGTAGTGCTGCTCAAGTACGTCGGCCTCAACCCGGTGATCGTCCACGGCGGCGGTCCGGACATCACCCGCTACATGGAGCGGCTGGGGATGGAGGTGCGCTTCGTCGAGGGGATGCGGGTCTCCGACGCCGAGACGGTCGAGGTCTCGAAGATGGTCCTGCTCGGCAAGGTGAACGCCGACATCGTCATGCGGCTCAACCGTCACGGCCAGCCCGCCGTCGGGCTCTCGGGCGAGGACGGGGCGCTGTTTGCGATCTCGCCCCATCCAAACGCCGACGAGGTCGGCCTGGTCGGCGAGATCGAGCGCGTCGACGTCGACGTGCTCAACCACATCGCCGGCGACTACATCCCGGTGATCGCTTCCGCCGGCGTCGACCGCGACGGCAACTCCTACAACGTCAACGCCGACGCGGCGGCCGGCAAGGTCGCGGCGGCGCTGCGCGCCCACAAGGCGATCTTCCTCACCGACGTCTCGGGATGGCTGGACGATCCCGAGGACCAGGGGTCGCTGATCTCCGGCGCCTCGGTGGATCAGGTCACGGCCGCCCTGGACGCGATCGAGGGCGGGATGCGGCCAAAGCTCGCCGGCTGCGTCGAGGCGATCCGGGGCGGGGTCGGCTCGGCGCACATCATCGACGGCCGCCGCCCGCACTCGCTGCTGCTCGAGCTGTTCACCAACGCGGGGATCGGGACCATGGTCACGCCGTGACCGGGACCGCCGCCGGGGAGAAGATCGCCGCGCTTCAACGGCTGGAGGGGCGCTACGCGATGCCCACCTACACGCGCGCTCCGGTCGAGTTCGTGCGCGGCGAGGGCGCGAGGCTGTGGGACTCCGAGGGCCGCGAGTACCTCGACTTCTTCGCCGGCCTGTCCGTCCACAACGCCGGCCACTGCCATCCGCGAATCGTCGCGGCGATCCGCGACCAGGCCGAGCGATTCGCGGGAAGCTCGAATCTCTATTACTCCGAGCCGAACCTGCGGCTGGCCGAGCGACTCTCGGAATCGAGCCTCGGCGGGAGGGTCTTCCTCGCCAACACCGGCACTGAGGCAAACGAGGGTGCGATCAAGCTGGTCCGCAGGCACGCGCACGAGCGCGGTATCGAGTCGCCCGAGATCGTCGTCCTCGACCACGCCTTCCACGGCCGCACACTGGCCGCGCTGGCGGCGACCCCGCGCCTCGCCCGCGAGGACCTCTTCGGCCCGCTGCCCGCCGGCTTCGTCTCGGTCCGGCGCGACGATCCCGACGCGATTCGCGCCACCGTCGGCGAGCGCACCGCGGCGGTGATGCTGGAGCCGATCCAGGGCGAGGCGGGCGTGTTCCCGGTCGCCGACGAGGTGATCGCGGCCGCGCGCGAGGCATGCGACGCCGCCGGGGCGCTCCTGGTCTTCGACGAGATCCAGACCGGAATGGGGAGGACCGGGTCGCTATGGGCATACGAGCAGCTTCCGGTCGCCCCCGACGTGCTCACCGCGGCGAAGGCGCTCGGCGGCGGGCTGCCGGTGGGCGCGATCGTGACCACGCCGGAGGTCGGCGAGGGGCTCGGACGCGGCGAGCACGGCTCGACCTTCGCCGGCGGGCCGATCGCCGCCGCAGCGGCGCTGGCGGCGCTCGAGGTGATCGACGACGAGGCGTTGCTGGCGCGCTCGCGCCACACCGGCGAGCGGCTGCGCTCGGACCTCGGCGCGCTCGACGGGGTCGCCGAGGTCCGCGGCCGCGGGCTGATGGCCGGGGTCACGCTCGCCGAGGGCATCGACGCGGCCGCGGTTGGCAATCGCGCCCTCGAGCGCGGGCTGGTGATCAACGTCCCGGGCGAGCGGATGCTGCGGCTGCTGCCTCCGCTCGTGATCGGCGAGCCGGAAGTCGACGAGGCGCTCGAGCGGCTCGCGGGCTCGCTCTGAGCCGCTGGGGCGGTCCGATCGCGGGTCTAGACTCGCGCCCGTGCACGAGGATCCGACCAGGCGGATGGACGCCCCGGGGCCGCCGCCGGGCGCCGCGCCGCCGCCGCGGGAACCCCCGCGACCGGGGATGAGCGGGGCGATGAAGACCCTGGTCGCGATCCTGGTCGCGGCGGTGATCGGACTCGGGGTCGCGCTCGCGGTCGTCGCCGCCGACTCCGGCGACGACGAACAGACGACGGCCGCGCAGACGAGCCTGCCGACGACCGCTCCGACGACGACGACCACGGCGCCGACGACGACCCCGACCACGACGGCGACCGAGACCACGGTTCCGACGACCACGACGACCACCGAGACGGTCACCGAGACCGACGGCAGCGGCGGGACCGAGGCGCCCTAGAGCGCGGCCGGGCCGCCGCGCCCGATCCGCTTGGCGACCCAGCGGGCCGAGTGATAGGGGCGGAGCATCTGCAGGTGGGGTGCGTACCGGCGCACCCCGCTCCGCCGCGGCGCTGAGCGCGCCAGCTCGAGGCACCAGTCCACGATGCGGTGGAAGGAGGTGTCCGGGGCGAACCACTCCAGCCACGTCGCTCGTGCCGCCTCGCCCATTGCCCGGGCGTCCGCAGCGTGCGCCTCCAGCAGTCGCGGGATCTCCTCGATGCGCCGTTCGCCGACCCGGACGCTGACGCGATCCCAGTCGGGGCCGACCGGCGGAACCCACTGGTCCGAGATGATCACCGGGACGCGGCCGAGCATCATCGTCTCGAACAGCCTGAAGCTCGCGGCGCCTCCGCCTCGCGGACAGAGCACGAAGGCGCAGTCGTTGATCGCACGCACATAGCGCGCGACGAACTCCTCGGGGGGCAGCGGGAGGGATTCCCCTTGCCGGTCCGCGAGCGCTTCCGCCTGGGTGTCGATCAGGATCGCGTCAGGGTGGCGCAGCCGCATGATGCGCTCGCGTACCCGGTGCATGTTGGCCCTGCCGACGAACGAGAACAGCCGCGAGGGGCGATGGTCGGGGTCGTACCGCAGGGCGCCCTCCTCCTTGACCCCGACGTAGTGACCCGACCGCGTCCAGGACGGCCAGTACCAGCGTCGTTCGATCGATGCGTAGACGCCGGGCAGGAACGGGATCACCTTGTCGGTCGCGGAGAACAGATAGCTCTTCGATGTGAACTCCCGATAGATGGGGTGAGCCCTGACGAGCTCGAAGTAGTGCCCGGCGGCCACCGACGTCTCAACGAACAGGATCAGGTCGGCCCTGCGCGGGTCCTCGACGACGTCGTGGAGGCCCAGTCGGTCGGCGCGGGCCGCGGCCCGCATCTGCTCGAGATCCAAGCGTGCCTTGGGGTGCGCTCCGGCTCCCTCGCGCGCCGCGGAGAGCAGGTGTACGGATGCCATCGTCGGAATCCTCGGCCGAACCGACGACGCTCAGCGCACGCGGTCGGTGACCCCCACGGCTTCGCTTCGCCGGATGAACGCGAGCACGCGCTTCGCGTCGTCGGTGCCGAGGTATCGCTGCCACTTCTCGGATCGGTCGTGGAACCCGACCGAGCCGATGACGTCGGCGAACGACCGTGTCCACGGCAGTCCGGCGAAGTCACACAGCGCTCGCAGGCTCAGCCGCGGCTGTTCGATCAGCTCCTCGTACCGAAGCTCGTGGCAGCGGTCGGGAAAAAGCGCCGCGTTCCGGGCGAGGTCGTCGAGATCGAGCCGGATCTTGAGCGCAACCGAGAGCGCGGGACCGCCGCCGAGCTCGCGCCAGAGCTCGAGGTAGGGCGGCGGAACGTGGCCCCACTGCCAGCTCGCGCTCTCGGGGGGGCTCGTGACGTCGAGCCAACCCGCCTTGATCCACGAGCTGACGACCGAACGTGGGTCGCGCCGCAGCGACACGAACCGGGCATCCGGGTAGATGCGGTCGAAATACGCGATGCGCGACCAACCCGTCACCTTCACCAGCAACCGATCGCGGCCGTGATGGTCGAGGACAGTTGCCGTGGCGTCGCGGACGGGTCCGATCCCCGCCACGTCGACATCCTCGGCGCTGGGCGGTCGATCGCGCCGCGAGAACCCGGGGAGGTAGTGCTCCCAGAACCGATATGCCTCGAACGGCTTCGGAAAGGGCTTCGACTCCTTGACCCCAGCAGGGAGACGCCACTCGTAGAGACGGGAGAAGGCGGCGAGCCACGGCTGGCCCGGAAACACCTCGTTCCAACTCGAGATCCAGCCGAGATCGTCGTGGCGGGCGAGCACCCGGTGCAAGAGGGTCGAGCCGCAACGACCGGTCCCGACGATGACGATCGGCCTCTGCCCCTCGGATCGATCCGCGCCCACCACTCGCGGCGCCACGGTAGCAACGTAGAATCCCGCCGCGTGCTGGGCGTCCTCCGACAGCGCGGCGCCGGTCACTGAAGCCTCGCCCGGCCGGATGAGAGCGCTGATCCTGACCCAGCACTTCGCCCCCGAGGTGACCGCTGCCAGGTTTCGGCTCGAGCCGTTCGTCGGGGAGCTCGTTCGACGCGGGCATGACGTCGAAGTGCTCTGCGCCGTGCCCAACCATCCCCGGGGCGTGATCGAACCGGGGTATCGCGGCGCGGCGGTGATCAGGCGCGAGGTCGACGGCGCGTTGGTGCGGTACGTCTGGGTCTTCGCGCGCCCGCGCAAGACCCTCGCGACGCGGCTCGGCTTCTACGGTACGTACGCCGCGATGGCGTCGGCGGCAGGGTCGCTGCTGGCACGCCCCGACGTCATCCTCGCCAGCTCGCCGCCCCTGCCCGTCGGGGCGGCGGGGGCAGTGCTCGCCCGCCGCCACCGGGCACCCTGGGTGCTCGACGTGCGCGATCCTTGGCCGGGGTCGGCGGTCGCCCTCGGCGAGCTGTCGAACCGGCGCGTGATCGCCCTGGCCGAGCGCCTGGAGCGGGGCCTCTACCGCAGGGCAGCCGCAACGGTGACGGTCAACGACGCGTTCCGCCGCCACGTCGCCGAGCGGTCCCCGGCCGGAAGCAGGATCGAGGTGATCAGCAACGGCACCACCCGCGAATGGCTGGCAGCCGGCGAGACCCCACCCGAGCGCACCACGCTCGGTCTCCCCGAGCAGCGGTTCATCTGGGCGTACGCCGGCAACATCGGACTCGCGCACGGGCTCGAGGTCGCGATCGATGCCGCCGGCCGCCTCGGCGATGGGGCGACCCTCCTCATCATCGGCGAGGGACCGCGGCGGGCAGACGTCGAGCGCCTCGCCTCGACGGCCCGGCCCGGGGCCGTCGAGCTGCGCAAGCTCATGCCGCCATCCGAGGTCGCGCGGCATCTGCGGGCGGCCGACGCCCTGCTCGTCTCCGAGCGCCAAGAGTGGACGGTGCCCTCGAAGCTCTATGACTACTGCGCGGTGGGGCGTCCGGTGATCGCTGCCTGCCAGGGCGAGTTGCGGCGTGTCATCGAGGCGGCCGAAGTCGGCATTGCGGTACCCCATGGCGACCCGACTGCGCTGGCCGCGGCGGTACGCGAGCTACGCGACGACCGCGCGCTGGCCGGCGAGCTCGCCGCGCGCGGGCGCGACTTCGCGGCAGCGCATCTACGCGAGGACCAGGCCGCGCGGATGGCGGATCTGCTCGAGGAGACCGCCGCGACACGGCTTGCGTGACAGACCTACTGCAAGACGGCTAACCGTTTTGCGGTAGAAACTCTCCCTTAGACGGTCGCCGGATGCGCCGTCGCACTCGTTGGACAGCGGAGCGTGGCCCACGGACGGGACGCGTGCCGCGTGAGCCCCAGGGGAGTCCAGGCGTTGCACTACGACATCCGTCCGACCGGCCCGCGGCCCACGGCGCGATCGCGAACCGGCGCCGATACCGCCTCCAACGGGCACCGGAGGCGAAAGGAGACGCGCGTGCCGTTCAGGCACATGTCGGTATTGGTCGCGACTGTTGCGCTCGCGCTCGCGGCGGGTGGGATGGCACCCGCCGGCGCGCTTGGGCAGGACGCCGGTTGCGACCTGGTGGCGACCTCGGGCGACAGCGTCCAGGAGCTGCTGGACGACCTTGCCCCCGGACAGACCGGGTGTGTGCGCGCCGGAACCTACGTCGCGGACCAGTTCATCGTGAACACCTCGGCGATCCGGCTCACGTCCTATCCGGGCGAGCTCGCGACGCTCCAGGGCCGGCTCCGGCTCAACGAGACGGCCGACGACGCCGTGATCGAGAACCTGAACCTCGACGGCCGCAACCCGGAGGGCCTGCTCGGTCCGATCATCTACGCCGACCGGGTGGTCCTGCGAAACAACGACATCACCAACCACCACACCGCGATCTGCGTGCACGTCGACGCCTACGAGGATTCCCCGCCTCCGGACGGCGTGCTCATCGAGGGCAACCGAATCCACGATTGTGGCGACCTGCCGGCGACCAACCATGACCACGGGATCTACCTCGCCGAGGCGCGTAACACGGTGATCCGAGGCAACTGGATCTACGGCAACGCCGATCGCGGCATCCAGTTCTACCCCGACGCCGACGGATCGCTGGTGACCGGCAACGTGATCGACGGCAACGGCCAGGGGGTGCTCTTCGCCGGCGGCGACGACTCCGCGTCTGACAACAACGTGGTCGAGAAGAACGTGATCACGAACTCGACCATCCGCTACAACATCGAGTCCCACTGGCAGGGTGAATCCGGTTACGGCAACGTGGCGCGTGCCAACTGCGTCTCGGGCGGTGCTCGCGACGATGGCGACGGCGGGATCGAATCGCCGCAGGACGGATTCGTCGCGGTCGACAACCGGGTCGCGGACCCGTACTACGTCGACGCCTCGAAGCCCGATTACAACCTCCAGGCGAGCAGTCCCTGTCTCGGCGGGGCACCGTCGCGTGCTCAGGTCAAGCTCTCGGCGAATCGCCGCCGGGTCCAACCGCAGCAGCGCTTCAGGCTGCGGGGCGAGCTCGAGGGCGCCGTCTCGGGAGGCGGCAGGCGGGCCGTGATCCAGGTGCGCGAGCGAGGCCGATGGAAGCGCTTCGCGCGCGCTCGGGTCAACACGCGCAACAGGTTCACGATCCGCAAGCGCGCGCGCTCGTCGGCCGGCAGGCTCCGCCTACGCGCGAAGGTGCCGGGCATCGGCCGCTCGCGGCCGGTGCGGGTCAAGGTCAGGCGCTGACCGCCACCAGGTCGCTATCGGGCCGCCGGTTACCCGGCCCGGCTGCGCCGCGCGACAACCGCGCGGTTGCAGGTTGTGGGTGGTTTCGCTGCAGGTTCTGGGCGAATTCCTGCATCAAACCAACGTCCAGCGCGGCGACCCGAGCTCACCGCCGCGCGCGAGCGGCCCGATAGGACTCGCGACAAGAGGGGCCCCGTTCATCGGGCTCCATTGAAAAGGCAAACCCGCCGCGAGGTGGGGACGCAAAGCCAGAGGTCTCGTTCGCGAGACGGCTCAGCCACCAAAGGAGACCCGGATGTCAAGGCGCGGCCTGTCGATGCTCATCGCAATCCTGCTCGTCATCGGTCTTGCGACCGCCTCGGTTCGCGCGCAGGAAACGGCAGCCGCGGTGTCATGTGACCGCTATGCGTCCCCGACCGGCTCCGACAGTGCCACAGGAGCCGCCGCGGCCCCCTTTCAAAGCGCCGTCAAGCTCGCCGGGTCGCTGTCGCCGGGGCAGACTGGATGCTTCCGCTCGGGCGTATTCGCCCTCAACGACCTGATCAAGATCACGACGCGCGAGATCGTGCTCACGAGCTACCCGGGCGAGCGCGCGAAGATCGTCGGCCGGATCTGGGTGGCCCCGGGAGCCGACGGGGTCAGGGTCGAGAACCTGGACCTCGATGGCCGCAACCCCACCGGGATGCCCAGCCCGACCGTGCACGCACACGACACGGTCTTCCGCGGTAACGACGTCACCAACGCACACACGGGGATCTGCTTCAACCTCGGTCATGGCTCCTACGGTCGCGCCGACCGCACCCTGATCGAGGGCAACCGCATTCACCACTGCGGCAGGCTTCCCGCCACCAACCACGATCACGGCATCTACGTCGCCCACGCCGACCGGACCGTGATCCGTGGCAACTGGATCTACGCGAACGCGGACCGGGGGGTCCAGCTCTACCCGGACGCGGACGGCAGCCTCGTCGTCGGAAACGTCATCGACGCCAACGGCCAGGGCGTCCTGTTCTCCGGGGGCACGAGCTCGTCGTCTGACGACAACGTGGTCGAAAACAACGTGATCGTGAATTCGACCATCCGGTACAACATCGAGGACCACTGGCAGGGGCCACGGGGCGTCGGAAACGTCGCGCGCAACAACTGTGTCTGGACCTCAGGCAGCTCGTATCGAGGCGACTCCGACGACAGCGGCATAGAGAAGGCGAGTTTCACGGCGTCCTCGAACGTGGTCGCGAAGCCGAGCTTCGTCGATCCGGCGCGCGGTGACTACACCGTCGACCCGGACTCGAGCTGCGGGCGAATGCTGTCTGATACCGGCCCGCCGCCGACCGAGGAGCCACCCGCCACCACGGCCCCGCAGACGACCATCACCTCCGGCCCCTCGGGCACGATCGCCACTGATACAGCCAGCTTCGGCTTCTCCTCCTCGGAGCCCGACTCGAGCTTCGAATGCCGCCTCGACGGCGCTACTTGGGCAGCGTGCACGAGCCTCAAGTCCTACTCGGCGCTGGCACCGGGCGAGCACACGTTCGAGGTTCGGGCGACCGACGCCGCCGGCACCGTCGACCAGTCTCCGGCGAGCGCCGTCTTCGTCGTCGATCTTCCCGATCCCCCGCCGGCTGAGGATCCGCCCACCGAGGACCCGCCCGCCGACAGTTCACCGCCAGAGACGACGATCACCTCGGGGCCGTCGGGGACGATCACGACCGATGTCGCAACGTTCGGATTTGCCTCCTCGGAGTCCGAGTCCAGCTTCGAGTGCCGTCTGGACGGGGCGGCTTGGACAGCCTGCACCAGCCCGCACAGCTACGCAGCCCTTGGGCCGGGCGCCCACAACTTCGCAGTCCGCGCGCGTGACGCCGCCGGCAACGTCGACCAGACCGCCGCCAGCCGTGGGTTCAAGGTCAAGCTGTCCGGCCCGACATCCAAGCCCGGCGGCGGTGGGAGCGGCAAGCGTCTCGTGTTCAAGAGCAGCACGTCCACGATCCAGCCTGGCGGGTACGTCGAGCTCAGCGGCAGGATCAAGTCGTCGCGTGCCGCCCGCCGCGCCGGATCGAAGGCAGTGATCCACAGATGGCGTGACGGCCGTTGGAAGCGCTTCACGGTCGATCGCGTGTCTCGGCGCCGTTTCGAGGTCACCCCGCGTCTGGTGGGGGACGCCGGAAACGTGTACTTCCGCGCCAAGGTCAAGGGCGCGGGCCGGTCGCGTCCCGTTGGCATCACGGTGGTCGGCTGACGGCGCCCCGCCCAGCGGGCGGCTGTAGGCTGCCCCGCTCGGGTGCAGTCTCCGTGGCTCAGATCCGTGCGCGCCGCGTTCGCGGTCGCGACGTTAGCCGGCCTCGCGTCGCCTGACGCGGCGCCAGCAACCGACCCCGGGAAGGGGCGGTGCGACCGCGTGGCGACGGTGGGTGCGAGCCCCCGCGCGTTCGTGGATTCGCTCCGGCGCGGCGAAACGGGGTGTCTCGCGCCCGGGCTCTATCGCGCCAACCGGCGAGACATCAAGTTCACGCGGCCGCGAGTGGCGCTGACCAGTCTTCGCCGGAGAAAGCCGGCCCGTCTCGTCGGTCGCATCTGGATCACACGGCGGGCCGATCGGGTCTCGATCCGCAACCTGAACCTGAACGGCGCCAACGCTCGGGGCCTGCCGAGCCCTACCGTGACGGCGAACCGCGTGCGGCTCGAGGGCAATCGGATCCGCAATCTCTCATCGAGCTGCGTGATCCTCGGCGACGACGACTACGGCGACGCGGTTGGCACGGTGATCGAACGCAATCGCATCCATGACTGCGGCCGCCTCCCGGCCACCAACCACGATCACGGCATCTACGTCGCCCACGCCGACCGGACCGTGATCCGCGGCAACTGGATCTACTCGAACGCGGACCGCGGGGTCCAGCTCTATCCGGACGCCGACGGTTCGGTGATCACCGGGAACGTGATCGACGGCAACGGCGAGGGGGTCCTCTTCGCGGGCTCCGGCGATCTCTCCTCTGACCGCAACCTGGTCGCCCGCAACGCGATTACCAACTCGATCCTCCGGCACAACGTCGAGGACCATTGGCAAGGCCCGATCGGGACGGACAACGTGGTGCGGCGGAACTGCTTGTTCGGTGGTGCGAGAGGCGATCAGGATGGCGGGCTGGAGACCCCCGCGCTTGGGTACTCGGCGTTCGGCAACGTCATTGCCAATCCCCACTATTACGATCGCAACGGGGCGGATTTCCGCCTCCGCGATCGCAGCCCCTGCAGCCGGCTGCTGCAACGCTAGCCTCCAACATGAACGTGCCGCGTGGTGGGCTCGCGTACCTGGTTGCGTTCGCCGCGCTGATCGCTGCCGGCGCGGCGGCCGCCCTGATCTCATGGGGCGATGACCCGGATGAAGCGTCGGCGCCGATGGGATCCAGCAACCTCGTCTGCGATGTGGTGGCGAAGCCAGGCGGCTCGGTTGACGACTTCGTCGCCGCGCTCGCTCCGCAGCAGACGGCCTGCCTGCGCGATGGCGTCCACCGCTCCGAGGACGACATCGCGATCTCCGCCCGCGGCGTGACCCTGAGCAGCTATCCGGGAGAGCGGGCGACGCTCGAAGGCCGGCTCTGGATCAGGGAGGGAGGCGACGCGGTGACGATCGAGAACCTGACCCTCAACGGTCGCAACACGCGCGGGCTCCCGAGCCCGACCGTGAACGGCGACGCGGTCCGTTTTCGCGGCAACGACGTCACCAATGACCACACGGCGATCTGCTTCGTGCTCGGCGACGACGACTACGGCGACGCGGTTGGCACGGTGATCGAACGCAATCGCATCCATGACTGCGGCCGCCTCCCGGCCACCAACCACGATCACGGCATCTACGTCGCCCACGCCGACCGGACCGTGATCCGCGGCAACTGGATCTACTCGAACGCGGACCGCGGGGTCCAGCTCTATCCGGACGCCGACGGTTCGGTGATCACCGGGAACGTGATCGACGGCAACGGACAAGGGATCCTGTTCTCGGGCGAGGATGGCGAGGTCTCCGAGGACAACCTGGTGGAGGACAACGTGATCACGAACTCGAACCTCCGCTTCAACGTCGAATCGTTTTGGCCGGACGGTCGTGAGGGGACCGGGAACCTCGTCCGAAGCAACTGCGTCTTCGGCGGCGCGCGGAGCCTGGAGTCGGGCGGTGTCCAGAGCCCAGCCATCGGTTTCGAGGCGATCGACAACGTCCACGCGGACCCGCTGTTCGTCGATCGCGAGGCGGCCGATCTGCGCTTGGCGGAGGACAGCCGATGCCCGGATCTGATCCGTTAGGCGGTGAAGCAGCCGATCCCTCCCTGAGCGCCTCCGACGCGCTGGCGATCACTACGCTGGTGGCGATGACGCCCGTCGGCCCTGATTTCTTGCTCATCGGAGCGCCGAAATGCGGGACGACCGCGATGGCCGACTTCCTCGGCCAGCACCCCGAGATCGGGATGTGCCCGCACAAGGAGAGCCACCATTTCGCCACCGACCTGTATCCGCGGATGTGGGTCAAGCCCGGTGCACGGCCGCCGACCAGGGACGAGTACCTGGGCTACTTCGAGGGGCTCGAGGGCAGGCGCAGGCGCGGCGAGGCCTCGGTCTGGTACCTGTACTCGTCGACCGCGGCGAGGGAGATCAAGGAGTTCTGCCCGGAGGCGGACATCCTGGTCATGCTGCGCAACCCGGTCGAGATGCTGCCTTCGCTGCATTCGCAATTCGTCTTCGTAGGGCTTGAGCCGGAACCCGACTTCGAGCGCGCGCTGGCGCTCGATGATGAGCGCGAGCGGGCGGGCACGCCGCCCGGATTCCCACCGCGCTCCTATCGCTCCGCGGTTCGCTACGGAGAGCAGCTCCGCCGCTACCTTGACCTGTTCGGCCGCGAGCGGGTCCACGCGATCGTCTACGACCGATTCCGCGACGACACCGCGGGCGCCTTCCGCGACACGTGCGCGGTTCTCGGCGTGGACTCGAGTTTCTCGCCTGCCTTCGAGGTGGTCAACCCGAACAAGCGACCCAGGAGCCGGGCGATGAGCCGCCTCATCGGCCGCCCGCCCCAGCCATTTCGCCGGATGATGCACGCCGTGAGCTCGCAGGAGTGGCGCCGTCGCGGGGGAGCGGTGCTCAGGCGATGGAACACGCGGTTCGAGGAGCGACCGCCCGTTGCCCCAGCCGTCATCGAGCCACTCCGCCCACTGATCGCCGAGCAGGTTGGGGAGCTACGCGCTCTGCTCGGCATCGATCTCGACGCTTGGCTCGACTGAGGCCGAGCCGCGGTTCAGGCGTCCCACGCGACCGGGGACGGCTGGCCGCCGCCGCGGCGCCCAGTTCGCAGCAGCGCGGCGAGCTCGCCGGTGACCCCGGGTGACAAAGCACGCACTGCCGCGGCATAGATCGCGAGCCCGGCCAGGCCCTCACCCACCAGGAGGGCAAGGCCCGCCGCCGTGCCTCGGTCCCCAGCGTCGACGAGCAGCGTGTCCAGCGGGAGCACGACGCCAACCATCGGCGCGGTGGCCAGGAGTGGCGCCGCGATCGCCGCCAGCATCGGGCGCATCGGAATCCCCATCGCCCGATGTGCTCGGCGAACCGACGAGATCGCTCCCGCCAGCGCATCCACCGAGACCCCGACCGCCACGCCGATCAGTCCGAACGGCGGGATCAACGCCGCCATTGCGATCACCCCGGCGAGCACGCCGATCGCGTTGACCCAGGTTCGCTCCACGGGGTGTCCCGTGCCCTTGAATGCCTCACCGATCATCTGCGCGACCATCTGGGCGGGCACGAACAGGGCCAGCGCTCGGGTCGCCTCGCCGGCCTGCTCCCAGCGCTCCCCGAAGACGAGCACCGCGAACGGCTCTCCGAGCACGAGCAGGATCATCCCGATGGGAGCCGCGGCCAGCATCGTCCACCGGAACGAGCGCATGAAGGCCGGCTCGAATCGCCGGGCGTCGTGGGAGATCCGCGCGAAGGCCGGAAAGACGACGTAGGAGATCCCCGAGACCAGAAACGCGAACGGCACCCCGACGACCCGGGTCGCGTATTGGAACTGGCCGAGCGCGGCAGCGCTCACGAACCCCCCGGCCGCGGCGAGCGGGATGCGGTTCCCGATCCTCCTTATCGCGGTCCCGACGAGGACGTGGCGAGCGTAGGCGACCAGCTCGCGCCACATCCCAAATGACACCAAGCGCGCCTTCGGCCTCCAGCGGACGAGGCCCCACGAGAGGATGAAGTCGGTGACGGCCGACGCGTACTGCCCGACGACGAGGCCCCAGACGCCCATGCCCTCGGATGTGGCGATGATCGCCCCCACGGCGAACGCGAGCGCCGATGCGGGCTCGACGACGATGCGGCGTAGGAATGAGAAGCGCCGCTGGAGCAGAGCGTTCGGGACTACGCGAGCGGAACCTAGGAACAGCACCCCTGACGTCGCCGCCGCGACGGCGGCGACGGTGGCGCTGTCATCGAAGAAGCTCCCCAGCAGAGGCGACGCCGCCAGGTTGAGAAGCGCCGTGGTGATCCCGATGAGGACGGTTGCGACCACCGCCGTCGCGGCGGCTTCCTCGAGCCGGTCCCGCCGGTGGATGACCGCCGCGGCCATCCCGGACTCGGCGAACAGGAAGCCGATTGCGATCAGGATCGTGCCGGCCGTGAACTGGCCGAGCTCGGTCGGGGTCACCAGCCGCGCGAGCGCCACGTAGGCGGCGAACGTGATCCCGCGGGCGAGCAGGAAGCCGCCCCCGGCGAAGCTGACCCCCCTGACCACCGTCCCGGTGAGGCCGCGAGGGGACTCGGTCTCGTTCATCCTCGCCGATGCTTCAAGGTCCCACGGATCGCCCAGGCCGCTCCGGCCCTGGCATACCTGAGCGCGGGTGACACCTTGAGATCGAAGCGCCGGCCGTGGTCGCGCTCGTACATGGCGACGCGCGGCCAAAGCAGCGGGTCATGGCGCTCCACCCGCCGTGACATCGCACACCCTGCGACGTAGCCGGCTACGCGCGCGGCCGCTGCGACTCGGGGGTCGCAGTCGCCGTAGGGGTATGCGATCGAGCGGCAGCGGATCCCGAGCCGCTGCTCGCAGTCGGCACGGGACCCCTCGAGCTCCTCGCGAAGGGCGGCGTCATCGAGCCGCGGAAGCCTCGGGTGAGTTCGCGTGTGGGAGCCGATCTCCCAACCATCGTCCGCGAGCGCCTCGAGCTCCGACCACGACGAGGGAACCAGCTCGTGCTCGTGGGGCCCGCCGAGCCAGGTATGGATCCCCGGCCACGACATCGGCCGCTCGGTCCCGGGGAACGCGGTCGGCACGAACACGGTCCCGGGCACGCCGAGGCCGACGAGGATCGGGCGTGCGTGTCTGGCAACGGAGCGATAGGCGTCGTCGAAGGTCACGACCAGGGTCTTTTCCTCTCGCGGCCCGGTCAGCGCCTCGCTCACGGTCGCGCCGCGGTAGCCGCGCTCGAGCAGCGCCCGAATCTGTCCCTCGAAGCGCTCGGGCGTCACCGAGATGCTCGCCTCCCAGTCTCCGCTGATCGCGTGGTAGCAGAGGACGAGGATGTCGTTCATCGACCCGAGCGTCGCGTCCACGGCGTTCGGAAGGCGAGCCAGCGGTTGCGGGGGACGGCGAGCCGGAAGAGCACCTTGCGCGCAAAGGCATGTCCGACGTTGACGCGGGAGCGCGCGTAGCCATCGAACCGCTCAGCGGTCCTGCTGAACTCGGGATTCGTGTCGATCAACGCCATCGCCCGCAGCTGGTCGGTGTGGAGGCGGTGGTACATGGGGGTGGCGAGGTGTGCGAGCGGGTGCGGGAAGAGGTCATAGCGGGACCAGTACCCGGTGTCCCACCTGGGCAGCGACTCGGCGAGGGTCGCGATCCCTTCGGCCGCGAGCTGTCGGCCCAGGTCGTCGCCGAGGGCAAGGGCGGCGTCGTAACAGCCCCAGAGCGCGAAGATGCCGCCGTTGAGCACGTGCGCGGGCGGGTTGGTCGGATACTCCTGGGGAAAGAACCCGCCGCCGAGATCCCCGGCTACGCCTCCGTCGAGTGTCGAGTGGCGCATTGGCTCCAGGGCGCGGATCGCGGCCTCCGCGTAGCGCTCGTCGCCGGTCGCGCTGTACAGCCGAACCAGTAGGCTCGCGCCTTGGCCCTGAGCCATCCCGGAGAGCCACGGCGGCGGGAGGTGATAGGTGTGCTTGTAGGGGAAACGGTGGACCCAGCCGCCCACCAGGCGCCCCTCGGGCTCCTGGAGCTCCAGCAGGTGATCGCCGACCGCAAGCGCGGCCTGCAACCACCCCTCGTCCCCGTCCTCGAGATGGTGCTCGTGGAAGGCGAGCCCCCATTGCGTGATCCAGACATAGTTCCGCGGCGGGGCGGTATACCAGTCCGGAGGCCACCCCGGCGCCGGAGCCTTGGACCGCAGATCGATGTAGTAACCGCGAATGGCACGGGGCTCGATGTTCGGCCCGACCCCTCCGGTGAAGTCGCCGGAGGTTCCGAACCTTGTCGGCCGGCCGGACGGCAAGCGACGGCCGACCGCGATCCGTCGCGCGCTCTCAACCCCAGGGCCCCGCATCGTCGCGCGCCGTAGCCTAGATGGATCGAGATCTCCGACACCGATCGAGGCTGCGGGTGGTCACCCTCGTCGACGGCATCCTTCCCGCCGGCGGCGGAGAGACGCTCGCGCACGAGATCATCGCGCGACTCGATCCGGAGCGGTTCGAGCGGACGCTTTGCGTGAGCAGGTGGTCGCCTGGATCCGCGCGTCAGCCCGAGATCGCCGAGGCGCTCCGTCGCCTCGACGATGCCGGGGTCCGGTTCCTCGGCCTCGAGCGTCGATCCGCACGCGACCTGCGAGCGTGGCGTCCGCTGCTCTCGCTGCTGAGGCGAGAGCGGATCGACGTGCTTCACGCTCACAAGTTCGGCTCCAATCTCTGGGGCGCCGTCCTCGGGACGATCGCCCGGACGCCGGTGGTGGTCGCCCACGAACACACCTGGTCGTTCGTCGGCCAGCCGATGAGGAGGTTTCTCGATCGAAACCTGATCGCGCGAAACGTGGATGCCTTCCTCACCGTCTCCAGAGAGGATCGCCGGCGGATGATCGAGATCGAGCGCATCCCGGCTGAGAAGCTGATCTTCGTCCCGAACGGGATCCCGCCTCTTCCGCCCCCCAGCGGGCGGGACGTGCGGCGCGAGCTCGGGATCGAGCCCGGGGCGCCGGTGGTCGGCAACGTTGGCTCGCTTCGACCCCAGAAGGCGCTCGATGTGCTCGTTCGCGCCGCGGGGGTTCTCGCCGACCGCGTGCCTGGAGTCCGCATCCTGATCGTGGGTGAGGGGGAGGAGCGAGGGGCGTTGGAGCGTCAGATCGCCGAGCTGGGACTCGAGGGGACCGTGACCTTGCTGGGATATCGGCCGGACGTCCCGGACGTGCTCAGAGGCGTAGACGTTGCCGCCTCCTCGTCTGACTTCGAGGGCACCCCGCTCTCGATCCTCGAGTACATGGAGGCCGGGCTGCCGGTCGTCTCGACCCGGGTAGGCGGGGTTCCGGACCTGATCGAGCCCGCGGTCCACGGCCAGCTGGTGGAGCGTCGCGACCACCTGGCGCTCGCGGACGCGATCGCGGAGCTGCTCGGGGATCGCGCGCGCGCAGAGCAGATGGGTCGGCGGGCGAGGGAGCGGCGGCGGCGGGAGTTCGACATCGAGGTCACGGTCCGCGAGGTCGCTCGGATCTACGAGCGCCTCGCGGGGCGGATCACCGCCTGAGCAGCCGCTTCGCGATCGGGCGCCCGCGCTCCCACGCGATCCTGCTCGCGATGCCGCCGATCGTCGGGGCGAAGACCTGCAACTTCATCCGCCCGCGCAGGGTCTCCGTCCAGTCGAGTTTGTGCCGTTCGGGGGCGCCGAGGAATTCGTACGTCCTCAGCGACGCTGTGAACGCATATTGGAGGCGTTCCCTCAACAGGAGCACCCCGGGTCCAAGCGCTGCGTACCTGGGTTCGAAGCCGATCTTGAGGTCGAAGTAGACGCGGTCGTGTTCCAGCCCGTAGCCGAATGCGATCGGCGCGCCGTCGAGCCGCAGCATCCACAGCCGCAGCCACCCTCGCTCAGCAGCCCACTCCGCGACCTCGGTGTAGAAGCGCTTCGTCTCGGGCCGCGCGATGATCGCCGTCCCGGGCCTGTCCTCGTATCCCGCCGCCTCGATCTCGAATCCCTGGCGCAGGAGCTCGCTCAGCCCGGAGGTTCCGTCCGAGAGCTCGATGGATACCTCCCCCTGTTCATCCAGACGCCGCCGGAACCGCCGATACTTCTTCTTCTTTCGCGACGGCAGCTGATCCTCGTAGGCCTGCCAGTCGCCCTCGATGTCCAGGTAGGGGGACCGCAGGAGCGCCCGACTTGAGAGTCGAAATCCCCCGGCTTCACTGACCCGGACACAGGTTTCGATTGCCGGCGACGCCTCGTCGACGAACGCGAGATCGAGCCGAACCCGCGTCCGTTCGAGGGCCGCCCGGACCAGCTCGGCGAGGGCCTCCTCGTCTTCGACGACGGGGGAGAACGCCGGCGTGTGCCAGTTGGATGTCGAGACGAGGGCCCCGCGGCGGCGGGCCAGCGGCATGACCCCGACCAGGCGGCCCGCCCGTCGAAGGACCAAGATCACGAGCGTGCCGGATCCGAACGCGCGCCACCAGCTGTCGATCCAGCGCGGTCGCAGGAATGGCGGCGCTGCGGTCGCCGATGCGAGCTCCCCCCACTCGTCCGCGAGCGGACCCGCAAGCTCGGACGCTGTCTCTACAACCGGTTTCACGGCCCGCCCAGCGCGCTCAGGCTAGCCGAAGCATCGTCGGGGCACCCATGGGGGCGCGGTCGATGGCCTGAAACGGGAAGATGCCCGCCATGTGGACCACCGCCGCCCGCCTCCTCGGCGCCGTCCCAGCCGGGCCGGCGCGACAGCTCGGCGCCGGCCTGGATCTGGTGCGCTCCACCGGACCGGGGTATCTGTGGAGGCGGTGGCGCGAGCGTGCCGCGGACGCCCGATTGGACGGTGCGCCGGTGAGGGCGGTGTACCGGGAGATCTGGCAGCGGGCCGCGGATGCCGTCGGAGCGACGCTCGGCGACCTCGGTTCCGGCTTCCTCGAGTTGCGCAGCGG
The DNA here is from genome assembly GCA_050697155.1 of Solirubrobacterales bacterium. Classification (GTDB taxonomy): domain Bacteria; phylum Actinomycetota; class Thermoleophilia; order Solirubrobacterales; family 70-9; genus JBOGZD01. Next base: position 47,391 of record JBOGZD010000001.1, on the reverse strand, counting down.
GTCTCGCCGCGTACGGGTTTGGCTTCACTGGATCGAGCTCGAGGACATCGTCGCCCACCGCCTCTCGCTCGACAAGGCGCGCGTGCACGAGCTGCTGGCGGCAGACGGGGTATCCGTGCCCGAGCACGTCGAGTTCGACTACCGGGACCTGCGCAGCGCGGAGACCTTCATGGCCGAATCCGAGCTTCCCTGCGTGGTCAAGCCCGCGAGCGGGACGGGCGGCGGGGGAGGGGTCACGAGCGGGGTCCGGACCGCCGCGGAGCTGGTGCGGGCGCGGCTGCGCGCCTCGCGAGCGGACACGCGCCTGCTGATCGAACGCCAGGCCCAAGGGGTCGCCCATCGCGTCCTGGTGCTCGACGGCGAGCTGCTCGATGCGGTGCGCCGGCGCCCGCCGTCGGTTCAGGGCGACGGTCGGTCGAGCATCGCCGAGTTGATCGCGGCCGAGAACCGTCGCCGGCTCGAGGGGGGCGGATGGCAGGGCTTCAGGCTCTTGACGGTCGATCTGGAGGCAGTGCTCACGCTCGAGCGGCAGGGTTTCGATCTCGGATCGGTGCCCGCCGCCGGAGCGTCCGTGACGATCAAGGCGGTGGAGAGCCAGAATGCGCCGCGGGAGAACGAGACGGTGCGCGAGGCGATCTCCCCGGAACTGGTCGCCGAGGCCGGGACCGCGGCGCGCGCCGTCGGCCTGCGGCTGGCCGGGATCGACCTCGTCGCCCCGGATCTGTCGCGGCCCCTGCGCGACTGCGGGGGTGTGATCGTCGAGGTGAACGGGACGCCGGGGTTCCAGTACCACTACCTGGTCGCTGAGCCTGACGACGCGACCGAGGTCGCCGTGCCGATCCTGCGCAAGCTGCTCGACGAGCGCTCGCCGTGAGCGAGCTGCCCGCCGCGATGCGGCCGCGGGCTCAAGCAGGGCCGCTGGGCAGCAGATCCAGGATCTCGCGCTCGGCGAGCGTCCGTACACGAGCGAGAGCCGACTCCTCGTCGGTGGAGCCGACGTCTCCGAGCAGCGCGGCGAGGGTGCGCTGACCGTCCACCTCACGCAGGAGCTGCAGCTCCCACTCCGAGAGCTGCACCGGCTTCTGCTCCCAGACCTGGGCCTCGATGAGTCCGCGCCATTGGTCGCGCAGGTAGCGCTCGGTGATCGTGTCGAGCCGACGGGACAGATCGGGGACCCGCTCGAGCACGGCGCCGTTGGAGTTGTCGGCCAGCGCCTCGAGGGTTCCCTGCCGGCGTATCGGGGTGCTCGGGTCCTCGCCCAGCGGATCGCTGCCGAAGTCGTTCATCTTCAGATACAAGATCACCGCGCCGGCCGGGCGGCGACGCAGGTGCCAAATCGATGAGCCCGGGAAGGCGACCACGTCCCCGGGCTTGTCGTCGATCTCGACTTCTCGCGCGTCGGGCAGGATCCTGTCCGGATGGCGCTCGGGAGGTAGGCTGTCGATCAGTGCGAAGCTGACGTTGAACGGGTTCGCCCCCCGATCGTCGGACGGGTAAACGACGACCCGCGACTCCGCCGGGCTCTCGATCGCCAATCCGACCGAGATCTGGGACGAGTGGCGATCCTTGTGGGCCGTCGGCTCCGGGGCGGCGTCCGAGTAGTAGGCGTTCACATGTCGCTCGGACAGGGTGAGCGTCGAGCGGTTTAGCCCGCTCAGGGGAGCGATCGTGTCGAAGACCTCACCCGGGAAGTCGACCTCCGCCGGGAACTCGAAGACCGCCTGGTCCTTGCGCCCCTTCCCGCCGATGCCCGGGCCGGCCACCTTGTGGTCACCCAGCGACCGGGCCACGAACTCCCGCATCGCCTCGAGGAACTCGGGGGTCACGCCGCTGGGGATGTGGATCCACTCCTGTTCGGCGTATAGCTTCCGGTACTCGGCCGGATCGAAGTCGAAGACCTTCAACTCAACGCTCCTGGTGCTCTCGGTTCAAGGCTGACGAGGGAGCGCCGTCTCAGGCGAGATCGTGCTCGGCTGCCCACTCGAGCAGCGACTTCGATCCCTTCATCCGGGTCATCGATCCGTCCGGATTGAGGTCGGTCGAGTCCAGCAACTGGCGGGTGACGGGATCGCACCGTTCGAGGAGCTCGGGAGGATGAGTGAGGTAGTCCACCGGTCGCAGCCATCGATACCCGTACTGGATCATGATCGCCTTGCGCACGTCGGCGCTCGTGTTGCGCTCCGGGGCGTGGAACGTGCGGTTCTCCCAGATCACGGCGTCGCCGGGCTTCACCTTCGGGCGCACGAAGTCCTCGGGGTTGTCGGTCCCCTGCGCCATCGGAATCGGTTCCTTGAGCAGGTGGCTCCCGGGTGCGAACAGGGTCGCACCGCTGCCGGGCTGGCTGATGTCGCTGACGTAGTAGCCGACGCGCAGGGCGAGCCGCGGCGTGGCGTCGTAGCCGAGGTCCTCCGAGGTGCCGATCACGTCGCGGTGCCAGCCGCCGCGGACGGCCCCCGTGGGCGGCTGATGCGGCTTCTGGTAAACGAGCTGGCTGCTCATCATGTGCAGGTTGGCGCCCATGATCTTGACTACGAGCGGGAACACCGCAGTTGGCGCGAGCAGATCCATGAATGCGTCGTCGAGATTGAAGATGCCCCGGTATTCGACCCGTCGCGGCGCGGTCTCGGGCTTGCCCCACCAGCGTCCGGGCTCGCGTCCCTCGGCCACGATCCGGTCGGCCGCGCTGCGCACGCGCTCGATCGTCTCCGGGCTCACCGCGTCCTCGATCACGATGTAGCCGTCGCGGTTGAACTTGGCAACGAGCTCATCCGACACCGCATCGGGCTCGTACGCCGCGGTGAACTGTGGCTGCTGATCGATCACCGCTTCTGCGACGGCGCTGTTCCCCCCGGACCGGTCGTCCATGAACTCCCTCTCTTCCCCCAGTGATGATGCTCGCTGCCCCCGCTGTTGCGAGGGACGGGCAGGGTAGCGGATGTCAGTCCGCTCGGCAAGCGTTCGGTCAGGCGCTGCCGTAGGTCGTTTCCACCCTGCTCTCCTCGAGCAGCTCGTCGACCCAGGCGTTCGAGAACTCGCCCTCGCTCACCGCGGCGGTGTAGTCGGCCTCCGCGGCCTTGCGCGCTTCGAGGCGCTTCACCATCTCCGGCGCCAACTCGCGCGGGACGACGACGATCCCGTTGAGGTCGCCGATGATCACGTCTCCGGGCTGGACGACGATGCCACCGGCACAGATCGCGTGATTGATCTCCCCGGGCCCGCGGTGCAGGGGTCCGATCGGAGTCACGCCGCGGGCGAAGACGGGGAAGTCGCCGAGCGCGCGGATCCCCGGCAGGTCGCGGATCAGGCCGTCGACTACGAACCCCGCGACTCCGCGGTGGCGAGCCTTGGTGCTGACCAGGTCGCCGAGCACAGCGGTCAGCGAGGACGAGCTCGCGTCGACCACGATCACATCGCCGCGCTCTGCGATATCGAGGCTCTTGTGAACCATCAGGTTGTCGCCCGGATACACCTTGACCGTGCAGGCGGTGCCCACCAGGCGCAGCTCGGGATCCGTTAGGCAGCGGACCTCCGGCACCATCGTGTAGAGGCGGTTCATCAGGTCCGAGATCGCAGGCGTGTCGAAGCGGCCCAGGGCGGAGACGATCTTCGCGTCGGGCCGCTCGATCTCAGTCCGGATCCGGAAGCCGGGCCCCGGATGGAGCTCTGCGGTCTTCGGCTTTCCCACGGACTGAGGCATATTCCGGCGGGCCCAGGCCCGCCCGCGTAGTTTGGCGACTGGCGGCCGTGCGCGTCGACCGGCACGGTTCTTGCAGCAGATCCGCATCGGCTCGAGTGGCCGGCAGAGATCCGCCCAGAGGGGCCCGCGCCGGTGGTGGAGCGGGGCGCCGGCGGTACGCTAAATCAGGTATGGGAGGGCGAGTGGCACAAGGGTTCGCGTCAACGTACCGCTTCAAGGAGCCCCTCGACGCTGCCGACATAGCGGGAAGAGGGTGCGCGCGACCATGAACAGACCGAGGTTGGACCCTGGCGCTTGGGCTCGGCCCGGCGGCGACTTCGAAGGCGGCACGCTCGATACGGAATCGATCGGCGACCGGCTTCTGCGGATCACGGTTTGGCTGGCATTCGTCGGCGCGGGCGCCGTCGTGGTCGGCTCGATCGTCAACCACTACGTGTTCGACGATGACGTCTTCGGCCTGAACGCCGCCCTCGAGATCAGCTTCAACAACTGGCTCACCGTGGTCGCCACCTTTGCCGCTGCCCTCGTCGCGGCGCTGCACGCGCTGATCATTCCGGCTCGTCGGGCGTGGTTCTGGATCCTGGCGGCGACCCTGACCTTCCTTTCGATGGACGACCTGGTGCGCTTGCACGAACGGATCGGCGACCGGATCGGTATCGACAACATCGAGGTGGCCGTCTTCGCGCCCGCTTACGTGTTCGTCTTTCTGACCGTCTGGGTGCTCTCACGCGAGGCGGCTCCCCGCGCGGCACAGGTGATGCGGCTCGGGCTCGCGCTGTTGGCGGTCGCGGTCGCGGTCGACCTCGGCACGGCGCTCACGCCAGACCCGGGGGCCGGCGAAGCCGCGTCGCTGGCGCCGGTTCGGGTGGCCGTCGAGGAGGGCCTGGAGGTCGCGGGCTGGATCATGGTCGGCGGCGGGATGGTCGCCATGGTCTGCCTCCGCCTCCTCGCCTTCGGCTCGCGAGCTCGCGGCCCTCGACCCCCCCGCCCGTCGCAGGGCGGTTCCCAGCAGGGAGACGCGCGCCGGACGCGAGCCGTGACGCCTTTTCAGTGATCCGCGTCGCGTCGCGGGCGCGACGCTAGCGTGAGCACCCAGGGCGGGCCCATTGCGTTGGGTTAAGTTGGCGGCCGCGAGGGCCCGGATCCCCCGGATGCTCGTGGTGCGCACGCGATGACCACTGCCGAGCTTCACACCGTGACCGTCGTGCCCGGAGACGGGATCGGCCCCGAGGTCGTGGAGGCAGCCTGCCGTGTCATCGACGCCAGCGGCGCGAGGATCGAGTGGGAGGTCCAGGAGGCCGGCGCCGCCGCACTGGAGCGACACGGCAACCCGCTGCCCGAACAGGTGGCCGAATCGGTTCGGCGGCGCGGCGTGGCCCTGAAGGGGCCGCTCACCACTTCTGCGGACCGTGCCTACGGTTCCCCGAACGTCGCGCTTCGCGAGGCGCTCGACCTGCACACCACGATCCGGCCCTGCCGCGCCCTGGAGGGCGTTGCACCTCCGCGCCCCGGCGTCGACCTGGTGGTGGTGAAGATGAACCACGAGGACCTCTACGCCCGGATCGGATTCGCCCACGACCGCGCGGTGAGTGGCGAGCTGCGTGAGCTGATCCGGCAGACGGGTGCTGCCGAGCTGACGGATGACACCGGCCTTTCGATCAAGCCGCTGTCGCAATCGGGGGCCCGCCGAGTGATCGGCGAGGCCTTTGCCTACGCGAGGGCGCACGGGCGCTCCCGGGTCACGGTCGTCCACAAGGCCTCCCTGATGCCGGAGACGGACGGCCTCTTCCTCGAGGTGGCACGCGAGGTCGGTGACGGATACAGCGACGTGGCAATGGACGACGAGCTCGTCGACACCGTCTGCGAGCGTCTGGTCTCGAAGCCGGAGAGCTACGACGTCCTGGTGACGCCGCGCATGTACGGGGACATCGTCTCCGGCTTGGGAGCAGCATTGATCGGGGGCCCCGGGATGGCCCCCGGCGTGAACATCGGCGAGCAGTGCGTCGTCTTCGAGGCGACACACGGATCGGCTCCGCGACTGGCCGGGCGCGGACGCGCCAACCCGATCGCACTGATCCGCAGCGGAGCGATGCTGCTCGACCACCTCGGCGAGCGCGAGGCGGGCGAACGGGTCGAGGCCGCGGTCGGCGCGGTCGTGCGCGAGGGCCGGACGGTCACCTATGACCTGCGGCCCCCCGGGGGGTCGGCGAGCACCGACGAGGTCGCGGACGCGGTGATCGCCGCGCTGGGATCCTCCCGTGCTTAGACTGGCCCGCGGGCGGCATCGGGCCTAAGCTGCGGCCCCGGGGCAGCAAATCGAGGAGAGGATCACACCAGCTTCGGCCGAGGTTGCCGATCCCGCGTCGGCCACCGACCAGATTCTTCGGGTGGCGGTCGGGGTGGCGATCGTTGCGGCCTGCGGTGTCACGATCGGCGGCGTCATCAACGCGCTCGCGCTCGACGACGCCATCCCCGACCTCGACGCCGGCATCGAGGGCAGCGTCAACAACTGGCTCACCGTCGTCGGCAGCGCCATCGCCGCCTTCGCGGCCGCGGGGCACGCCTACGTCGTGCCCGCCCGGCGACGCTGGTTCATCGCTCTCGCGGCCATCTTCGCGTTCCTCTCGCTCGACGACCTGACCCAGATCCACGAGCGGACCGCCAGCAACCTCCAGGGCCGGCTCGACTTTCTCCCCGGCGCGATCGCCGACCACATCGAGATCGTGATCTTCGCGCCGATCTTCGCCTTGGCCCTCGTCCTCGCCTGGGCGGTCGCGCGCGAGGTGCCCGCGCGTCCCGGTCGTCTCCTGCAAGCCGGCCTGATCCTCCTCGTTGCCGCCGTCGTCGTCGACCTCGGGGCGACGGCTACCGAAGAGCTCAAGCAGGACGGCACCGAGTGGCCGCACGAGACCCGAATCGCATTCGAGGAAGGACTCGAGGTCTCCGGATGGATAATCGTGTCCGGAGCGCTGACCAGCCTCGCGTTCGTGGCGCTGCTGGAGGCCCGGCCCTCGGCTCGGGCGCAGCAGCCGACGGACCGCTGACCCGGCGCCGCTAACCTGCCGCCGATGCACTCGCCTGTCGGGCGTGAGCCACTGGGTTGGCCGGACGCCGGGATCGCGGGCCTGGGGGTGGCCTCGGTGATATTCGTGCTGATCGGCGAGGACACCGAGACGACGCTCTTCGGCCTCGCGTTTCTCGGCATGGTCGCCGTGCGGATCCTCGGAATGCCCGGGCGGGCCCTGGTCGTGCTGGCGGCGACCACCGCCGCTGTCGTCTCCGTGTCTCTGTTGGGCGGCTTCGCTCATACCGGCTTCGGCAGCACGGTCGCCCACCTCGTGATCTCCGGGATGTTCGCCTGGGGGCTCTCGGTGCCGGTGTGGTCGCGGCTGGAACCGGGCGTCGCCCCCGGGAGCCGGCGAGCGGTGGTGAGACTGGTCGCAGTCGTGGTTCTCCTGGGCGTCTGCTGGGAGATCGGCGAGTACGTCGGCGACCGCCTGCTCGGGACGGGCCTCTCGGTCCGCTTCGCCGACATCGTCCTCGACCTCGTCGCCGACGGCGTCGGCGCCCTGATCGGCGCACTGGCGGCGCGGCGGTTCAACCCGCTGGGGCGCGAACCCGCGTCTCAGCCCTCGAGCGCTTGAGACCCAACCGCCTGCGCAGCGCCCGGCGGAGCTTGTAGCCGATCGCCCCGAGCACCGCGCCAGGGTCCTCGAGGCTTGCGACCGGGAACCGCTGCGGCCCGATCAGGCTCCGAAGCCAGCTCCGCAGCCGGAGGTCGCCGGCCTTCCGGTACGCGAGCGCGGCGCGCACATCGGTGCCCGGGACCCATAGATGGAGGCCCCGTCGATACCGGGGATCGACCGGGGGCAGCGGCCTGCCCAGCAGGCGGTTGTAGGTGAACAGGCCGAGGTCGACGCCCGCCGCGCGCAGCAGCCCGGTTGCGGCGGTGAAGCGCGGGTTGCCCTCGATCAGGACCAGCCGGCCGTCGCGCGCGTCGCGCTTGAACTCGACACACGCCAGGCCGCGCAACCCGATGCCGCGAAAGAACGCAAGCCCGGCCTCGGCGACGTCCTCGTTCCAGTCGGTGACGTGGTAGCAGCCCAGGCCGAAGCGAGGAGGATTCTGGCGCAGCTTTCGCTTCGTGAACCGGAGCAGCGTCTCGCCGGCCTCGTCAAGGTACCCGTAGAACGACACGAACTGGTCGTCGGGCCCGGGAACGATCTCGGTGGCAAGCGCGGCGACTCCGATTCGCTCCAGGTCGATGAAGACGCGCTCGAGCTCGTCGGCGTCGGTCGCCAACAACACCTTCCTCCAGGCGCCGAAGTGCTCGGCGAAACGGTGGGAGTGAAGGGGCTTCACCGCGCATGGAAAGCCGAGCGACTCAGCTACCAGGTCGAGATCCTCGACCGTGCGCATGGTGATGGTCCGGGGCGTCGGGACTTCGAGCGCCCGGGCGAGCTCGTAGGTCCGCTCCTTGTCCAGCAGCGCTGCCACGACCCCGTCGTCTGCCTCGGTGAGCACGTACCCGAGCCCCTCGAGCCTGGCCCGGTGGTGGACGATGAGCTCGAGCGCGTCGTCGTTGCAGGGCAGCACGATGCCCTCGTGGGGTCCACGCTCGAGCCACGCGAGCCAGCGCTCTTGCGATTGTTTGCCGGCGCCGGTGTCGACGAACAGCTCGTGATGGCGCGACCAGCGGGCCGGGTCGCTCTCGTGGCCGAGCGCGTACACCGGGATATCCGCGTGCGAGAGGCCGCGCGCGACGGCGAGGGCGATCACGCCGCCGCCGAGGAGGAGCGCCGGCGGATTATCGGGCCCGGTCCCGCCCGGGAACGAGCGAGTCGATCGTGGCATCGCGCCAGTCTAGGGGCGAGCACCCGTGCACCGACGCCGGCCGGTCCCGGGACCATCCAGACCGCGTTCGATCAACGCCGGCGCGCCATTGGGAGCCGATCGAGAAGGGCACGTGCGTATCGCTTCGCCGATTCGCGCAAGCCGTGCGGGAGCCGCGATGCGGCCCGGCGGAGCCGAGTCTCACCGATGGCCAAGAGGCGTGCGGGCGCCATGCGCGGCGCGATCAGCACCGTGCACACGCGCCGCTCTGAGTCCGCGAAGCGCGCCTTGAACGGCTCGTCTCCGAGCAGCATGTCGTACTCGGCGGCGTTCTCCTCCGCAGCCGAGCGAATGGTCTGTGCGAAGAGCACGAAGCCGACGCTTCGGTCGGCCCAGGCGGGATCGAACCCGGCCTGGTAGTAGGCGAACCGCTCTCCGATCCGCCAGCCGTACCAGGCGGCGACCGGACGCTCATCGACGTCGAGGAAGCAGAGCCGCAGCCAACCCCGTCGGTGTGCGAGAGAGGCGAAGTCCGCATGGAAGGCCCGGGCGCGCTCGCTGGTGAGCGACGATTCGCCGGTCCGCGCCTGCCAGCGCGCATCATGGAGCCTGAACAGGGATTCCATGTCCGCCGTTACCCGATCCACGGCACCGGTCCAGCGCACCCGGACATGGTGGTGGCGCTCGAGCGCCCGGAGTCTACGAGCCACCTGGCTCCGCAGGTTGCGGCTGCGCGACGCCATGTACTCGTTCCAGCTGCGGTCCGCCAGCCGCGCGTATGGCAGGACCGAGCTGCGGTCGATGACCGGTGCGAGGCCGTCGCGCTGGGACAGCTCGCGCCACCAGGCCGCGTCCGCGCCGACGTTCTCGAGCACGATCGCGGACCAGCGGCGGTCGCAGGCGCGCAGCGCGCGAGCCGCGGCGGATGCGACCAGCTCCTCCTCGTCCTCGCTGGCGGCCGGGTGGAAGTGGTCGCCGAGGGCCGAGCCCGCGAAGCGAACGGTCCGGGGGCGATTACGGGCGAGCACCAGCGGCAGGACCCCGCGCAAGTCTCCCGCCGGGCCCCGCACCGCGCAGACCAGCGGCTCATGCTCCGGGCCGTAATGGCGATGCCAGGCGAGGAACCACTCGGGGGTCACGAAGGCGTTGGCGCGAGCGACGGCCAGCTCGCGCCAGGCGGCCTCGAAGGCTTCGAGCTTCGCAGGATCGGAGACGATCTCGACCTCGAGCCGGGCTCGAGCGCTCTCCTCGAGGTGGGGCGACACGATCGGCGCCAGCTTACGCGGGTCCGGGGCGACTCAACGAGGATCGGCTCGGGCAGGCTCGCCCGCGCGCGCCAGGCTGAGCAGCGCCGGGCCGAGGGCGAGCACCAGCCAAGTGACCTTGTTCACCTCGCCGTTGACGAAGAAATTGGCGGTCAGGAGTCCGGCCTGGGCGACCAGCGCTCCCCGGGTCAATATCTCCATTCGCCAGTCGCCGTGCGCCGCGAAGCGGTGTGCGGCTTGCAGCGCACAAGCCGTCGACACCCCGACGATGGTCAGGTAGAGCGCCGCTCCGACAAGTCCCAGCTCGGCGCCGATCCCGAGATAAGTGTTGTGGGCGACGTCCGGGTTGTCGATGACGCGATCGGTGCGGAAGACGGTCCCCGGCTCGAGCACGTACTCGATCGATCGGTCCCCGAAATTGCCGGCGCCGACGCCGGCGACCGCATTGTCCTCGAACATGCGCCAACCCACGGTCCAAATCGTCAGGCGCCCCTCCTCCCGCTGGGCCTCCCCCTGAGTGGCGCTGACGATCCGGTCCCGGATCTCCGGGGGCGCGTAGACCGCGTAGTACATGACCGCGACCAGCGCGATCAACGCTGTCGCGATCAGGGCTCGGCCCCGCGCGCGGCCACCGAAGGCAACGGTGGCCAGCAAGGCCACGGCGAACGCGACGATGCCACCGCGTGAGCCCGTGAGGAAGAACGCCGTCAGACAGAGCGTCGCGCCGCTGGCCGCGGCGAGTCGAAGTGGCGCCGATCCTCGCGCCGCGAAGAATCCCGCCACCGTCAGGGCGACACCGGCGACGAGAAGGGCAGCGAGGAAGTTGGGATCCTGCACGGTCGAGACGAGGCGACCGGACTCCGTCGCGCTGACCCCCGGCCGCAGGACGAGCCCGTACGCCGCCGTGAACGTCGCCCCTGCGGCGAGTCCGCCGATCACGAAGCCCGCTTCCCGCCGGCCACGGACCACCGTGTACACGACGATGTAGAGGATCGCAACCAGTAGGAGACGCGAGGAGTGCGACAGCGCGGCGTCGCCGTTCTCGGCCCAGACCGTGCTCCCCACGGCCCACGCGACGAAGATCAGCAGGACATAGGAGAGGGCGGGGTAGGCGTCGAAGATCAGGCGCTCGCGACCGGCTCGCTGCGTGGCCAGCCGCGCGATCCACGCGAGCACGAGCAGCAGGCCGGTGAGCTTCGTCAGGCTGAGGGCCCCGGCGCCCAGCGGGGTGCTCTCGGTGAAGGCGACGAAGATCAGGATCACCAGGCCCGCCGCGAGGTCGACGAAGGTCAGCAGGACGAATGCCAGGCCCAATGCGCCGAAGACGGCGTAACTCGGTTCGACGCCGGCGACAACGCCAAGCGCGGTGCAGAGGGCACCGAGGGCGGACGCCGCCACCCACTCGCTCGTCCGCAGCGGAACCGGCACGACCGATGTCCTCTCAGTCGGAACGCGTCGCCAGCGGCTGCGCCGAGCGCTCCGGGCTGGGCCGGCGGCGGTAGTCACCGTAGTAGGCCTCGCGGGTTCGCTGGACGCCGATCACGGCGAACCCGGTGGGTCGGATACCCGTGTCGGTGAGCAGCTCGGCGAGCTCATGGATCCGGTTCAGCCGGCTTATGCCGAGCCTGACCACGAGCAGGACGTCGTCCACCGTGCGCGCGAGCGGCAGGGCGTCGATCACGGTCGCGAGCGGTGGCGAGTCGATGACCACGTAGTCCGCGAGCAGTTTGGCCTCGTCGACGAGTGACTGCGCCGCCGGCAGGGAGAGCAGCTCCCCGCCCCAGATTCCGGCCTGCTCCGCGCCCAGGAGCTGGAGGTTCTCGTTCGCCGAATCGGGCGTCACCAGGCAGTCCTGGAGCGTCGCCTCCTCGATCAGGACGCTGATCAGGCCGCGCTCGACCCGGACCCCCAGCGTCCGGCCGATCGAGGGGCGGCGCAGGTCGGCCTCGATCAGGATCACCCGCTTTCCCGCGAGCGCGAGCGACGTCGCGAGGTTGATCGCCGCGGTCGTCTTGCCCTCCGACGGCCCCGGGCTGGTGACGAGGATCGAGCCGGCGCCGGCGCGCGCAAGCGGTCGGGCGAGGATCGCCCGCAGCGTCCGATAGGCCTCGATCGAGGCCGCCGACAGACGGTCCCACCCGAGCGGCTCGTCACCGCGGGCTCGCTCGCGCGGGATCCGGGCGAGGACCGGGAGGCGATAGCGATCTCGAAGCTGATCCTCGCGGCGGAGCCGGGGGTCGAGGACGGTGAGCGCGAACGCGCCGCCAACCCCGAGCACGAGGCCGGCGAAGAGGCCGGCGATGACCGTGGCCACCGGCTGGGGCGACACCGCCGAGCTGGGGGGCGTCGCCAGCTCGGCGATCTGCGCAGTGGGGTCGGTACCGGCGCGAAGCGTCTCAAGCTGGGCCAGCTGGCCGGTGAGGCTGTCCCGGGTGAGACCGGGGGGTAGGCCCGAGATCCGCGCCTCGAGCCTGGGCAGCTCCTCGTCGATCCGATCGTGGAGGACCTCGGTGCGGCTCTCGATCGCGGCCCTGGCGAACGCGTTCGCCAGGTCGGCCGTGGCCTGCGGTGTCGAGCCGCGGGCCGTCACCGTGACGATGTTGCTCTCCGCTACCGGCTCAACGCTGATGTCTCGGAGGATTCTCCGCGGCGCGGCTTCGAGGCCGAGCCTCTCCGCGGCGCCCTCCGCGGCGGCGTTGCTCTCGATCAGCGTCGCAGCGGTCTCGACCGCCCGGAGCGGGTCGTTCGACTCCGAGATCAGCCCGAGGCTCGCAACGACCCCCGCCTCGGCGGGGATCGGGGAGATGAGCACGTCGGCCTCCCCCTCGTAGACCTTGTTGGTGCTCACGACGTACGCCACCGCAACCGCGGTGGTCACGATCACCGCGGCGATCACGAGCCAGAGCCGCTCGCGGATCGTCTCGACGTATCGCTTCAGGCCCTGCTGGTCGGCAGGGGGATGAATCCAGTCGCTCGTCGGGTCGCCGGTTTTTGCCACGTGATCCCTCGGGGGGCGTCATTATTACCGGCGCGTACTCGAGTGGCCGGATCGAGGCGCGGCCCGCAGCCCGCTACCCGACCGCAGGAGAGGAGAGGGCCGCGGACGTCGGGCGGGTGGCGAGCTTCTTCGCTAGCGTGGCCCGTCGAATGACGGGCATTCGTCGTCGCTCCCGTTCTCGCACGCCGGCTTCGGAATCTAACGCCGTGGGTGGTCACGCCGTCGCCTCGCCGGTGGCGCGAAGCACGGATCTCGCCGATGCGCTCGGGGTCGCGGCGGAGCGAAGCGGTGAGATCGTGATCGCGGCGCACGAGCTCCTGACGGCGCTGGGAGCGCCGAGGGCGGGGGTCGCCGACGACACGAGCGCGGTCCGATTGATCGACACGCTTGCCGACACCACCCGCCAGCTGCACGCCGAGGCAACCGAGCTCAGCCGGCGGATCAGCGGCGCGCGGCGCGAGCTCGGCGTCGAAGGAACGCCGCCCGCGGAGGCGGCTCCGCCGCGCCGGCGTGGCCCTGAGCCGGCGGTGGACGAGAGCGCGACCGCCCGGCGCCTCTCGGGCGATCGACTCGAGCCCCCGTCGGCCGGCGTCCGGCTGCTCGTCACCCAGCTGGCGGCGGTGGGGGCGACGCGCCTCGAGATCGAGGAAAGGCTACGCGAGGACTTCGCGATTCGAAACGCGCGCGCCGTGGTCGAGCACGTTCTCGACGCGGGCGAGTAGACCGCCCGCCGCCCGCCGCTCGCCTCGACCGGATTCAGGGATCGTGCCAGATCAGATCCGCGGCGGCGAACAGGCTCACCTCCTGGAGCTGCGCGAACACCGCCCAGCGCTGAGCGGCGCTGTAGAGCGGGTGGCAGGCGGTGAGCACGAGCCGCTCGTATCCGACGTCGCGGACGATCTCGACCTGCGTGGGCTCGACGATCTCGTGCTTTTCCACCCGGTAGGTGAGGGTCGCATACGGCATGTCGAGCACGATCTCGTCGCCGTCCTCGACCTCGTCGATCTTGCGGAAGGGGGCCAGGTAGGTGGTCCGGTGTCCGGCGATGCCGATCGTCCGGCCCTGCCCGGGGAAGGCCGTATCCGGGTAGCGCCCGGGGCCCTTCTGCAGGCTCGTCGTGTCGGTGCCCTCGACGAAGACCACGTCGAGGTCGATCCGCGGAATCTCGATTCGGCCGATCCCGTCGCCGCGCTCGACCCGTCGCTCGAACAGGTCGGCGAGCAACGCGACCCGTTGCTCGACACCTCGCGCGCGCTCGACCGCCCGCAGGTCGGCCGCGGACGGGAAGCGGCCCTCGAGCTCGGCGAGCTCGTCCTCGGCCTCGCCCTGCTTGATCGAGCCGTAGATCGTCGACACCGGCTCCTTCCAGGCGAGCGTCATCCCGACGTCGGCGAGGACGACGAGGCCGGCGGTGATCAGCGCGATGGAGAAGATCCGCAGCAGCCGGTGCACGGCGGCCAATGATTGCGGAGGCGTGGCTCTAGGGTGTCCAGCCTGCGACTCGCGGTCTACACCGACGACGAGTACTCCGATTACGGCGGCGGGATCTATGCGCGCCGCGCATTCACCCTGTTCCTCGGCCGGCTCGCGGAGCGAATCGACCGGATGATCGTCGTCGGCCGGCTGCGCGAGGGCGGGGAGCTCGCCCATTACCGGCTGTCCGAGCGGATCGAGTTCGTCGGGCTGCCCTACTACGAGAGCCTGGCCTCGCCGCTACGGGCCGGTCGCGGGATGGGGCGCTCGATCGGTCGCTTCTGGCGCTCCCTCGAAGACGTTGATGCCTGCTGGCTGCTCGGGCCGCACCCCTTCTCACTCGTCTTCGCGGCGATCGCCGTCCTGCGCCGCCGGCGTGTGATCCTCGGCGTGCGCCAGGACCTGCCCGAGTACGCCCGCAGCAGGCATCCCGGCCGCCCGGGCCTCGCCCTCGTGGCGAGGCTCCTGGAGGGCTGCTACCGACTGCTCGCGCGGCGGTTTCCGACCGTCGTCGTCGGCCCGGCACTGCGGCGCCGGTACCGGCGCTCGCCGAGACTGTTGGAGATCGCCGTCTCGCTGGTCGACTCAGAGCAGGTGGTCGACCCCGGGCAGGCGCTGACGCGGCCCTACGACGGCGAGCTCCGAATTCTCAGCGTCGGCCGGATCGACGAGGAGAAGAACCCGCTGATGCTGGCCGAGGCCCTCGCCCGCCTGTGCTCCGACGATCCTCGGTGGCGATTGACCGTCTGCGGGGAGGGCCTCCTCGAGGACGAGCTGCGAAGCCGGCTTGCGGAGCTCGGGGTCGCGGACCGCGCCGAGCTCCGCGGCTACGTCGATCACGAGGCGATTCGCGATCTCTACCTGACGAGCCACCTGCTGCTGCACGTATCGCGCACCGAAGGCCTGCCCCAGGTGATCATCGAGGCGTTGGCGGCAGGGCTTCCGGTGGTGGCCACCGACGTCGGCGGGATTCGCGAGGCGGTCGGCGATGCCGCGATCCTGGTGCCGTCCGGCGATGTTGCGGCCGCGGTCGACGCGGCGCGTCGGGTGGCCGCCGACGCGGCGCTGCGGCGGCGGATGATCGAAGCCGGCGTCGCCTACGCCCGCATCCACACTCTCGACGCGGAGGTGGAGCGGGTCGAGTCGCTGCTTTCCGCCTGAACCGGCGGCGGCTACACTCTTGCCGCAAATGTCGCTGATCCTGGTCGAGTTCAACGAGCTCTCGCCACACCTGATGGCGAAGTTCATCGCCGCGGGCAAGCTGCCCAATTTCCAGCGCTTCCATGACGAATCCGAGGTCGCGATCACCGAGGCCGACGACTTCGAGCATCTCGAGCCCTGGGTCCAGTGGGTCGCAGTGCACTCCGGGATCCCGTTCCGCGAACACGGCATAGAGCATCTCGACGACGGCCATAGGCTCGAGCAAAAGAGCCTTTGGGACCTGCTCTCGGACGCCGGCAAGACCGTCTGGGTCTGCGGCTCGATGAACATCAATTACGAGACGCCGCTGAACGGCTGGGTGCTTCCCGACCCGTGGTCGACCAACGTCGACCCCTACCCGGAGGGCGCGCTCGACATCTACTACCGCTTCGTCTCCGCAAACGTTCAGGAGCACACCCGCTCAAAGACGCCGCTGTCGCGCTCCGAGCAGATCGAGTTCCTGCGCTTCATGGCGGGTCACGGCCTGCGCCCGGCAACCGTCGCCGCGATCGCGCGCCAGGTCGCCACCGAGCGCTTCTCCGGCACGCGCTGGCGACGCGCTGTGCTGCTCGACCGCCTCCAGTTCGACCTCTTCCGTTGGTACTGGCGGCGCGAGCGCCCGGATTTCTCGACCTTCTTCCTCAACAGCACCGCCCATTACCAGCACCTCTACTGGCGCAACATGGAGCCCGAGCACTTCAAGATCAAGCCCGAGCCCGGGGAGCAAGAGGTCTACGAGGACGCGATCCTGTTCGGCTACCAGCAGATGGACAGGATCGTCGGCCAGCTGCTCGGCCTCGCCGGCAGCGACACGACGCTCGTCCTGCTGACCGCGCTCAGCCAGCAGCCGAGCCTCTCGTTCGAGCAGATCGGCGGCAAGACGCTTTACCGCCCGCTCGACTTCGACCAGTTCGTGCGCACGATCGGGATCGAGGGCCCGGTCGAGGTGACGCCGTTGATGGCCGAGGACTTCCACCTCGAGTTCGAGAGCGAGGGGACCGCGCAGTCCGCCGAGGCGCGGCTTCGCGGGGTGCGGGTGAACGGCAAGCCCGCGATGGGCGCCGAGCGCACGCAGAACAAGATCAAGTCGGGTTGTCGGATTTGGGAGAAGGTCGAGCCGGAGGCGATGCTGACCGTGGATGGGAACGGCCGCTCGGTGCCATTCTTCGACCTCTTCTACAAAATCGACCTGATGAAGAGCGGCGAGCACCATCCCGACGGGATGATGTGGATCCGGGCTCCGGGCCGCCGTCACAGCCTCCGCGCCGAGAAGGTTCCGCTCGTTTCGGTAGCGCCGACGATCCTCGAGATGTTCGACGCGGCGGCTCCGGCATACATGGCCGGCGAGCCCGTCGCGGCGTAAGCCGCTCTGACGGGCGAGGAGACAGCGGGCCACCCGCGCACCGCCTCCTACGAGGCGGATCCCACCCAGGTGGAGCGCGTGCTGCTGCTCTATTCGGGCGGGCTCGACACCTCGGTGATGCTGCGCTGGATCCAGGAGCGCTACGGGGCCGAGGTCGTCACCCTGACGGTCGATCTCGGACAGCCGGGCGAGGACTGGGACGTGGTGGTCGGCAAGGCGCGCGAGCTCGGTGCCGCCGATGCGCGCACGGTCGACGCGCGCGAGGGGTTCGCCGAGGAGTACGTGCTGCGGGCGATCAAGGCCAACGCCCTCTACGGCGGGGGCTACCCGCTGTTCACCGCCCTCGGTCGGCCGCTGATCGCAAAGCTCGCGGTCGAGCAGGCCCGGCGCTCGGGCTGCGACACGATCGCGCACGGCTGTACCGGCAAGGGCAACGACCAGGTGCGCCTCGACGGGACGATCGCGACGCTCGACCCCGAGCTGCGGGTGCTGGCCCCGGTGCGCGAGTGGAGAATGGGACGAGAGGAGGAGATCGCCTACGCGCGCGAGCACGGGATCCCGGTCAAGGGCGGCACGGAGGCGGCTCCGTACTCGATCGACGACAACCTCTGGGGGCGCTCGTCGGAGGGGGGCGCGATCGAGGACCTCTCCGAAGCGCCCCGGGACGACGTCTTCCAGCTCGTCGCCCGACCGGAGGACGCTCCCGATGAGCCCGAGCTGATCGAGGTCGGGTTCGAGCGCGGGCGTCCGGTGAGCCTCGACGGCGAGGCCCTCGGGTTGGTCGAGCTGATCCAGCGGGCGGCGGATGCCGGGCGGCGCCACGGCGTCGGGATCGTCGATCACGTCGAGGACCGGATCGTTGGCCTCAAGGTTCGCGACCTCTACGAGGTCCCGGCAGCGGGGATCCTGCTCCCCGCTCACCTGGAGCTGGAGAAGCTGGTGTCGACGATTCACCAGAACGAGCTCAAGCACGTACTCGAGCGCAGGTGGGCCTACCTCTGCTACGCCGGGCTCTGGCTCGACCCGCTGCGCGCTGACCTCGACGCCTACATGGAGTCGGCGAACGAGGTAGTCACCGGGAGGGTGACCGTGAAGCTCTACAAGGGCAGTGCCTCGGTGGTCGCCCGGTCGTCGCCGTACGCCCTCTACGACCGCGCGCTGGCCGGCTTCGGTGAGTCCGGTGGCGAGTTCAGCCAGGCGGCGAGCCCGGGTTTCATCGAGCTGTTCACCCTCCAGACCCGGATGGCGCATCGCGTTCGCGAGCGCGCCAGCAGGGTAGGAGGGACGAGCGAGGAGGATTGATGTCCGCGTTCTACGAGTTGATCGGCCGGATCGTCGTCCGGCTCGCCTGGGCCCGCTACGGACGCCAGCTCACGATCGCCGGCGCGATCCTCGGCGCCGTGGCCGCGGCGGTCGTGTACGCGGTCGCGACCCGCGAGCCGCCCGAGGGGTGAGTAACTCCGCCGCCTCCTCCGCTCCCGCTCGGAATACCTGGCGCGCGGCTACGCCGCGCGCTTTTTGATCTGCTCCCGCGTCCCGGGGGCGGCGGGGCGGCTACCCGGCGCAGACCCAGGCACCGCTGCCCGAGTCGGCCCAGATCTGGCTCGCGATCTGGTGCTGCTGCTCGGGCGAGGCGTCCTCGGGATCGCCCTCGCCGCCGTAGAGCTCCCAGGTCGAGGGCAGGATCTGGTAGGCGCCGCCGGCGCCCGAGGACGGGTTGACGGCGTCGAAGTTCCCGCCGGATTCGCACATCACGATCGACTCCGGGATCGCCCAGTCGCCGACCCAGCCGGCGACCTGCTCCTGCGCCTGCTGGGCGGAGATCCGCTCCAGCCGCTGGACCTCGGCCGTCCAGCCGCCGATCTGGGACTGGAGGCCCTCCAGCGCCGCCTGGCGGCGGGCCCGCGCGTCGGCGAGCGCCGCCGCCTGCGCCTCGGCCTCGGCTCGTACCGCCGCGATCTGGTCGCGGGCGGTCGCGACCCGCTCGTTGAACGCCGCGGCGCGCGCCTCCGCGTCCTCGACCGCGGCGAGGTGGTCGGCGACCGCCGCGCGCAGCATCCGCACCCGGGCGGCGAGGCTCGCGTCTGCCTCCTCGATCCGCTGCAGGTACTCGGCCCGGGTGGCGAGGTCGTCGAAGCCCTCGGAGTCGAGCAGCAGGGTGGTCGCGTCGGGCATGTTGCTCTTGTAGATCGCGACCAGCCGGTCCGCGAGCACGACGAGCGCGCGGCGGAGCCGCGCCCGCGCCTCCCGCAGCTCCGACTCGGCGACGGCCACCGCGGCCTCCAGCCGGCGCTCGCGCTCCAACCCCCGCTCGAGCACTGCGCTGAGCTGCGCCTCGCGCTCCGCGGCCGCGATCGCCTGCTCCTGCGTGGCGGCGAGTTGCGCCGAGGCGGCGTCGATCTCGGAGCCCAGGGCCTGGGCCTGCTCACGGGCGCCGGCGATCCGGGAGTTCAGCTCATCGACGCTCTGAGCGCCGGAGCGGGCGGCGAAGAAAGTGGCCGCGAGGGCGATCGCGCACAGCGCAACCAACGCCACGGATGGTGGAGCCAGGCCAGGCTGTTTTCGGTTGGCGGAGCCCATCGCTCGGCGCCTACGGGGTTAGCTGGCGGGCTCGCGCCGGCGGATGGCGCTACGCGGGCACAGGCCGCGATTCGCCCCTGGCGGCGAAGAGCAGCGCCGCCCTCGGGTCCCCCGATCCCCCGCCTTGCCGACCGATGCCGATCGCGCGAATCGCAGGGAACTCGGCGGCGCGGGATATTAACGGATGCTCACGGACCGGTCACCGCCCTCGGCGCGGGCTCCGCTCCGGCTGCAACGGAACTTGCACTTCGGCGCAGGCCCTGCTCGAGCTCCGGAGTCCAATCCGTCCGCCTCAGCACCGTGACCGCGAGCAGGAGCACGACCAGGACCCCGGCGCCGGCGACCGCGTAGCTCGCACGCGGGTCGAGCGCGGCGGTGATCGCGCCGCCGAGCAGGAAGCCTATGCCCGGCATCGCGCTCGCCAGGGCCTCAAGCAGCGCCAGCACGCGTGCCTGATAGGTGGCCCGGGTGAGCTCCTGGACCGCGGTGACCAGCGCGATCCACTGGATCCCGTTCCCCGTTCCCCCGATCGCCGAGGCGGCACAGGCGACCACCAGCGAGGGCGCCACAGCGGTGCCGAGGTAGGCGGCGCCGATCGCCGCGGTCGAGGCGGCGAGCAGCACCCCGAGCGGGACTCGGCGCAGCCAGGCGAATAGGAGGCTGCCGATGACCATGCCCGCGCCCCAGCTCGCGAGCAGTGCGCCGTAGCCGGCGTCGCCGGCGTCGAGGGTCTCCTTCGCGAACACCACCTCGATCGGGATCACCAGGGCAAAGAAGACGAACGCGACCGCCTGGGCGCCGAGCAGCCGACCGAGGGCGGCCCGGCGGCGCACGTATGCGAGCCCGTTTCGCAGCCGCTCGACCCACGTTTGCTCGCCCGGCTCGGTCTCGGGACGGGGCAGTCGCCGGGTCAGCGCCAGCAGCGCCGCCACGGCGAGGAACGACGCGGCGTCGGCAAACAGTGCGACCTCGACCCCGGCGCCGGCCACCACCAGCCCCGCCAGCGCCGGGCCGCCTGCGGCGCCGGCGGTGAACGCGACGTTGAGCAGCGCGTTGCCCTCCCGCAGCTGGCCGGCGGGGGAGAGCACCGCGGCAGCCGAGGCGCGGGTGAGGGCCCGCGCCGTAGACGCGATTGCGCCGTCGAAGGTGGCGAGCGCGAGCACCGCGACGAGCACGAACTGGTCGACGAGCAGGGCGAGCCCGGCGAACGCGGCCGCCTCGGCCGCGTACAGCGCCGGCAGCGTGGTGCGTGCGGGCAGCGCCTCGAGCCGCGCGGTCAGCGGGGGGGAGAGTACCGCCGGGGCGAACTGCATCCCGAGGAAGAGCGCCGCCGTCGCCAGGGGATCGCCGGTCTGGTCGAAGACCAGGATCGCGAGCGCGATCTCCCCGAGCCAGTTCCCGAGCTCGTTGACGAAGTAGGCCGTGCCGAGGCTGGGAAAGCCCGGCAGGCGGAGCGGTCTCAGCGCGGCCATCGGGGCGCGACCGTACTCAACGACAGGACCGATTCATGCAACTTCCGCGCCTGACTTGCAACTTCTAACAAGTTCGCTAAGCTCCTCGCAGCTAATTCCACAGAGAGGGAAGTTTTCTCATGGGCTATCGCAAGGGCTAGGACAGCTTTCAAGCAGGAGGAATTGGACGCCGCGGCACCCGAGTCGGGTGGACGCGGCGTTTAGCTGCGTGCAGGCGGGCGCGTTCAGCGCTCCGTCTCGGGGCCCGACGGTGCGGCGCTCCCAGCCGCGACATAGTCCGTGATCCGCTTGTCGAGCGCGAGCTCTTGCTCGAAGTCGGCGTCCTCGCCGTGCTTGTAGGCGAGGTCCTTGCCCTCGAGCAGCTCGGCGAAGGCGTCGACGAAGCGCTGATCGAGCTGACTGCCGGCGACCCGGCGCATCTCGATCATCGCCTCGTATGAGCTGACCGGCTCGCGGTAGCTGTCGCGGGCCGTCATCACGTCGTAGGTATCGGCGACGGCGATCACCCGGGCGAGCAGCGGGATGTCGTCCCCCCGCAGTCCGCGCGGGTAGCCGGTCCCGTCGACCTTCTCGTGGTGGGCGAGGATGATCTCCCCGATCGGCTGGTAGCCGTCAATCTGGGAGACGATCCGAGCGCCCTCGTAGGGGTGCTTGCGGATCTCGTCCCATTCCTCGTCGGTGAGCTGGCGTCGAGTCGCCTTGAGGATCGCGTCCGGGAGCACGAACTTGCCGATGTCGTGCAGGAGCCCCGCGGTGTGGACGAGCTCCTGCTCCTCGCGTGAGAGCCCCGCCTTGACTGCGATCTCGCGCGAGTAGCGGGCGACCGCGGCGCTGTGGCGGGCGGTCATCCGGTCGCGCAGGTCCAGCGTTCGCAAGAGCGCGCTCAACAGGGCGACCTGGAACCCGGCGAGCTGTCTGGCGCGCAGCTCCAGCTCGTCAGCGCGCCGCTGGGAAACGAGCAGCTCGCGGACGAGGTACTGGAAGACCAGCACCACGATGGCGAACATGGTCAGCGCGCCGAGCCCGAACGCGACGTAGCCAACCGCGATGGCGACCGTGAGCAGCGCCGAGGCCAGCTCCGAGGGCAGGACCGGCACCAGGGCCCGTCGCACCTTGGTCGTAAACCGGCTGCCCTCCTCCCAGCAGGTGTACCCGGCGATCGCGGTGAAGTCGACGACGAGCGCGAAGACGAAGACGGCGAAAACCAGGAGATAGAAGCTCGCGGCCGTGTTCGCGATATCACCCGCCTGGATCGCCTCGTGGAACCCGATCCCCGCGATCAGCGGGAACCAGGCGTAGGTGACGAGGTTGATCAGCAGGTAGTCGAGGCGATAGCGCTCCCTCAGCCAGACGGACAGGATCGTCGCCACGCCGATGAACATCGCCGGCGGCCCACCGAGAAAGACCGCGGCGGTGACGATCGAAAGGAAGCTCGCCGAGAGGAAGACCCGATAGGCAGGAACCTCAATCCTCAACAGATCGCTGACGATCGACAGCGCTAGCAGGATCGCGAGCAGGGAAAGGTCCCACGTGGCGAACGGATTGCGCAGGACCCCGACGACTACCGCGGCGGCGATCAAGGCGAAGCCCCCACTGATCATGGCTCGCGACGGCCGCCGGATCATCGTCCTGGTCCCCTCTTGCTTCGTGTTGTGGGTTTGACTAGCCGCTCGTCGAGCCGGCGTTGCGGCCGTAGCGCGGAACCGCGGGACGCGACGCCGGCTGCCGCATCGACGACATGAACTCGTCGAGGTCCTCGACGGAGTAGCGGCGCTGGCCGCCCGGGGTGCGGTAGACGGGCACGAGACCCTGGTCGGACCACTTGCGCAGGGACGCGGCGCTCACGCCGATGTGGGCCGCGGCCTCGCTTACGTTGAAGAACTTCTGACTTGCTTCCACTTTCCCTCTCCGGGTTGAAAAGCCCGCATCGAAGCGGACAAAACTGCGCTGGACATGCGCGTGTTTAACCGGAGCGACTACCGGTGGCAACTAGTTGCTTTCCGGTATGCCGGGAGATGCGCAGGTTCGACCGACCGAACCTGCAATTCATGCGCAGGTAGCCCGGCCGGGCTTAGCTACAGCGAGCGCTCGAGCTCGGCGAGCAGCGATGCCGTCGCCGCGTCGGGATCGTCGCCCAACGCGGGGATGCCCTCGCGGCCGGAGACCAGCTGGGCGGCGCGGTAGCCGTAGAGACGGGCCGGCCCGTTCTCGCTGCGCAGGCGGCGCAGCGGCTCGGCGAGGACGTCGAGCCGGGCGGCGGCGCCGCAGATCACGGCGGCCTCGGGGTGCAGGGCGCGCAGCGCGTTGCGAAACCGGCCCTCGCCCAGGTCGGCGGAGAGCAGCAGCACGCGGAGGCCCGCACGGCGCAGGAAGAGCTCCAGCGCCTGCACGTAGGTGGCCTCGAGCCCCAGCGGCGAGCCGGAATCGAGCAGCAGGACCCCCTCTGGGCGGGTCGCCGCGGGGGCGAGACGACGGGCACCGTGAAGCCAGCCCGTCGCCCAGCGGCAGGCGTGTTCCAGCTCCGCCTCGCCACCGGGTCGCCGCGCGGCCATCTCGAGCGCGGGGAGGAGCACCTCGGTGACCGTGCGCTCGACCGAGCGCACGCCAAGGCTCCCTTCGAGCTCACGATCGGATGCCGCTTCGTCGAAGCGGTCGAATGCCGACAGCAGCCGCGCCGGAGAGGCCGGGCCGCGTCCGCGCCGCTGGGCGATGTCGACCGCGCTCGAGATGTTGCCGGTCTCGCGCAGCGCTTCGCGCAGCGTCTCGACCTCCTCGAGCTCATACAGGCGGTGATTGCCGGGCGTGCGCCGCGGCTGCGGATAGCCGAGCCTGCGCTCCCAGCTGCGGAGCGTGCTCGGGCTGACTCCGAGCATTTCCGCGGCGGCGTTGATCCTGATCCCGGTCATCTCTCTATAGGTTGATCGGCTCGCGGCGCCGCGAGCTGCAGGATCTCAGCAACTTCGCGCAGCTACTGGTGGGTCTTTTCGTGCGCGTTACTGATCTTGCAGAACCGGCTCGGGCCCACCCGGCCCGGTGCCGACCCGCCGCCCCGCCGCCTTCGCGTCGTAGGTCGCCTGTTGCGCGACCTCGATCAGCGCCTCCGCGTCCTCGCCGTTCTCGGGGCATGAAGCGACGCCGACCGCGACCCCGATCCGCGGCCCCTCGGCGAGCTGGGAGCTCTCGACCAGGTTGGCGATCCGCTCCGCCATCGGCACGAGGCCGGCCGCGTCCTGGTGAGGGCAGAGCACGAGGAACTCGCCGCCCTCGAGCCGGAACGCCTGATCGACGTTGCGGATCTGCCTCCGGATCACCCCCGCGACCGCGGTCAGCAGACGATCGCCGGCGTCGCGGCCGTAGGCCTCGTTGATCTTGGCGAGCCCGTCGATGTCGACGAGCGCGAGCGCGAAGCCGTGCTCGTAGCGGCGTTGCTCGGCGAGCAGGATCCGTATCCACTCGTCCAGCTGGACCGGTCCCGGCAGGCCGGTGAGGCGATCGACTCGCGCGCCCCCCGTTCGCTCGTCGACCAGTGAGCTCGCGACCGCCCCCTGGATCGACCCGAATACCTCGGCGAGGCGCTCGACCGCGCGGGCGAAGTCACCCTGGCGGCGCTCGGGGATCTCGCGGCGAAGCGTCTCCACCAGCAGCGCCTGGAGCGCCGCCAGGTCGCGCGGGATCTGCTCCGCGGCCCCCGGGCCGTCGCGCAGCCCCGCCAGCTTCGCCGCCCGCTCACGTTCCTCCGGCTCAAGCGGACGATCCGGAGCGGCGAGCGGGTCCGAGAGCGCCGCGAGGATGTCGGCGATCAGCGGCGGGGCCTGCTCGGCGATCCAGTCCATCGGGATCTCGCCGACGTCGTCGAGGGGGGTGCGCTCGATCATTCGCAGCAGCCACTCCTTGGCGAGCTGCTCCTGCGCCCCGGGGGTGCGCGCGATCTGGGCGTCGCTGGAGCCTTCCACGCGGGTCGAAGGTAGTCGATCGCCCAGTCGGTACCGGGCGACGGGGTCACTACACTCGGCGCGAATTGTCCGCGGAGGAGACGTCAGCGGGGGCCGGCGGCCCGGAGGGCCCGGAGGAGGGCGCGCCCGAAGGCGAGGCGATCATCGACGCGACCCTCGAGGGCCTGCGCCGCGCCGCGGAGGAGGTCGAGCACGTCGCCGCCCTCGCCGAGACCCTGCAGCGGAGCCTGCTGCCCGAGCACCTGCCCGATCTGCCGGGCCTCTCGGTCGCCGCCCGCTACGTCGCCGGGAGCGCCGATGCCCAGGTCGGCGGGGACTGGTACGACGTGATCGGCCTCCGCGACGGGCAGGCCGGGATCGCGATCGGCGACGTGGTCGGGCACGGCCTCGACGCGGCGTCGCGGATGGCGCGGCTCCAGAACGCGCTGCGGGCCTACGGGCTCGAAGGGCTCCGGCCCTCGCTGGTGCTCGAGCGGATGAACGCGTTCGCGCGCGAGGTCGCGGGCGGGCCGATGGCGACCCTGATCTACGCCGTCGTCGACCCGGAGGAGGGCAGCCTCCGACTCGCCTCGGCCGGCCACCCGCCGCCGCTGATCATCGATTCGACAGGCGAGGCGTTCTTCGCCGAGGGCCCCGCCGGCAGCCCGCTAGGCGTCGTGCCCTTCCCGACCTACGAGGAGAGCACCGTCGCGCTCACCCCGGGCTCGACCGTGCTGCTGTACACCGACGGGCTCGTCGAGCGCCCCGAGATCTCCCTCGACAAGGGGCTCGAATGGCTGCGCGGCTTCGCCGCCGGCGTGCCCGGCGGGCCGGAGGCGGTCTGTGCGGCGCTGCTGCAGTCGCGCTTCCGCGACCGCGCGCCCCGCGACGACGTGGCGCTGCTCGCCCTGCGGCTGGAGCCGCTGACCGAGGAGCGGATCGAGGTGACCCTGCGCGCCGAGCCGGAGTCGCTGGCGCCGATGCGCCGCACGCTCGGCCCGTGGCTGCGCGCCGCCGGGGCTGGCGAGGCAGAGGTCTACGAGTCGCTCGTCGCGGTGGGGGAGGCCTGCGCGAACGCGATCGCCCACGCGTATCCGCCCGGCGAGGCCTCCTATGTGGTGGGGGCGCACCGCACCGGCGACGGGATCGAGATGACGGTGCGCGATTTCGGCAGCTGGCGGGATCCGCGCTCCGGCTCGCGCGGCCGGGGCCTGAGCCTGATCGAGCAACTCGTCGACAGCCTCGAGATCGATCGCGGCTCCGCCGGCACGCTGGTGCGAATGCGCCGCCGGCTCGCCGAGCAGGAGGCCGTTTCGGCGTGAGGGACCGGCTCGTCGGCGTCGAGTTCAGCGAGCGCGACCGGGTGCTGATCGCCACCCTCGAGGGCGAGGTCGACGGCTCGAACGCGAGCGAGCTGAGGCTGGCGATCTCGGACCGCCTGCCGTCGAGCGCCGCCGGGCTCGTCCTCGACATCGCAGACGTCCAGTACCTCGACAGCTCCGGCGTTCACCTGCTCTTCGACCTCGGCCGCCGGCTCGCCGCCCGCCGGCAGGAGCTGCGGCTGGTGATCCGCGCCGACTCGCCCACGCGGCGGGTGCTCGATCTGTGCGACATCGGCGCGGTGGCCCCGATGGACGGGGATCTCGACGCCGCCCTGGCCGCGATCGAGAGCGACGAGGTCTTCGGCTGAGCCGCCGAGGTTCGGCGGGGAGGTCGCCTCAGCCGCGGCCGGCGGCCGTCCAGGAGGAGCGAAAGCGCTCCATCGCGCGCTCGAGTCCGCGCTCGACGCCGGTTCCCGCGATGAGCACCTCGGCGACCCGATTCGCGAATGCCTGCAGCAGCAGCAGCTCGCTGCGGCCGATCGGCCGGCTGAGCCTGGCCTCGAGCGCGATCAGCCCGAGCAGCCGCCCGCCACCGAGCATCGGGGCAGCCACCACCCCCGCCGGGGCCCCCGGGCCTCCGCGCCCTGCGTGGACGAGCTGCGCCCGGCGCTCGAGCGCCACCCGGCCCAGCGGGCCGTCGCCGAGCGCCAGCGTCTCGGGGAGCCCAACCCCGCCGCTGGCCGCACCGGCGCCGGTCGCCCGGCGCAGCGAGAGCCCATCCTCGTCGGTGAAGTAGACGGCGCCGCCGTCGACGTCGTAGAGCGAGACGAGCGCGTCGAGCATCCTCGCCACCGAGTCGGCCTCGGGGCCGGCGAACGAGATCCGCCTGCCGCCGCGCGGGCGCTCGGCCGCACCCTCTCCGGCGATCTCCCGGCGCTGCATCGCCAGCACCACCGCCTGTGAGCGGGTGGAGGCGCCGAGCTTGCCCATCGCGTTGCGCACGTGCGTGCGCACCGTCTCGGGCGAGAGCACCAGCTTCGCCGCGATCTCCGCCCCGCTCATGCCCTCGGCCAGGAGGCCGAGGATCTCGCGCTCACGCCGCGTGAGCGGGGGGCGTCGGTCGCCCGTCGCACCAGGGCTGTCAGCAGCCGTCATTCTCATGTCCTCGCTAGCCATCGCCTCGGTGCCGATCGGTATCCGATGCCCCCACGGAAGCCCGGCCGCAGCCTACCACTAGCCATTTTGAGGTAATGCACGGCGGATTTCCTGGTAATTGAGGCGCCGATCGGTTGACCGGGAGGGGGACCGCAGGTATCCATCGGCCGGGGGCACTGGGGCGGCTGAGCTCTTCGGCCGGTTCCTCGCCCGCTCGGTGGGTCAAGGCCGTCAGTAGGCATCCGCCGGACGAGATCGCGAAAAGAACTGGGGGCATGAATGGGAGCAAAGATGACGAAGCATCGCCTTGGCGGCGTTCGCTCGGCGGTGGCCGGGCTCGCTGCGATCGGGCTGCTCGTGGCCGCCCCGGCGGCTGTCGCACAGCAGATCGGTCCGACCGACGACCAGTACGAATCAACCCTCGAGGTGATCTCGCAGGGTGAGCGGCCCGACCCACCGCCGAGCGGCGGGCCGGGCGACGGCGGGGCACCGGACGGCCCGTCCGCGACCGCCGACGAGACGGTCGCCGGGCTGCCATTCACCGGCCTCGAGGTCGGCGGCATGCTCGCGGCCGCACTCGCCCTCGGCGGAGCAGGACTGCTGCTGAGGCGGCTCGCCCGCGAGCGGTCGGCCACCGGCGGCGGCATGTCGTGAGCCCGACGCGGATCCGTTCATGAGCCCACACTCGGTCCCCGTCACGGGCGGCCTTCGAGGCCTGCGCGCGCTCGAGGCGCAGCGGCTGATCGATCTGGTCGCGCTGCGGCTGGCGCCCTCGGTGGCCGGCGGCCTGATCGCCTACTCGCACATGGCCTCGATCGAGCAGGGGCTGATCGTGTTCGTCGCGATGTTCGCCGCCGCGCAGCTGATCGAGCGCTCCCGATTCCCGCTGCACCTGATGCCGGCGACCAGGATCCTGCTCGCGCTCGCCGCGCCGCTGCTCGGCGGGTTCGTCGCCTGGCGACTCGCCGACGCCGCTGGCAACTCCCAGGCCCTCGGCCAGTACGAGGCGGTCGTGCTGGGCGCCGGGCTGGTGATGGCGCTCGGCGCCTGGATCAAGGCTCGCCTGATGGACGGGATGCGCGCCCGGGTGGCGGTGATCGGGCCGCGCGAGTTCACCGCCGATCTCGCCGCCGAGCTCGCAGCGAGCGACGTGCAGACGTACGAGATCGTCGGCTGGCTTGCTCCCCAGGGTCCGGCCGAGTACCGGCGGCTGCGGTGGCTGGGCGGACTCGAGGACGTCCGCTCCGCGGTTGTCTCCCAGCGGATCGAGCTGCTGGTCTGCGCCCCCACGGCCGGCGACCCGAACGGCGATCCGCTCGAGGAGGTCTGTGCTCATGTGGCGGAGGAATGCCTCGACCTGCCGGTGCGGATGATCGCCGCCAACCAGCTCTACGAGGAGACCCTCGGGCACGTGCCGATCGGGACCATCGACGCCGCCTGGTACCGCTACATCATGCATCCCAACTTCCGTGCCTCGTCGCCGACCTCGAAGCGCATGTTCGACCTCGCCGTAGGCTCAGTGGTGGCTGTGCTCTGCCTCCCGGTGCTGGCGGTGGCGGCGCTGGCGATCAAGCTCGGCGACCGCGGCCCGGTGCTCTACCGGCAGCGGCGCATCGGCGAGCACGGCGAGCAGTTCGAGATGCTGAAGCTGCGGACGATGCGAGTTGACGCGGAGCGCGACGGCGCGCAGTGGGCGGCCGCAGGGGACGAGCGCGTCACCCGCGCCGGCAGGATCCTGCGCCGAACCCACCTCGACGAGGTGCCCCAGATCTGGAACATCCTTCGCGGCCAGATGACCCTCGTCGGGCCGCGCCCCGAGCGCCCAGAGATCGTCGCGGAGCTCGAGCACAAGTTCTCCCACTACACCCGCCGCCAGCTCGTCAAGCCGGGGATCGCGGGCTGGGCGGCGCTTCGATGCGGCTATGCCGGCTCCGACCTGGGCACGGCGTGGAAGCTCTGTCACGACCTCTTCTACGTCAAGCGGCGCTCACTGTTCGGCGACACGCTGATCCTTGCCGAGACCGCGGTTGAGATCTTCCGCGACGCGCACCGGGCCCTGCGCACCCCGGACGGGCGTTTCCTGCTCGAGGAGGAAGCCAATGGCTGAGGCTGTCGCCGACCCGCCCGGTGCGGCCGCCCGCTTCATCGAGGGCGGCAGCCTGCTCACCGCCGGGCGCGACCCGAGCGCCCGCGAACGCGAGGTGCTCGCCCTGCTCGCCAGCGGCGCCACCGACCGCGAGATCGCGCAGCTGCTGGGCCTTTCGCCGGCGACGGTGCAGACCCATGTTCGCAACGCGAAGGCGAAGCTCGGAGCGCGGACCCGCGCCCAGGCCGTCGCCCTTGCCCTCCAGCGGGATCTGATCAAGCCGCGCTGAGCGGTCGGCAGCACGCCCCCCGGGGGGCGCGTCAATCGAGGTCGGGCACACGCAAGCCGAGGCGCTCGGCCAGGCCACGCACCCGCTCGTCGAGGGGATTGAGCTCGAGCGCGCGAGCGGCCTCGCGGCGGGCGACTCGCGGCTCCGACTCCGACTGGAGCAGCGCGAGTAGGAAGTGGCCGGTGAATTCCTCGGGCCGCTCCTCGACCGCCCGGTCGAAGGCCGCGACCGCACGGGCACGGTCTCCCGCCGCCCGGGCGATCGCGCCGGCGGCGAGGAACGGGATGTCGCTGAGCGGGTTCAGGTCGTGGGCGCGCTCGAGGTCCTCGTAGGAGGTCTCGATGTCCGAGCGCCAGGATTCGAACGCGCCGTCGATGTACTTGGCGCTCAGCAACGGTGGGATCGCGGTCAGCGCGAGGACGGCGAGGGCCGTCGCGGCGAGCCCACGGGCGAGTCGGGACCCGCCGCCGGCACCGGGCGCAGGCCCCGGGGCTGCGGCTGCGGCCCCGAGCAGCGCCAGCGTCGGCGCTGTCAGGCCCGCATAGGTCCAGAACCAGTCCACAGAGGCGTGGACGAGCCAGTACGCGGCGCTCGCCAGGGCGATCGCGGTCAGGGTCGCCGCCGCCGGGCCGGCCCTGCGGGCGCGCAGCGCCGCCGCGACCGCGCAGGTAAGCGTGGCCAGCAGCATCAGCAGGCCGGGGAAGCCGAGCTCCGAGAGCACCTCGAGTTCGACGCTGTGCGCGTCGCGAGCCTGGCGAGGGGACTCGCGCTGGCGCAGGTAGGAGTACTGGAAGCCGCCGCCACCGTCGCCGAGCACGGGCTCCTCCGCGGCGTCGTCGAGCGCAACGCGCCAGAGGTCATAGC
This sequence comes from Solirubrobacterales bacterium, assembly GCA_050697155.1. Lineage (GTDB taxonomy): Bacteria > Actinomycetota > Thermoleophilia > Solirubrobacterales > 70-9 > JBOGZD01. Next base: position 16,862 of record JBOGZD010000001.1, on the reverse strand, counting down.
GGTTCGAGCCGACGTCGAGCGTGAACCGGCTCGACAGGCCAGACGGCTCGGGCGTGCCGGCGTACCGGAACTCGTCCACTCGGTCCGAGACCCATCCCGCTGGGTCTCCATTGACGACCGCGAAACCCGTGACTCCCGCGACCAGGAGTGCGGCGAGACCGCCGGCGATCGGCCGGTTCCAGCGGGCGCTCGTGCTGCCGAGGATGGGCAAGCGGCGCTCGAGTCGAGCCGCCACGAGGCCGAGAGCGAACGCGGCCCCCGCGGTGAGCGCCACCACCCGCGCCGCGTCCTCGAGCTCGGCCAGCACCCTCCGATCTACCTCCGGGTCGGCGTTGGCCACGTCGAACAGCTCCAGCACGGCAGGGAGGACGACCACGGCTGGAAGCACAGCGAGGACGAGCCACGAGATCGCACGGACCTTGAGCGGCGAGAGCAGGACGTAGACAACGATCGCGACCGCGACCGCCGGTACCGAGCCCCGGCTCTGGCCCAGCATCGCCAGCTCGAGTGACATGGTCGCCGTCCCGAGGCAGAGACCGCGCGCGCGCCAGTCGAGCTCGCGGTCGGCGGCGAGGCCGAGCGCGGGGAAGAAGGCGATCAGGAAGAACGCCGCGTTGGCGTTCCGGTAGCCGATCGGATAAAGGAGGGTGCCGTTGTCGATTACGCCCTCCGGATCGCTCGCGGTCAGCATCTCGACCACGGCGGCGACGCCGGCGAACGCGGCCGCGGCGGCGAGTGGGGCGAGCGCGAGCAGGACCCGCGGACCGAGCTGTCGGGCCATCCAGGCGCCGAGCCCGAAGGAGAGCGCGTACATGAGGATGCGCTGGCCGTCGGCGATGGCGATGTCAGGCGACGGGCTCCAGACCGCCGAGAGCGCCGACCAGATCCCGAGCGCCGCCAGCGCGACCAGCGCGACGACGGCGCTGCGGGGCCACGGCGGGTATCGGGCGCTGGGCCCGAGCAGCAGGAGCAGCGCTGCGGCGGCGCAGAGCACGATCGTGCCGGGGAGCCAGACCGTTTCGAAGTAGCCGCCCTCCTGCCACGCCCACCACGACCAGACGACGGCGAGCAGTGCGATCAGGAAGAGGCCTGCGGGCTCGACCCGCGATCGCCCCTCAGGGTGTCCGGCTTCGGAGCTCAGCCGTTGCCGCCCGCCGCGATCCGCTTCACTTGGCCCGGGCGCAGCAGGGTGACGAGGATGCCGCCGTCGAGCGCCGCGATGCCGCCCTTCTTGAGCTCGGCCCGAGCGCCGGTGGCGGCCTCGATCGCCCGCGAGAGGTCGGGCTCGTGTCCGACCAGCAACACGGACCCGCGGCCGGCCGCGAGCTCGGCGGGATCGAAATCACCGCCGCGCAGGCCATCGGCCTCCTCCGGCTCGATCCCGAGCGCCTCGCAGGCGAGCTGGGCCGTCTGGGCGGCGCGCAGCTTCGGGCTCGTCAGGCACGCTTCGACCTCGGCCCCGAGCGCGGCAAGCGCCCGGCCCGCGGCGATCGATTGGCGCTTCCCCTTCGCCGTCAACCGCCGCTCTGCGTCATTCGAGGCCGCGTCCTCGGCCTCCCCGTGGCGCAGCAGCCAAACCACGGCCGCGATCCTCGCAGGTTGCGGGATCGCGCGCCGGTGGCATCTGAGCCGCTTGCGAAGATGGCTCGGTGAGCGCGGGGGCCGTCCATCTGCACGTCCACAGCGAGTACTCGCTGCTCGATGGGGCGTGCAAGATCGAGCCGCTTGCGACCCGCGCCGCGGAGCTTGGGATGCCGGCCCTCGGCCTCACCGACCACGGGGTGATGAACGGCGCGGTCGACCACTACAAGGCCTGCCGCGCGGCTCAGATCAAGCCGATCCTCGGGATCGAGGCCTACTTCGTCGACGACCGCCACACCGACGCGGCGCGTTACGAGCGCAACCACCTCACCCTGCTCGCCGCCAGCGACGCCGGCTTTCGCAACCTGATCCAGCTCACCTCGGCCGGCTTCCTCGACGGCTTCCAGCGCGGCAAGGCTAACGTCGACATGGACCTGCTCGACCGCCACTCCGACGGGGTGATCGCGCTCACCGGGTGCCTGCAGTCGCGCTTCTGCCGGCGCCTGGTCGAGGAGCGCCGGGGCGACGCTCGCGCCCACGTCGACGACCTGATCGGCGTCTTCGGCGCCGACAACGTCTACTTCGAGCTGCAGGAGAACGGGATCGCCGAGCAGCGCAAGGCCAACCAGGGAATCGCGGCGATCGCGCGCGAGCTCAGCCGGCCGATCGTCGCGACCGCCGACGTCCACTACCTGCGCCGCGAGGACTACGACAACCACGCGGCGCTGCTGTGCGTGCAGACGAAGTCGACGCTCGAGCAGCCGAAGCTGACCTTCGAGACCAACGAGTTCTTCCTCAAGAGCCCGGACGAGATGGAGCGGTCGTTCGCCGAGTGGCCGGGCGCCGTCGCGACCACGCTCGAGATCGCCGAGCGCTGTGAGGTCGAGATCGAGCTCGGCAAGCTGCTGCTGCCGCGCTTCCCGACCCCCGACGGTGAGGAGCCGGGAGCGATGCTCCGACGGCTCGTCGAGGACGGCCTGCGGCGCCGCTACGGCGAGCCGCTGCCGGGCGCGGCGCGGGAGCGGGCCGGGTTCGAGCTCGAGGTGATCGCCGAGATGGGGTTCGAGTCCTACTTCCTGATCGTCTGGGACTTCGTCAAGTTCGCCAAGGACAACGGGATCGCGGTCGGCCCGGGGCGGGGATCGGCCGCCGGCTCGATCGTCGCCTACTCGCTCAACATCACCGACCTCGACCCGCTCGCCAACGACCTGCTGTTCGAGCGCTTCCTCAACCCGGCCCGCAAGTCGATGCCGGACATCGACATCGACTTCTCGGTCCGCGGGCGCGAGCGGGTGATCCGCTACGTGGCCGAGAAGTACGGCCGCGAGTCGGTGGCCCAGATCATCACCTTCGGCAAGATGGCGCCGAGGGCGGCGACTCGCGACGCGGCCCGGGTGCTCGGCTACGACTACGCCACCGGGGACCGGATCGCCAAGCAGATCCCGGAGCCGATCATGGGCCGCAGCCCGAGCTTCGAGCACTGCCTGAAACCGGGCGAGGAGCTGCGCGCGACCTACGACGCCGACCGCGACGCGCGCCGTATCGTCGACGTGGCCCGAGGGCTCGAGGGCATCGTCCGCAACAACTCGATCCACGCCGCCGCGGTCGTGATCGCCGATCGGCCGCTGCGCGAGATCGTCCCCCTCCAGCTCGCCGAGGACCGGGGCGCGGCCGCGGCCAGGGGCCAGAACGGCAAGCCCGAGCGCCAGTACAAGATCGTCACCCAGTACTCGATGGGGCCGATCGAGGAGATCGGCCTGTTGAAGATGGACTTCCTCGGGCTGCGAAACCTCGACGTGATCGAGGACGCGGTCGAGATCATCAAGCGCTCGCGCGGGATCGAGCTCGACACCGAGCGGATCGCGCTCGACGACGACAGGACGTTCGAGATGCTTGCCCGCGGCGACGCGGTCGGCGTGTTCCAGCTCGAGTCGGACGGGATGCGCGACGCGCTTCGCAAGGTGCGGCCGACGGAGTTCGGCGACATCGTCGCGCTGGTCTCGCTCTACCGCCCCGGGGCGATGCGCTACATCGACGACTACGCGCGCGGCAAGCGCGACCCGGAGTCGGTCACGTACGCGGACGAGCGGCTGCGCCCGATCACCGAGGCGACCTACGGCTGCTGCATCTACCAGGAGCAGCTGATGGAGATCGCCAAGCGGATGGCGGGCTTCAGCCCCGCCGAGGCCGACGACCTGCGAAAGGCGGTGGGCAAGAAGAAGCGCGACCTGATGGCGACGATGGAGGATAAGTTCCTCGCCGGGCTCGCCGACTCCGGCACCGAGCGCCGCGTCGCCCGCGACCTCTGGTCGCTGATGACCGCCGCTGCCGATTACAGCTTCAACCGCTCGCACGCGGCCTGCTACGCGCTGATCGCCTACCGCACCGCCTACCTGAAGGCGAACTACCCCGCCGAGTACATGGCCGCGGTGATCTCATCGGTGATGCAGACCAAGGACAAGGTGCCGTTCTTCGTCAACCGCTGCGAGGCGATGGGGATCGAGGTCCAGCCCCCCGACATCAACTCCTCCGACCACGGGTTCGTGGTCAGCGGCAACTCGATCAGGTTCGGGCTGGACGCGGTCAAGAACGTCGGCCACGCCGCGGTCGAGGCGATCATCTCCGCGCGCGAGGGAGGCGGGTCGTTCGAGTCGATCTGGGAGTTCTGCGAGCGGGTGGATGCCCGCGCCGTCAACCGCCGCGCGATCGAGTGCCTGGTCAAGTGCGGCGCGCTCGACTCGACCGGCGCCAGCCGCCGCGGGATGCTCGAGGTGCTGGTGAGCGCGCAGGCGGCGGGCTCCCAGGCTCAGGAGGACTCGCGGCGCGGCCAGGGGTCGATCTTCGACCTCGGTGGCGGGCCCGGAGGCGACGCGCCGGCCGGCGGCTTGGCGCCGCCGCGCCACCCGATCGTCCCCGCGGAGGAGTTCGATCAGCGCGAGCTGCTGCGGCTCGAGAAGGAGACCCTGGGCACGTTCCTGTCCGCGCATCCGCTGGGCGAGGTTCGCGACGCGCTCCGGGCCAGGGTCGACAAGCCGCTCCCCGAGGTCGCGGCGCTGCCCGACGGCTCCTGGGTCACCGTGGGCGGGATCGTCAGCGAGGCGAAGAAGGTGCGCACCCGAACCGGCGGCTACGTCATGTTCGCCACCCTCGACGACCTGGAGGGGCGGTTGGAGCTGTTCATCCGGGACGCCGCCGGCGACGCGGCAACGGCGATCGAGCTCGATCGGGTGGTTGTCGTACGCGGGCGGGTCGACCACAAGGGACGCGGCGAGATGAGCCTCGTGGTCGCCGAGGCGGAGCACTTCGAGCCGGGCGAGGACGAGCTCGCGGCGGCGCGGGCGAAGGCTGAGGCCCGCGCCGATGGCAAGCCGATCCTGCTGCGGATCGACGCGGCGGGGTTCGGTCCCGGGGTCGTCGACGAGCTCAAGGCGCTGTTCGAGAGCTTCCCCGGCAAGAGCGAGGTGTTGCTCGAGATGCGCACGCGCGAGGGCGTCCGGCGGCTGCGCTTCGGCAGCGAGTACCGCGTCACCCCCTCGGGGGCGCTGCGCGCCGAGCTCGACCAGCTGCTCGGCCCCAGGGCCCTGGCCGCATAGACTTCCGTCTCGTGGCGCTCAAGCAGCGTGGAGGAGACCGGATTCGCACGGGCGAGTGCCGTCGCTGCCGCACGTTCTGCGACAAGCTGATCGAGCCGCGCGGCTGTATCGAGATGGGCTGCCGGTTCCTCTACAGCTACGAGGACGCGCTCTCGGGCGCCCGCTACATCGGCTGCATGCGCAAGGTGTTTCGAGCCGAGATCGACCTCGACATGTTCGAGCTCGCCGAGCACAGCGGCGGCTTCGGCGGGATCAAGATGACCGGCGAGCCACTGCCGCAGTGCCAGTTTCGGGTCGAGCCCTGCTACGAGGGCGACGGCCCCGCCTATGAGTGCGTCAACCCACGCTTCTTCGACTGCACCGACGTCGGGCCCGAGGGCATCCGCGCCTTCGACCTGCGCAACGTCCTGAGCTGAGTTCCCGCTCAGGCGCGGAAGCGGTAGCCGACGCCGCGCACGGTCTCGAACCGCTCGCCGCCGAGCTTGCGCCGCAGGTAACCGACGTAGACGTCGACCACGTTTGAGCCGGGGTCGTAGTCATAGTCCCAGACGAGCGCCAGCAGCTGCTCGCGGCTGAGCACCTGGTTGGGGTGCTCGAGGAAGGTGCGCAGGAGCTCGAACTCGCGCGTGCTCAGCTCCACCCGGCGCCCGGCGACCGTGACCCAGCGGGTGCGCAGGTCGAGGCCCAGGTCGCCGACCCGCAGCTGCGCGTCCCCGGCGGAGGCGGAGGCGGCTCCCTCGCGCAACCGCGCCTTGATCCGAGCGACGAGCTCCTCGAAGTGAAACGGCTTTGCCAGGTAGTCGTCGGCGCCGGTCTCCAGTCCGGTGACCCGGTCGAGCGGGTCGCCGCGTGCGGTGAGCACGATCACCGGCAGCCGCTGGCCCCCACGTCGCAGCTCGCGCAGCACGTCGAGGCCGTCCATGCCCGGCAACCCGAGATCGAGCACCAGCAGGTCGAAGTCGTCATCGCGCGCCATCGTGCTCGCAAGCTGGCCGTCCCCGACCACGGTCGTCGCAAACCCGCTCGCGCGCAGGCCCTTCTCCAGGAACGACGCCAGCCTCGCCTCGTCCTCGGCGATCAGGATCCGGCTCACCGCCCTCACTCCACCGGCGAGACCGGCAGCACGATCGTGAACGTGGCGCCGCTCTGCGGCCGGCTCTCGAGCTCGATCCTGCCCCCGTGCGCTTCGGCGATCGCGCGCACGATCGCGAGCCCGAGCCCGGCGCCGTCGACGGCGCCGGGCCCCCCGCCCCGGGCGAAGCGCTCGAAGATCCGCTGCTGGTCGAGCGGATCGATCCCCGGGCCGTCGTCGCGGACCCAGAGCCGCGCCCGGTCGCCGACCAGGGAGCTGCCGAGCCAGATCGGGTCGCCTTCGCCGGTCTGCTTGAGCGCGTTCTCGGCCAGGTTCATCACCGCCTGGGTGAGCCGGTGGGGGTCGGCGACCACGATCCCGACGCCGGTGCCGTCGAGGCGCCACTCGCGGTCGCCGAGGCTGCGCGTCTTCGCGTACAGATCGTGGGTGAAGAGGTCGAGGTCGATCGGCCCCACCCGGAGGAAGTCGGGCCGCGGCGCCTTGGTCAGCAGCAGCAGGTCGTCGACGTAGCGGCTCATCCGATCGAGCTCGTCCTGGATCACCGCGATCGCCTCCTCGCGCTCGCGTGGCGAGTCGCCGAGCGTCTCGAGGTGGCCGCGGACGATCGTGATCGGGGTGCGCAGCTCGTGGCTGACGTCGGTGAGGAAGTCCTTCTGGCCGGCGAACGCGACCTCGAGCCGGTCGAGCATGCCGTTGAATGTTCGCCCGAGCTCCGCGATCTCGTCGCCGCCCCTCACGGGGATTCGGCCCGAGAGGTCGGTCTCGCTGATCGTGCGCGCGGTTCGCGACAGCGCCTTCAGCGGCGCGATCGCGCGCCCCGCGGCGAGCCAGATGAACAGTGACGCGAGCAGCAGCACGACCGCCGATGCGCCGACCGCGATCTGTACGGCGGACTCGACCTGATCGCGCTTGTCGTCGGTGAGCGCGACGGCCACCACGACCGCAGGGGGCTCGCCCGCGATCGGGACGGCGACGTACCGGGCCTCGCCGAGCGATGTGTCGAGCGGGCCGCTCTGGGGCGTCGTCTCGGTCCCCAGCGGAGCGATCGACTGCGGCAGGTTGGCCTCGGGCGGCGCGGTGGAGACTCCTCCGTACGGCCGGCCGTCGAGGAAGGCGACGAGCGCGCCGTCGACCGGAGCGGCGTTCTGGTCGAGGAATGCGTCGAGGAGTCCCCGCGTGCCGCCGATGGAATCGCCCGCGTCCGCCTGTTCGGAGAGCGCCCGCAAGGGCTCCACGCTTGCGGCCAGGTCCTCCTCGACCTCCTCGCCGATCCGCGAGATCAGCACCTCCCGAAGCACGAACACGGAGGCTGCGGTCGAGACCACGAGCAGGGCGAGGAAGGAGACGAGCACGCGCGAGCGCACCCCTGCGAGCAGCGACTTGCGGGCGAGCGGGGCCTCGGCCGCATGCTCGGGCGCGGATTCGCGCGATTCGATCAGCACAACCTGCGCAGCGTAACCCGCGCCGGCTCGCCGCGGGCCGGCTTGCCGGTGGCGCGGTGACCGTGTCGCTCGATCCGGCTAGGGGCCCGCGTCGAGCATCGCCTCGAGACGGGCGAGGGTGCCCTGATACTGGTCGTCGGTGGGACTGTCGCCCTCCTCGGGTGGCCCGCCGTCGCCCCCCGGCGGTCCCTGGCCGGGGCCGGGGGCCACGCCCGGCGCGGGACCGAAACCGACGAGCCGGCCGCGAGGGCCGGGGGCCGCGCCGGGCTCGCGCACCCGTTCGGCGCGTCGGTCGCCACGGTCGCGCTCACCATCCTGCGGCGGCTTCTGCACCACCCGGGGGCGGTCCTGGGGCGCATCGACGCCGAACAGGGTGCCGTCGTCGTCCGGCTTGAGCAGGGTGAAGTAGATCACCGCCAGCAGGGCGCCCACGATCAGCGCCTGGGCACCGGCGAGGAGCATGCGCTGGCCGGTCACCGGCTAAGCCTGCCGCACGCGGATGAGACGGCCATGAGAGCGCGATGAGATCGGTTCGTGAGAGCGTTTCTCATCCATCGCTCACGCTCGTCTCACCCGGGCGGCCTACGCTCGTCGGTGTGTCCAACCTCGATCTCAAAGGAGAATCGGTCCCGTTGCGAACCATGAATGTGCTGAAGACCAAGCTTGCGGGGGCGCTCGTGGTCGCGCTTTGCGCATCGATGCTCGCTCCGGCGCTTGCCGGCGCGCAGGAGATCTCGCCGACCGACGACGAGTACCGCTCGACCTTGCAGGTGATCAACGAGGGCACCAAGGGCGAGCCGCCCACGGGTGCCCCCAGCTCCGATCCCGGCGAGGAGCCGACCGCCACGCTCAACGACAACGTCGGGCCGCTCCCGTTCACCGGCTTTGACGTGATCGCGATGGCAGCGGTCGCGCTCGCAGTCGCCGGGCTCGGCCTTGCGCTGCAGCGCGCCGTTTCGCGCGAGCCGCAGCAGTAGAACAACCGCTCAGACGCATCACCCTGCGCGAGCGCGGGCCCGCAGTCCGCGCTCGCGCAGGCGTTTTGCGATCGCGACCTGCTCGAGGTCGGGCCCGTGACCGTCGGGCCCCGGGACCTCGAGCAGGGCCGGCAGCGCGTCGAAGCGCGGCTCGGAGAGGAACGTGGCCAGGCCGCGGTCGCCGAGCTCGCCCTCGCCCAGGTTCGCGTGATGGTCGCGGTTGCCCCCCAGCGGGATCTTCGAGTCGTTGACGTGCAGGCAGACCAGCCGCTCGCACCCCACCTTCGCGTCGAACTCCTCGACCACCGCCGCGAGCGCCTGCGGAGTGCGGATCTCGAACCCCGAGGCGAGCAGGTGGCAGCAGTCGAGGCACGCGCCGAGCCGCCCATCGCCGTCGGCGAGCTCGATCAGCTCGGCGAGCTCGTCGAAGTTGCGGCCCAGCGGCCCCTGGGTACCGGCGGTGTTCTCGAGCAGCACGGGGCACGACTCGCTCTCGGTGAGCGCCTTGGAGATCGCCTTCGCCGCCCGCTTCATCGACGCGCCGTGGGGCTCGCCCTTGCGGGCTCCGGCGTGCAGCACGACGCCGGCGGCGCCGATCGCGTCGCCGATCCGCAGCGCATGGGTGAGCGAGGCGATCGACTTGCGCCGGATCTCGCGTTCCTTGCTCGCGCAGTTGATCAGGTAGACGGCGTGGATCACCACCGCCTCGAGCGGCGAGGCCGCGAACGCATCGCGAAAGGCGGCGAAATCGTCCTCGCCGTAGCGCGTCGGCCGCCAGGCGCGGGGGCTCTGGTGGAAGATCTGGATCGCGTCGCAGTCCCGCTCGACCCCGCGCTCGACCGTCTTGGCGAGCCCGCCGGCTGTGGAAACATGCGCGCCGATCAGCATTGAACGAGTCGCCGCCTAGAGTCCGCTTCGCTCCCTCGCCTACCGGCGCCCTGCACATCGGGGGAGCCCGGACGGCACTCTATAACTGGCTCGTCGCCCGGGGAGCGGGCGGCCATCTCGCGCTGCGGATCGAGGACACCGACCGGGAGCGCTCGACCCCCGAGAACGTCGCCCAGATCATCGACGCCCTGCGCTGGCTGGAGCTCGACTGGGACGGGGAGCCGGTGAGCCAGTTCGAGCGGCGGGAGCGCCACCAGGCGCGGATCTCGGCGCTGCTCGACGCCGGCGCTGCCTACCGCGACCCGGCGACCGCAGACGAGGTCAAGTCGTGGAAGCAGAGCAACGGCAACCGCGGCTACCGGGGCGAGCCCGCAGACGACCCCGGCGCCGCGGTGAGGCTGCGGGTGCCCGACGAGGGCGAAACCGTGGTCGAGGACCTGATCCGCGGGCCGGTCAGCTTCGAGAACCGGCTCCAGGACGACTTCGTCATCGCCCGGGGGGACGGGACGCCGCTCTACAACCTCGCGGTCGCCGTAGACGACGCCGAGATGGGGATCACCGACGTGATCCGCGGCGACGACCACCTCTCGAACACCCCAAAGCAGCTGCTCGTGCTCGCCGCGCTCGGGTCCGATCCGCCCCGGTATGCACACCTGCCGCTCCTGCACGGCCCCGACGGCAAGAAGCTCTCCAAGCGCCACGGCGCGGCGTCGGTGCAGGAGCTGCGCGCCGGGGGCTACCTGCCCGCGGCGTTGCGCAACTACCTCGCCCTGCTCGGCTGGGGGACCGCCGACGACACCACGATCCTCGCCACGGACGAGCTGCTCGAGCGCTTCCAGATCGAGCGGGTGGGGCGGGCCTCCGCGATCTTCGACGAGCGCAAGCTGCGCTGGCTCAACGGCCGCTACATGCGCGAGCTCGACCTCGGCGCCTACACGGAGGCGGTCGCGGGCGAGCTCGAGCGCGAGGGCCACGCCGATGCCGCCGCCGACGGCGAGCGGCTGCGCACCGCATGCGCGATCGCCCAGGAGAAGGCCCAGACGCTGACCGAGGTCTGGCCCCTGATCCGGTTCCTCTTCGAGCCTCCCGTCGAGGACGAGCGCGCCTGGGAGAAGCTGATGGGCCCCGAGGCAGGGCCGCGGCTGGAGGCGGCGCTCGAGGCGCTCCGGGCAGCGGAGCCGTTCGACCCGGCGACGCTGGAGCGCGAGCTCGGAGCGGTGGTCGAGCGCCTCGGCGCGCGGCCCAGGGACGTCTACCAGCCGTTGCGGGTGGCGATCACCGGGACGAGCGTCTCGCCGGGGATCTTCGACTCGCTGGCGGCGCTCGGAAGCACCGAGAGCGTCGCCCGGGTGGAGGCGGCGCTCACGCGCATGGGCGCCCGCCACTAGTTGCAGGCGGCCACGGTTAAACCGGGCGTCCGCTGCTGCCGATCTAGGAGATGAGCCACGGCGCGGCCGTGGGCGGCACGCATGAGAGGCACGATGCTGAGATGAGTCAGGCGGCGATCACCCGTGGGTCGCGCCGCCGCCAGCGTCAGTCGGGGGCCGGTGGACGCCGGCTCGCGGCTGCGTTCGACCTGGTGTCGAGCCTGCCCGCGCTCGCCGAAGCCCGGCGGCGGCTGCTCGGCGCCTGCGACCACCGGCCCCCGTCCGCGAACGACCTCGCCGACCTGGTCGAATCCGACGCCGGGCTCGCGATCGCGGTGATGCGGGCCGCCAACAACGGCGCCGGCCCGCCGGGGGGCGCCGCCGGGGTTCGCGACGCGGTCGAGGGGCTGCGGGCCGAGGGCGTTCGCGCGCTCGTCGACGGCCTCGACACCTACGACCTCTTCGACCGCCCCGGGCTGCAGGCCGAGCGTCACGAGCGCTTCCGACGCCACGCGGTCGCGGTGCGGGCCGCCGCCGAGCGGATCGCCGAGCTCGCCCGGCTGCCGGAGCGAGATCAGCTCGCCGTCGCCGCCCTGCTCCACGACGTGGGGAGACCGGTCCTCGCCGAGCTGCACGGCGACGAGTACCTCGACGACCGCGACCATTCCCCCGACGACCGGGTTCGCCGCGAGCGCCGCGAGCTCGGCATCGACCACGCGCTGGTCGGTGCGGTCCTGCTGCGGCGCTGGTCGCTTCCCGATCCGATCGCGGCCGCGGTCGAGCGCCACCACACCGTCGACGCCACCGGCCACGCGGCCGCGATCCGGCTTGCCGACTTGGTCGTCCACCACGCCGGGGGCGACACGGTTCCCGCCGACTCGATGCGGACGCCGGCGGCGGCGCTCGGGATCGACGACCGGGCTCTGTGCGCGCTGATCTTCGACTTCCCGCATGCCGGCGGCCAGCGCCGCCGCGCGAGCGAGCCGTGCCCGCTCTCGGTCCGCGAGCTCGACGCCTTGCGCGGGCTCGCCGAGGGCAAGGTCTACAAGCAGATCGCGCACGAGCTCACGCTCTCGGTGAGCACCGTCCGCACGCACCTGCACAACGTCTACCGCAAGATCGGCGCCGTCGACCGCGCCCAGGCCGTCCTCATCGCCCGCGACCGAGGCTGGCTGTAGTACGGGCTGCTGCAAAGCGGCGCCTGCCGTTGTCCTCGCCCGATCGTCTCGCTCACGTACGTCATCAGTACGCTCGCTTCGCCGATCGGACTGCGTCCTAGGCAGGCTTGCTTTTCACAGCCCGCGCGCTCGGTTGACTACTCGATTAAGGCGGAGCGGAGGCCGATCGCCACCGCATGGGCGCGGTCGCGCGCCGAGAGGCGGGCGAGGATCGCCTTGGTGTGGGTGCGCACCGTCTCGAGGGTGACGCCCAGCCGGGTCGCCGCCTCGCTGGTCGAGTTACCGTCGGCGTAGAGCTGCAGGATCTCGCGCTGGCGCCGGGTGATTCCGGGCCCAATCGACGGATTCGTGCGGGCGGCCGGGTCGACGAAGGTCTCGGACTCGGCCGCCGCGTCGACGGCCCGGGCGAGGGAGTCGGCGGGCGAGCTCTTGGCGACGTAGGCGGTCGCGCCGGCGTCGATCGCCTGCGCCGCGCTGTGGCGCTCGGGGCGCGGCGCGTGGGCGACGATTCCGAGCCCGGGCCGTGCCTTGCGCAGCGCGCGGATCGCCGGGATCCCGGTGAGGCTTTCGCGGTCGCCGTCGCCGTTCGCCGCGCCGCCGGCGAGGTCGACGATCGCGACATCGAACTCGCTGATCGAGGTCAGCATCTCGAGCGCGCCGTGCCCATCCTCGGCCTCCTCGACCTCATAGCGGCTTTCGAGCAGTCCGCGGACCCCCATCCGGACGGTGGGATGTCCGTCAACCACAAGGCAGCGTCGTTCCTCGTCCACTCCAGTGCCCCGACGTCGGGGCTTGGCCCCCGACTGCCGCTCCGTGGGCCCGACCGGGCCCGATGACCAGGTGCGGCCATCCTAGCTGCGGCGCGCGGGGCCGGGGTTGCGGCCCGCGCTAGGAGCGAGATTTTTTCGCCCCGATTCCGTTACAACCCTCGGGCAGTGATCTCGGTCACCTCCAAGTCCCGCTACGCGGTCGTCGCGATGGCCGAGCTCGCGCGCTCAGGGGCTCGCCCGGTCCCGATCGCCCAGGTCGCAGAACGACGCGAGATGCCGGTCCAGTTCCTCGAGCAGCTGTTCTCGACCCTGCGCCGCGACGGGCTGCTGCTGAGCCAGCGCGGGGTCAAGGGCGGCTACACGCTCGCGCGCCCGCCCGAGGAGATCACGGTGCTCGAGGTCGTCCAGGCGCTGGACGGCAAGCTCGGCGAGGAGGGCAAGGAGGCCGGCGGGATCTGGGCCGAGGGCGTCGACTCGCTCCGCGCGGTCTTCCGCGAGACCACGATCGCCGACATCGCCCACCGCGAGGCCGCCGAGGGCGGCGCCGGCATGTACCACATCTGAGATCCACTGCTTCAGAGAGCGAAGTTTTGCTTGATCAAGCGGAATCTCAACCGCTGGGGACCGCAGGAAACCGCCTGAATCGGGTGCTGACTGGCGCGCAACTGGCGCGCAGCCGGAATCAGCGACAGATCGGTGGCCCCAGCGTCGACATTCACGGTTGCAATTTGAGCGCGCCCGGAAAGACAACCGGGTGCACCATGTTCCCGGGCGGTGGAGCCCACGCCCGCCGGTCAGCCCGGATACGCGGAGGAGAGAACCGGGGCGCACCGCATGGCCAAACGGAAAACCGCTCTAGCAAGCCAAATCCGGACCGCTACGAACCGCTAATAACCGCTCAGATCGGGTGCTGACTGGTGCACGACTGGTGCACGGGTGCGGCCGAGGAAACGCCGAAACCTGCACCGCGTTCCCTCTTGGGTGGGGACACTCGCCATCTGAACGAGGGACCGAGAATCGTTCGATCGCAGCATTGACACAGGTCTCTTCCCCATGACAGCCTGCTGCCTCCGGCAGGACCACCCACTCAGAGAGGTTGCAATCAGTGGCAGGGAGGATCAGATACGGCGTTCCGCTTTCGCTTCCGCAGCGGCTCTTCGGTGCATGGGCACTCTGGCTCGGAGCGATGGTAATCGCCCTTGGCGTTGCTTCCCACGCTAGTGCCAGTTCGCCGCAGGCTGCTGACAGGACCGATCCTACGGTGGAGCTTTCCTGCCCGGCCACGGCGGACCAATCCGCCGCTGAGGTTGCCTGCTCGGCCGCTGCCACCGATCCTGGCCCCGATCACTCCGGTCTAGCTTCCCTCGAGTACAGCGCCCGGCTACGCGATGGAGCATGGCTTGCGTGGAAGGCAGTCGAGAACGGCGGGACGTTTGCTTTCCCGGCGGTCGCCACGATCGAGGTCAAGGCCCGTGCTACCGACAAAGCCGGCCGCGCAGCGACGGAGGCTGCCACCGTCAAGATCCCATCGCCGCCCGTCGACGTTTCGGCGCCCCCGAGCGTTCCGGTCCCGCTCCCTCCCGACCATCCAACCTGCCAGGGCCAGCCGGCGACGATCCTTGGGACGGCGGGCGACGACCGGGGCGAGACCGCGCTCGTGGGTACCGCGGGAGGAGACGTGATCATCACCGGCGGCGGCGACGACGAACTCTTGAATGTCGACGAGCGCGACCTCGTCTGCGAGCAGCCCGAGTCGGGCCCGTCCCTTTCCGAGCTCGGTGACGTCGAAGTATCTGCGACGGCGGCCGACGGGACTGCTGCCGCGAGCGTCGCCACGAACAAGCCCTTCGGCTACATGGATCAGACCAGCTACCTGGCAAGCGAGGCCGCCGGCGGCGCCAACGCGACCCGGATCTACGTCCCTGGCCCGGTTGACTGCCCCAGCTTCAACTGGGCGACGTTTGACAACGCGTTCCAGACCGCCGGACAACACGACCTCAGGATCGTGCTGGGCGTCACCTGGCGGCAGACCTGCGGCGATCCGTCGCCGCCGACAACTCAGGCCGACCTCACTGAATGGACCACGTTCATTCGCGACGCCGTAAACCACGCCGTCTGGTACAGCGCCGTAGGCGGCCTTCAGACCTACAGCAACGTCTGGGTCGAGGTCTGGAATGAACCCAACGTGCGGAACTTCTGGGGCGGCGCCCCGAGCGCGTTCGGCTACGCGCTCATCTACTGGTACGCGTGGAGCGGCGTCCAGGCCGCGGAGGGGGACTGGGGTCCCGGCTTCAGCTTCCCGATCATGACCGCGGGAATGGGCCGACCTGATGGTTCCTGCCCCGGGGACAGCAACTATGTCTGTGTGCGGCGGTTTCTAGAGGACGTGAAGGCGACGCTAAGCGCCTGGAGTGCGGTCTGGATGGTAGAGATGACCGGCGCCCATATCTACCCGTTTCCGTACGCCCTCAACCAGCGCACCCAACAGGAGTACATCGACGAGGTCGGAAGACAGTTCAACCAGGTGCGCACACCGTTCCCAGCGGTCCAGACCTTCATCACCGAGGCGGGGATCCGCAGCGATGCTCCCTTGAACCAGCTGGCCCAGTGCAACCGGCTGCTCGACATCTACCGCGGCTGGCTGCCCTCGACTGCGACCGGGGGCCTGATCGTGTTTCGGCTCGTTCACAACCTCAATGACCCGGCGGTTGAGTTCCGGCGGATGGGCACGGTCGAGGCAGACGGAACTACCCCGAAGAAGGCGTTCTTCTACTTGCAAGCGCTGCGCCTCGGTCAGAACCCGACCAGTTGCTCGTGATGATCGGGGCGGAGGGTCATCGGCGATTCGCGGTCAAGGAGGCTGCGGTGGCCACGATCGCCGTCGCCGCTGTGTTGGTCGCCGTCTTCACGAGCGTTGCTGAGGCGGCTTTTCCGGGCGCAAACGGACGGATCGCCTATGTCGGCGCGCCCCCGGGTGAGGATGACAGCGAGTTGTTCACGATCCTGCCCGACGGGTCTGGCATCGAGCAGCTCACGGATGACCTCGTCAACCAGGATGCTCCCGCCTGGTCCCCCGATGGGCGCGAGCTCTCCCTCGCCGTGTTGGGCCTTAGTGGCGGGTCCACCGTGTTCACGATGAACGCCGACGGAAGCGAGATGAGAGCGCTTGCGCGCAGCAGAACCCTCGCAAGCCCCTCGTTCTCACCCAGCGGCCGCCGTATCCTCTACACCAACGGACGCGCGATCAAGACGATACGAACTGACGGCAGCGACCGTCGCAAGGTGGTTAAGGCTGTCCACCGGGGCATCCTGATCGAGCCCCAGTTTTCGCCCGACGGCCGCTGGATCGTGTTCGTCGGCACCCCGCAGGGCGAGCGCCGGCAGGGGATCTGGAAGGTGCGCCGCAACGGCAAGCGCCTGCGCCGCCTTACCGGGAACGTCAACGATCGCGGGCCCGACCTCAGCCCCGACGGTCGGCGGATCGCCTTCGAACGCGCTGAGGGACTCTGGCTGATGCGCGCGAACGGCAAGGACAGGCATCCGATCCCGAATACGTCCGGTTATAACTCGCCCGCCTTCGCTCCGGCCGGCGACCGGATCGCGACGTCACGGACGGTGCGACCGACGCCAGCGATCGCGTGCAGCGACATCTACACGATCAGGCCGGACGGGTCGGATCCGCGCCAGCTGACCCATAACACCGACCCCGGCGCGTGCCCGATCTCCGGCACCGACGAGGCGGGAACCGCCGGCTCCCCGGCGTGGCAGCCGGTGCCGGTCGCGCCCTGACCGGGCCCTCGCGCCGATTTCCCTACCGGCGCGCGCGAGATCCCGCCGCTGCATCCGCGCGAGGCTGTCGCACAAACGTGTGACCACGAACGTTGAAGGAGGCTGGATGTAGAAGACCAAGTCACCGAGACGGTGCTGTGCAGGAGATGGAGGTTTGGCCCTCCGGAGCCGCCCTGCAGGGGGA